>JAGQPF010000376.1 GCA_020426845.1 Planctomycetales bacterium
GTTTCAACATTGACGGAGTTAGTTGACCGTCAAGTCTACGCTTTCGGGTTGGCAAGGCCGCTTGTTCGCGGTCAACCGCGAGTTTGGGGCGGCGTCCGACCCATGGTTTCAACATTGACGGAGTTAGCTTACCGTCCAGGTGTCGCCAGCGTTGAACAGCGCGTTGAGGTCGCCCTCGCCGCGTTTCTCCCGCGCTTGGTCAATCTGGCGGTTCAGCTCCACCTCGTACTTCGGCGCGTCGATGGCGCGGAACACGCCGATCGGCTCGGGGAACTCGGGGTATCGCATGCGGCTGAGCAGGTAGGCGAGCGTCGGTTCGGGAGCCTTCTCGTCGTGGAACAGCAGGTCATCCTCGGTGATGCCCTTGCCCAACTCGACCACCTCGGGCTGCATGCCGTTGAGGCGAATGCCCTTGTTGCGATCCTTGCCGAAGATCAGCGGCTTGCCATGTTCGAGCTCGATGGTCGTTTCGGCCTTGGTGTCGCGATCCGTGGCGTACTTCCAGGCGCCGTCGTTGAAGATGTTGCAGTTCTGGTACACCTCGACGAAGGCGGTGCCACGATGCTCGGCGGCTCGCTTCAACGTTGCCCCGAGGTGCTTGGTGTTGAAGTCAATCGAGCGAGCGACAAATGTGCCCTCGCAGCCAATCGCGATCGACAGCGGGTGCAACGGGTTGTCGATCGAGCCGACGGGCGTGCTCTTGGTCACCTTGCCCAAGGGAGAGGTGGGCGAGTACTGACCCTTCGTCAGACCGTAGATGCGGTTGTTGAACATCACGATGTTGACGTCCATGTTGCGGCGGATGCAGTGCATCAAGTGGTTGCCGCCGATGCTCAACGCGTCGCCGTCGCCGGTGATCACCCACACCTGCAGCTCCGGGCGCACGGCTTTCAGGCCGGTGGCGACGGCCGGGGCGCGGCCGTGGATGCTGTGAATGCCGTAGGTGTTCATGTAGTAAGGAAATCGGCTGGAGCAGCCGATGCCCGAGACGAACACGAGGTTTTCGCGCGGCACGCCGAGCGAAGGCAGCATGCTCTTCATCTGAGCCAGGATCGAGTAGTCGCCGCAGCCGGGGCACCAGCGGATGTCTTGGTCGCTGGCAAAGTCGGTGCTCTTCAGAACGGGGAGTTCAGTGCTCATGATATGGTTTCGATTTAGGATCGATTTTCGGATCGAATTTCGGATCGAGGTGTATTGAATCAGGTGAACGTCGCGTCGCGTTGGGGCCGCAATCGGGGATCGGGAAGAGCTCGTCTTCCCCAGCTCCTAGGCGGACTCGATGGTGTCCTTGATGACCGCCACCAACTCGGAGACCGCGAACGGCTTGCCCTTGATCTTGTTGTAACCCTTGATGTCGAGCAGAAACTTGCCACGCAACACTGTTCGCAGCTGGCCCATATTCAGCTCGGGCACCAGCACCGTCTTGTAGCGCCGCAGCACGGACTCGAGGTTGCGCGGGAAGGGGTTCAGCCAGCGCAGGTGATAATGGGCGACGGAAAGCCCGGCCTGCCGCGAGCGGGCGCAGGCGGTCTTGCAGGCGCCGAAAGTGCCGCCCCAGGAGAGGACCAGCAAATCGCCGTTCTCCGGGCCCTCGACGACGGCCTCGGGAATGGAGTCGGCCACCTTGTCGGTTTTCTCCTGGCGAAGCCGCACCATGAACTCGTGATTGTCCGGGTCGTAGCTGACGTTGCCCGTCTCGTTCTGTTTCTCGAGGCCGCCGACGCGATGCATCAGGCCCTTGGTGCCCGGCAGCGCCCACGGTCGGGAAAGCCGCTCGTCGCGCTTGTACGGCAGGAAGGGATGCTCCTCCGAGGGCGGCGTGTCGTAGTGCTTGATCGGAATTTTCGGCAGGCTGGCCGCGTCGGGGATCCGCCATGGCTCGGAGCCGTTGGCGATGTAGCCGTCGGACAGCAGCATGACGGGTGTCATGTAGCTGGCTGCGATTCGCCAAGCGTCCTGGGCTGCGTCGAAGCAGTCGGCGGGGCCCTGAGTGGCGATCACGGGCATCGGGCACTCGCCGTTGCGGCCGAACAACGCTTGGAAGAGGTCCGCCTGCTCGGTCTTGGTCGGCAACCCGGTGCTCGGCCCGCCTCGCTGCACATTGATGATGATCATCGGCAGCTCGAGCATCACGCCCAGGCCCATCGCTTCGCCCTTGAGCGCGATGCCGGGGCCGCTGGAGGTGGTGATGGCCATGGCTCCGCCAAAGGCGGCGCCGATGGTCGAGCAAATCGCGGCAATCTCGTCCTCCGCCTGGAAGGTGCGAACGCCGAAGTTCTTGTGTCGGCTGAGCTCGTGGAGAATGTCGCTGGCCGGTGTGATCGGGTACGAGCCGAGGAACAGCTCCTTGTTGCTGAGCTTCGCGGCGGTGATCAAGCCCCACGCTAGCGCTTGGTTGCCGTTGACGTTGCGGTACGTGCCCGGAGGCAGCTGGGCTTTGTCGACATGGTAATGGCTGACAAACGCCTCGGTCGTCTCGCCGTAGTACCAGCCGGCCCGCAGCGCTCGCTCATTGGCGCCGGCGACTTCGGGCTTGCCTTTGCGGACGAACTTCTCGTCGAGGAACCGGAGCGTCGCGTCCAGCTCGCGGCCGTACAGCCAGTAGACCAGGCCCATGGCAAAGAAGTTGCGACACTTGTCCGCGTCCTTGGTGCTCAGTCCGTACTCCTCGACTGCCTTCCGGGTCAGCGTGGTCATCGGGACTTTGAACAGCCGGTAGTCATTCAGCTCGTCGCCTTCGAGCGGATTGTGGTTCAGCTTGGCGAGCTTGAGATCCTTTTCCTCAAAGCTCTCGTTGTTGACGATCAGGATGCCGCCCTTTTCGAGGTCGGCGAGGTTGGTGATCAACGCTGCGGGGTTCATCGCGACCAGGGCGTTGAGCGTGTCGCCGGGCGTGAAGATCTCTTCGGAGGCGAACTGCACCTGGAAGCCGGAGACGCCCGCCTGGGTTCCTCGCGGGGCCCGAATTTCCGCGGGATAGTCCGGGAAGGTGGCGACGTCGTTGCCGGCCACGGCGGACGTGTTGGTCAACTGGCCGCCCAGCAGCTGCATGCCGTCCCCCGAGTCGCCGCAGAGGCGCACGGTCGCGGACAGGAGGGTCTCGGAGGATTTGGATGACTTCGGAAGGGTCTCTGTCGACATTTCAGTCTCGCAAGGAACGATCAGGCCAAGGAACGATCAGGCCATGGGGCGATCACGAGAACGATCGGCCCGGGGTCAGGGTGAAGCGGGCCAAATTCAACGTTTCTCTAGCGGGCCCGGTGAAAAACGAGGGCGCTTCCCGCGGGGCGTGGGACACATCGCGCATCCCGAGCGAATCATCGCAGGAGCGTCGGGGAAGGCCAATAGCAGAGCGCGATTTGTCACGCAATACGGCGAAAACATGGCGAAAAAGATGGCGGGAAACCGTCGGCGTCCGCAGCTCCGGCGTCGTTGAGCAGGACTTGGAGGCTGTTGAAGTTGCTCGCGGCGCCCGGCGTCAGGCCGAGTGCCAAGCGAGTAGCGGATCAACCAGCGGCTCAACCAAGCGGGCACTGTTCAACACGCAGCTTAGGCGCCCTCGCGGTCGCGGTGGGAATGGTCCGGGTGGGGTGGCAAGGTATAGACAACTTCGGGAAAGTGCTCCACGAGATAGTGGAGAATCGTGGAGACGGCCAGCACTCCCCGTGGCCGTCCATTGTCGACGACCGGCAGCCGTCGGTAACCGCCTCGAGCCATCTTTTCGATGGCGCTGGCGACGGTGTCGGTCTTCTCAACCAGCACTACATCCGAGGTCATGGCGGCGGAGACGGCTTCATCCAGTCCCTCGCCCGTGGCCATATGTCGCAAGGCGTCTCGCTCGGTGAAGATGCCCTGCAGCTGCTCGTTGTCGACCACCAGCACAAACCCCGCCCGGTGCTGTTGCAACACCCGAAGCACATCCCGAACCGAGGTGACACTGGTCACACAGGTCGGCTCCTCCAGGCTCAGCTGGCTGATGGTCTCGGTGTCGACGTTCAGTCTGAAGTCCACGGATCCCTCGAATGCATCCAAGCGTGAACGGAAACCGAAGCGAGAAATTGTCGCTTCCGCACGAACACGTCTTCTGTTTGGCAATTTAGCATGGGGCCAAAACTACGGGAATGGTAGAAAACGCCGATCAAGGCGGATTTCCCCACGATTTTCGGCGCCCGACTGGGTGTCACGAGCCCTTCCGCCGATCCTCCGGACGGAGATAGGGGCTGAGGTCGGCGGCGCCGACCCGCTGCTCCTCCTCAATCATTTTCATCCGCGTTTCGAGCCGCTCCATGCGGCGGAGCAACTCGGGGATCATCTCCATCGAGCGATCCGGGGGTTGTGGCCGCGGGACCTTGGGATAACCGAGCTGTCGTTGCAGCGCGGCGAAGAAGAACAGCGGGTCTTTGCGACGGTTGGCCAAGGCGATTCGGCCCTCCTTGGCCCCGAACAGCGGCCGGTAGCTGTCGTCCTTGGGCCCGTCGTACAGCTCGCTGCGAACGTAGACCATGTCGGCCAATTCGATCATGCCCGCTTGCCGGCGGACGACTCGGATCCAATGCCGCCAGTGCTCGTCGAAAATCGGGTCGCCGGCCATCGCCTCCAAGCCGGGGTCGTACTTCAGATGGTTGCGGCAGAGCGTCTCGAACTGGAACAGAAACATGCCTTGCGGGCTGACCTCCGCCGCTCGGTATTTGGCGTCCGCCTCCAGAATTCGCAGGGCCATCAGAAAGTCGATCCGCCCGCGGTCGTCCTCCGCCTCGCGGATCACATAGGTCGCGAACGGATGAAAGTAGTGGCTGAGCCGCGACATGGCCTCGCACATTCGCCCGCTGTGCACGAGCTCGGACTGCAGAAAGCTGACGGCCATCGGCAGCTTGGTGGTCGCCAGCAGCTCGTGCCCCACCTGCGCCAACAACTCCTGCAACGGGAGATTCATCGGCAGGCGTTGCTGCAGCATCTCGTACAAAAAGCCCTGCTCGACATACTCTTCTCGGTCCAACATGCGCTCGCTCGACGGATTTGCCACATCGCCGCAGTCTGCGGAAGCTCGTCGGCGCAATCGGAGGCAGCTCGAGGCTGCTCCCAGGGGCCGACGGATTGTCACTTCCCTCAGCCGTCTATAATACGCTTTTGACTCTCCATCTGTCTTGTTACGCGACCGGGACCCCGCTCATGCCCGAGGATTTCTCCACGATTCAAGAGGCCGTTGACGCGATTGCCCGCGGCGAAGTGATCATCGTCGTCGACGCGGAGAACCGCGAGAACGAGGGCGACTTCATCTGCGCCGCGGAGAAGGCGACGCCCGAGACGCTGAACTTCATCATGAGCGGCCGGGGCATTCCCTGCATGCCGCTGCTGCCCGAGGTGTGTCAGCGATTGCAGCTGATGCCGGTCGTCGAGCAGAACACCGCGCCGCTGGGAACCGCTTACTTGACGCCGATCGACCATCGCGGCGTCAAGACGGGGATTACGGCCGAGGAGCGGTCGTTGACGATTCGCACGGCGGCCAATCCGCAAAGCGTCGCGGGCGACTTCGTGCGGCCCGGCCATGTGCTTCCGCTGTTGGCCAAAGAGGGTGGCGTGCTGCGCCGCGCCGGTCACACCGAGGCCACCGTCGACCTGGCCCGCATGGCGGGTTTGGAGCCCGTGGGCGTGCTCTGTGAAGTGCTCAACGAGCAAGGTGAGCGAGCCTCGCGAGAGGAGCTGCGGGTCATCGCCGACAAGCACAACCTGAAGATGATCTCGATCGAGCAGCTGATCGCTCACCGACGCGTCAACGAGAAGCTGATCGCTCGCGAGGCGGAGGCCGCGCTGCCGACGCAGTACGGCGAGTTCCGCATCATCATCTACTCCGTGCAGCACGAGTCGCAGCAGCCCATCGCGTTGGTTTACGGAGACGTCGGCGATCCCGATCAGGCGACGATGGTGCGCGTGCACTCGAGTTGCTTTACGGGCGACCTGATCAGCTCGCTGCGCTGCGACTGCGGCGACCAATTGCACATGGCGCTGAAAATGATCAGCGAGGCCGGGCGGGGCGTGCTGCTGTATCTGCCCCAAGAGGGACGAGGCATCGGACTGCGCGAGAAGATTCGCGCTTACGCGCTGCAGGAGCAAGGGCTCGACACCGTCGAGGCCAACTTGGCGCTGGGCTACAAAGCCGACGAGCGCGACTACGGCATCGGCATTCAGATCCTTAAGGATTTGGGCCTGCGCAAAGTCCGGCTGTTGACCAACAACTCAAAAAAGACGAACGCCATCAACTTCACCGCCTTCGATCTGCAGGTTGTCGATCAGGTGCCGCTGGTCTCGGCGCCCAATCAACACAACGCCGAGTATCTCGCCACCAAACGGGAGAAGATGGGCCATGCTTTGCCGGCCCCTTGCCCTTGGTGCAGTCGCGCGGAGGCGCACGACGAGGACGCGTCATACTGCAAGTATTGCGGCCAGCCGTTGCGTCGCGGTCAAGCATAAGCGCAGACTTGCTGCTCGCCAACGACCGCGCTTCCGATCCACTCATCGGGCAGTCATGCGTGGTTCCTGCTTCGCTTCCATGTGCGACAAAGCGCGCTGACGGACGTGGTGTTGATGCGCGGATGATGCGCCGATGATGCGCCGTTGATGCGCGGTTGATGCGTCGCGTCGCAACTTCTCGCAGCCAATCGCGCAACCAATCGCGCCACCAATCGCGCCACCAATGGCGCCACCAATCGCGCCACCAAGTCCGCGCGACGCGCTTTGCTTGGGCTGTGAGCAAAATTCGAGCGACGTGTCAACGAAAGTTCGAACGAAATTCGCCAGCGCTATCAAAAAAGTTTTTCATGACGCGGTTGCTTGACAAGCTGTGCGACGTTGGCACAATGGGCGACATGCTTCACGGAACATTCACCGATCGATAAGAATTCGGAGGGCTGCAACTGACGGGAACGACTGCGACAGCCCAACTTCGGTTGTGCTGGGAACCGGATGTCCCCTCCCAATTTTCTCCCGCCCATCCCATGTAGGATGCACTTGGGGCGAGTCATGAGGACTCGCCCTCTTTTCGTTCTTGCTTGCTTATGCCTCGCTGCTTGATCGGGCTCGGCGCCAACCTTGGCGATTCCCGCAACACACTGGAACAAGCGCTGCGAATGTTGGATCAATCCGGCATTCAAGTCGATCGTTGCAGCAACTGGGTTCGATGCAAACCCGTCGGGCCTGCATCGCAGGCGACCGATGTGAGGCCCGGTGAGGCCGGCGGACCTGCGGCTGGCGAGAGTCCGCCCGACTATGTCAACGGAGTGGCGCTGCTGACGACCGAGCTGGCGCCGCTCCCGTTGCTCGATCGGCTCCTGGAAGTCGAAACAACGTTGGGACGCCGTCGCGATGTGCGGTGGGGCTCGCGAACAGTCGATCTCGACTTGTTGCTGTACGACGCGGAGGTGATCGCGCAGCCGCGACTGCTCGTGCCCCACCCGTGGATGCTCGCGCGGCGTTTTGTGCTGGCGCCGGCCGCCGCCATCGCTCCCGATTGGGAGCACCCGTTGGTTGGTGCGACCTTGCAAACGCTCGACGCTGCCTTGGAAAGGCCCGTTGGAATGTGGCTGGTCGCGGACCACGAGCAGGCCGGCGAGCCGCTCTCCACCTTGTTGGACGAAGTCGAGTCGCGGCTGCAACATGAGTTGCCGGAGGGCTTGGTTCGCACTGTGGACTCCCCGATCCGCGTGGCACTCGGTCACGACGGTGCTCTGCAGATGCAACTGGATTCCCGGGGGCTGGCGGAGCTCCGTAGAACCAAGCCGCGATTGCCGCGGTTGCTCATCGCCTGTGAATTGGACTCGGCGCCGAGCAACGGCGCGTCGAATGAGTTGCCGGCGCTGCTCCGCGATCAAGTGGGGTGCGTTATTTCGTTGGCGGATCCCGCGACTGCCTACGTCGACGGCTGTTTGGGGCTGCAAGTTGCCCGAACGCTGAAGTGTCCGATCGCGTTCGCCTCGGATGCGACGCTTGGAACCGCGTCTCAGCGGATCACCTTCGCCGCTCTGGGGACAGCGGCACGCCTGGTCGACGTAGAATAGCCCGAGTCAACATCGGGCTCCTCACGTTGCCAACGTCGCCCGGGAGCTATTGGATCTCACCTTCCGCTCGTCCCGTTGAAGGAACCTGTCTCGCATGCCGACTTATCTTTCCTTGTCCGATTCCAGCCGCTGGGTTGCCTTGGACGAGTCCCATGCGCGGGCGATGTTAGAGCGCCGTGGCGTGGCGAATCCTCAGTTGGCGCTGCTGCCGGCGGCGCAACGTGTCGAGGTGGTGGAAAGCGGTGACAACCTTCGCGAATTGGTCTGGGAGTGTCGGCGGCGAGGGCGAACCACCGGATTGGTGCCGACCATGGGCGCGCTGCACGCCGGCCATCTCAGCTTGGTCGAAACTTGTTTGGCTCGAAATGAATTGGCCATTGCGACAATCTTCGTGAACCCGACTCAATTTGGACCCAACGAGGATCTCGACCGCTATCCGCGCACCTTGGATGCGGACTTGACGGCGTTGGAAGCGGCCGGGGCGGCCTATTGTTTTGTGCCTTCGGTCGACGAGATGTACCCCGCGGGATGCACGACTGCGGTCGCCCCGCCAGAGGTGGCGAGACGCTGGGAAGGAGAGTGCCGCCCGGGTCATTTTGCCGGCGTCGCGACCATTGTGCTCAAGCTGTTCCACCTGGCGCCCACCGACGACGCCTACTTTGGCCTCAAGGATTACCAACAATTGCTGGTCATTCGCCACATGGCTCGGGATTTGAATGTGCCGATCACGATCCATAGCTGCGAGACGGTTCGGGAGCCGGATGGACTGGCCTTGAGCAGCCGAAATCGATACCTTTCCGAAGGGGAGCGGCAAACGGCGCTGGCTGTGCCGAGCTGTCTGCTCGCCGCGCAGGAAGCATGGACCGCCGGAGAACGCGACAGCCGCCGCCTTTCGAATTGCATGGAGACGACGTTGCGCGAGGGTGGCGTCAGTGACATCGACTACGCGGTCGTTGTCGACGCCCAGACCCTGGAGCCGCTGGAGGACGTTGGCGAACTGCGTTCGGCCGTCGCAATTGTCGCCGCGCGAGTGGGCGCCACGCGGCTGATTGACAACCGCGTCCTTAGCAACCCATCGACTAACGCTGACGCCGACTGATATTCACGGAACTTCCCGGTGAGAACGGGCAGCAGGTGCTGGCATGTTGCAAACGGTTTTTCGCATTCCCCATGAAGTGGCCGGCCTGCCGATCTTCGGACTCGGTTGGGCGTTGGGCGCGGTCGGGCTCGTTGCGCTCGGAGTGTTATTGACGGCAGTCATTCGCCCCGCAGCTCGGCAGGAGGCAATCGGATCTCTGCCGATGCTGGCTGTCATGGCCGCGGTCGCTCTATGGGTGATGCCATTCTTGGAGGAGCGCGGACCCGACGAAACTCCGCTGGGGCTGCCCATTCGTGGCTATGGCGTGATGCTGGTCGCCGCCGTCGTCTCGGGCTTTGCGCTCACGCTGTACCGAGCGCGACACATGGGTTACGACAGCGACCGCGTGATGAGCCTGTTGATCGGCATGTTTGTCTGCGGCATCCTTGGCGCCCGGGTCTTTCACGTCATTCAATATTGGGAGACGCTGCGAGTGGCAGGCTCCTGGAAAGAGACGCTTGCCAACGTCGTGCGATTTACTGAGGGCGGTCTGGTCGTCTATGGCTCGCTGATCGGCGGCCTGTTGTGGACGGTCTACTTCACCTATCGCGAGCGTTGGTCCCTGTTTCGAGTGGGAGACTTGATTGCCCCGGGGATGTTTCTCGGGCTGGCGTTGGGGCGAATTGGCTGCCTGCTCAACGGCTGTTGCCACGGAGGCGCTTGCGAGAACGAACTGTTGGCGCTGCGGTTCCCGCAGGCCTCTCACCCCTACATGAGTCAGCTGAAGTCGGGCGAGCTGCTCGGCGCGCAGTTCGTGGCGGGGGATGAAGGGCTGATGGTCGAGCGCGTCGACGAGGACGGCTTGGCCCAACAGCAGGGAGTCGAGGTCGGCAGCCGTGTGCTGGTGTTGCCGCGCGACCGGGACTTGCAGTTCGCCCGCATGTCGGCGGACCAACGCGCGATGGTCGTGATTGAAACGAAGGGCTCCAACGCGCGCTGGAACTGGGAGCAGCTGCCCTCGCGCAGCCTGCCCACTCGGCCAGCGCAGATCTACAGCGCCGTCAATGCCGCCCTGCTCTGCCTGTTGTTGATCGCGTGGCATCCCTACCGCCGACACGACGGCGAGTTGATGATGTTGCTGTTGACGCTCTACCCGTTGACCCGCTTTCTGCTCGAGCTGGTGCGGACGGACGAGGCGGGGCGATTCGGCACGTCGCTGACCATCTCCCAATGGGTCAGCTTCGTGTTTATCGCGATCGCCGCCGCCGGCTGGGTGGCGATTCGCCGACGCCGGACGTCATCCGCATCGCCGACGATCTGCTGACCGCGTCGAAGTGCGCGCCGTCTCCACGGGCGCAAAGATCGTCACGCGGCATACCCGGGGCGATGCCCCGGGCTACGTTGATGAAGGCCTTCGGCCTTCGGCAAGGATCGTCGCGCGATCATCACGCGACATACCCGTCGCGCGGCATACCCGGGGCGATGCCCCACGTTGATGAAGGCCTTTGGCCTTCGGCAAGGATCGTCGCGCGATCATCACGCGGCATACCCGGGGCGGTTCCCAGGGCGAGCGCCGGATTGAGCCCAGGATAGGCTGCCCCGATGGTTTCATCGAAGGCCAAAGGCCTTCTTCATCGTAGCCCGGGGCATCGCCCCGGGTGCTGCGTGCCGGCGTTTCCGCGATCATATCGCGTGTCGGGGCTACGTTGATGAAGGCCTTTGGCCTTCGGCAAAGATCGTCGCGCGGCATACCCGGGGCGATGCCCCGGGCTTGATGAAGGCCTTTGGCCTTCGGCAAGGATCGTCACGCGATCATCACGCGACATACCCGTCACGCGGCATACCCGGGGCGATGCCCCGGGCTACGTTGATGAAGGCCTTTGGCCTTCGGCAAGGATCGTCGCGCGATTGTCACGCAGCACCCGGGCTTTGATGAAGGCCTTCGGGCTTCGACAACGATCTTCACGCGACATCGGCGCTGGCTCTCAGGGAGCGCTGTCGTCGTTCTCCGGGCCGGCGTTGGCGCCTGCAGGCAGCCGCACGGAGAAGCCGGCGGGGTGCCCCGCTTCGTTAGGGATCTCAAACACGGCGCGGATCGTTTGCGTCACGGGATTGACGCGCGGCTCGACGGCGATCAGCCGCGCTTGAACGTCGGCATTCAGCGGGGCGCCGGCGCGGAGCAGCCAGGGCGCCTGCAGCCTCAGTTGTGACATGGAACTGGCAGGAAGCTGCAGCTCCGTCCGCAGCCGGCCCAGATCGGCGAGTTGAATGAGGCTCGAGGGTTGTTCGACAATTTCGCCCGCGACGGCGTCGATGCGCATCACCACGCCGGAGAACGGGGCGCGCAGCGTGCGGCGCTGGTCCTCGACCTTGGCCAGCTGCAGCTGCGCACTTGCCTGGTCTGCGGCGTGTCGCGCCACGTCCAGCGCCGCTTGGGACTGTTGCCAGCGGATCGTCGCCTCTTGGCGTTCGGCGGCGGTGCTGGCGCCTGCTTGAAAGGCGCTTTCCAGTTGCTCCTGGCGATAGCGCGCCAGCGACAGCTCCAACTCCGCTTGTCGCACGGCGGCGGCTGCTCCGCGCTCCGCCGCCGCCGCGACATTCAATTGCTGGGACGTCTCGCTGCGGTCGAAGTCGATGAGCGGTTGTCCTGCGGCGACAACGTCGCCTTCCTTGACATGGACAATGGCAACGATTCGCGCAACGTCGGCCCCCAGGTTTGCCTCGCGCCAGGGGATGGCCACGCCATGCAACAACTGCTGCCGGCCGAGGTCGGCCCGCAGGGCCGGGTCGAGCCTCGACTTGTTGGCAAGCAATCCGTTGTCCCGAGAACTCGGAGATTGTTCGGCCGGAGGGAGCAACGGGATATCCGCGCCGGGAGGCGTAAAGGCGGGTGTTGCCGGCCGGTTGGGAGTTGTGGTGACGGTGACGGGAGTCGTTGGCATCGGCTCGTTGGTAGTAGCGTGAGGGGCGTCCCCGCTTCGCCAGACGTAGCTGCCTGTCAACGCGCCGATGATGGCGAAGACGCTCAGTTGTCCGCGTCGAGTCTGAACGAACTGCAGCATGGCGAGCCTCGATGAACCTTGGAAGAGGTACTGTGGGATTTGGATGACGTGGCGGTCAGGACTTCAGCATCAGCTCCAGGGAGCGGCGGACGCGGCGAAGCAACTCGCCGCCGATCGTCATTCGCCCACCGGGCGCCACGAGCCGGGTGGAGAGTTTCATGCCATGAGCGATCCGCTCGTGGGCTGGCAGCGATTCGATGTCGGCGGGATCGAGCGCGATCTCGACTTCGTATTGAGGCGCCAACGCCTCCATCGTCGTCGGCGCTACGGCGATGGAGCCTCCGCCAAGCTGTGTCAGGCGAGCGTCGCGGACGACTCGCGAGCCGTGCGAAGCGATGGCGATCACCTCGCCGCGCAGCCAATGAGCGGGGAGTGCCTCAAGCTGACACGATGCTGGCATGCCGACGGCAGGCTGCCATTGCGACATCTGCTCATCGGTCAGCAGCACGTGCGCAACCCATGGGCCGTTGGCGATTTCGGCCAACGAGGCGCCCGGTTGCAGGAACGCGCCGCGACGGTCCAACTCGACTACATCGACGACAGTGCCGCCGATGGGGGCGGGAGCCGTCAGCAATCGCTGCGATTCACGAGCTCGCTGGAGCTTGCCCTGGAGAAACTCGATGTGGCTGGCCAGAGCGAATGCGTCCGGGGAGCGGTCGCGGGTCAAGATGGCGTGTTGGCCCAATGCCAGCTCCAGCTCGGCGGCCGCCTCCTGGATGGCTGTATCCGCCGCGGGGTCGGCGAGCGTGGCCAGCGTCTCATTGGCGGCGACGCGTTGTCCGGCGCGAACGGCGACCTGCGTCAGCACACCGCCTTGCCGAACGTGCACTTGGGTTTGGTGTTGGCGAGCCAGGGCGCCGGGCGCCGTCGGCGCGCCGGGCATCGGCAGCAGCAACAGCGCCACGGGAGCGATGGCCATGGCGACTGCCACCACCCGCGCTCGGCCGCGGATCGCGGATGTGTCGGCGGACGACCAGAGGTACTTGAACGCTGACACGAAGCTGGCGCCGGCTGTCTGGATCAGGAACATCGCCGCCATCGCCACGCCCAGCCAGATGAATCGCCGCGAAATAATGGCGCAGAGCGCAACAATCACAACGGTTTTGTAAACCGCCGCGCAGGCGCCGTAGATCAACAGGCTTGGCTGGAGCGATGACTCGGGCCGCATTCCCAGCAGCAGCCAGCGGAGGGCTCGCCCGCATTCCTGACTGGACTCTCGCCGTAGATTCGGCCGGTCCAACAGGTCGCACAGCACGTAGTAGCCGTCGTACCGCATCAGCGGATTGGCGTTGAACAGCAGCGTGACGGCGGTCGACATCAGCACCACTTGGTGAGCCACTGAGTGGGCCATCCCCGCGTCGGTGAGGCACCACACGAGCACCGCCAGGGCGCCGACCATCGACTCGAAGTACATGCCGCCGAGACTGATCACGATGCGTCGCCAGCGCGGCATCGACCAAGCGGCGCTGGCGTCCATGTACGCGCAGGGGTTGAAGACGATCAAGTAGGCGCCCATCTCGGGCACCTCGCCGCCAAAGTGTTTGCAGGCGTAGGCGTGACCGAACTCGTGCACCACCTTCAGGCCCAGCAACGTTACCCAGAGGGTCACGACGGTCTCGCCTTGGAGCATGCCTCCCAGCGGATGGACGAACTCACTCCATCGAGAGAACAACGCCCACCCACAGGCCATCATGCAGGCGGCCCAAGCGACGACGAACGCGGGTTGGAACATCCACTGGACGAAGCGAACCGTGCGAGTCAGCAGTGGGTCGGGGTTGAGCAACGGGATTCGAGTAAACAGGAATCCTTTGGCGTGGCTGCGCAATTGCGCTTGCCGCCGCCGCTGATGGCTGCGGTAGAGCGGCTGTCCGTTGTTTGGAAGACTCAGCAGTCCGAGTTGTTGCAGGTGGACGACGAATCGATAGAAGTGTTGCTCGTCATCCGGCGTCAAGCTGCCTTCCTGGCACAATGTCTCGAACAGCTCGCCCAACGTCGTGTGGTTGGAGAGCCGGGCGAAGATCCGGTAGTCGTTGCGGCTGAGCTGATGCGAGTCGAACGTGATTGGATCGCGAACGACATAGACAGGCTCGCCGCGAACGAGCAACCGCGTGCATTTTAGGTTGGCGCGGCCCTGGCATCGCGCATGGCGGAGCCGTTCAGCCAGGTCGGTCGTCGCCGTCATGCCCAGCCTCGCTGAATCCACTGAATCAGCGGCCGCAGCGTGATCCACCACACGCGACGCGGACCGGCGTTGATGCGGACGACGCCACGCATTCCGGCGGGCGCCCAGTCTTGCGGCGCGTCAAACTCCGCCTCGGCCAGCACCACGGTGGCGCCTTCGATCGGCTCGGCGGCGCGGTGAACTCGAGTGACTCGGCATGCGGCGGCGCGAGCGGGGTCGGCCAACGGCACGAAGCGGGCCGGCATGTCGGCGTCGATCTCTGTCGCCAGTCGCTCGGGAATGTGAATTTCAACTCGGCTTAGTCCGTCGCCGACTTCGACCAGCGGAGCGCCATGGGCAACTCGCTGACCGACTCGCTGCTCCCAATCGCCACGGAGCACGACACCGTTGACGGTCGAACGCACCTCGGCCTGCTCGATCCGCTGCTCGGCCACTGCCAACTGTGCGGCGAGCGCCTCTGCCTGCGCCGAGATCAACGCGGCCAATTCGCTTTGGCGGTCGCCCAGCCGTTGGCTGATTTCCATCTGCTTGGCCACTAGCTCGGATTGCAGCCGTTCGCGTTCCAAGGTGAGCTCGCGAGTGTCGAGACGCGCGATCGGCTGACCGGCTTGCACGGCGTCTCCGGGGCGGACGAGCAGCTCCATCAGCACCCCATCGAACGGCGCGGCGACGACGCGCGCGTTGCCCGGGGCCAGCTCGCCGTCACAGCGGACTTGAAAGCTCAGGGTCCCGAAGCAGAACCACAGCAGAGCGGTTGTCACGGCGATCGCCAGCACGCGTCGGGCATTGGCCGAGCCGGGAAGCGACTGACGCGCTTTGGTCAGCAATTTCGCGGAGCCCCCCGCTGAGTCGAGCCGCTTCAGCAGATGAATGGCCGGCGAGAACGATCCAGCCATCTGCTGAATCTCCGCGACCTCCGCGGCGTCATAGGCCTGATCCGACTCGCGCTCGAAAGTGGCGACGGCGGTGCACTCGTTGTCCACCATGAGCGGCACGGAAAGCACTGCGGCGCCGCACTCGTTGCGATACTGCAGGTGCAGGCGAGGGGCGTTGGGAGTTTCGTTGTCGGCACAGATCGGCGCCGCGGCGTCCAAGCACTCTCCCATCGCTTGGCGCAGCAGCGACACGCGGGGGCTCGCGGCCGAGAAGCGATCCAGGCCCGAGATCGCCTCCAGTTGCACTTGGTTCTGCTTGACGACGCCCAGCGTCACCTGTTGCATTTGCAGCCGCTGGGCGAGGCTGTTGACAAGCGAGAAGGCGAGCTCCTTGGTCGACTCGTATTTCGAGGCCCGCTCGAGAGCCCGTTGCACGTTGCTGGCAGGAGCGAGCTGCGTCTCGTTGGCGGCCCGCAGGCTCATCATCAGCGCGGCAAAAGACTGCAGCTCGCGCAACAACTGCGACGGTGAAACACGGCCTTCGCGAACCGCCACCAGCATGGCGCCGGCTTGGCCGCCGCGAGCGTGGTCCAACGGCGCCGTCAGCAGCAACAAACGAGCGTCCTTCAGTTCACGGACCGAAGGCTGGCGCGACGAGCCGGTGTCAAGCAGCAACGCCTGCAGCGCGGAGAGAATGTCGTCTGCCCCGCTATTAGTCTCGATCTGCTGCAACTCGAGCACGCGGCCGCCGGAGCGAACGTCCAGCAATACGATCGGCGCATCGAGCCAGCCGCTGACCAGCGCCATCGCGTGGCGATAATAGTCGCTGTCGTCGCGCCGCTCGCGAGCCGCCTCGGTAAGCAGCGCTGCGATGTCGCGCGCAGAACTGGCGATCTGGCCCGGTGGTCCGGTCGGTCCGGTCGATGACGCTGCGGGCATGGTGCGAGCGGTTGTCATGATGTAATGAGCACTTAGACCATTTCGGACAGGTCATGGTGCGAGCCATCGGCGACCTGGACGGGGACAAAGAATGCAAAGCCAGCGTCGTAGATGTCTTCCCGCAACATGCGGCAGCGGCAACAGCGCGCGTATTGCTTGCCCAATTGGGTGGACGAGTCAAACTCCAGCCAATAGACATTTCCCACGATCGGAGGCAGCGTGGAAACGATGCGGCAGCCGGTGTTCGAGGCGTTTTGACAAACGCCCTCCAAGCGGTGGCCCGGTCGATCCACCGGGTTGGCAGGGAGGATCGATACTTTCGATCGCAATTGCTGCCGCGGCGCGCCACGCTGGGTGGATTGTGCGGTGGCCTCCAGCTCCAACAGAGCATCGAAAACCGTTTTGACGTCATCCATTTCGGTGTATTGATCGGTGCGTTGATTCATTGGATGCTCCATGGCAGGGAAGTGGAGCGCAAACTGGCGCCCCCGCGCAGTCGATGCGCAACAAACCATAGCTTGCAGTTGCGGCGCTGCTTGCGGCGTCGGTGGACCGGCCTCCCTGTTTGGTTGTGCGCGCGATTTTGCGCAATCCGAATAGTCGCCACGGCAGGCGTTGCCCGCAAAGTTTGCCAAACTGTCGAGATACACCGGATTCCCGATGCGATCCCTCGCTAACGCTTCGGGTTTCCTTGCTGAGCCGATAGTGACGTGCGCCCCAGTTCGGGTTGTGACGATCGCAATGCCCGTGACAGCCATGGCAGGTTGATGTCGTCAAAACCCTCGCAATGATCCCACAGCCGAGCGCGCAATCAGGCGATACGGAAGAGGTGGATTCATCCCGCCAACCCGACCATCGGACCTCACAAGGGTCGCCTGCGATGGCGGACCGGCCGGGTCCTTTCTTCGCGCCGTACATCGTGTCCATGGAACGACCCGTGCACCGTCTGGAATTGCCCTGCACGAAAGTGCCCGGGGGGTTCTGCGCGCTGATGGCCACGATCGCACTGGCGCTTTTCCATGCCAATGACGGGTTGGCGCAACCGCCACTGTCCCAGTCACCTCCAGCGTGGGTTGAGTCGCTGCCGACGCTTCCCGATCTGCCATTGCCGGCCCCGGCGGCTGATGGTCGCTCGCCTGCTTTTCCCGAGCATCCGGGGATTCAAACGATCGGGCCTCCATCGCAGGCGCCCCTTGTGAGGCCCGGTGGACCGATCGGGCCTCCATCGCAGGCGACCCTTGTGAGGCCCGGTGGACCGGCTCAATCCGATCGATCGAGTTCCGCGGGTGCTTCGCCTCGGGCGATGGCTCGTGGCGCTGTGCTGCCCTGGGCCGATCCGCGCCAGCAACAGGCTCTACCGGAGATGGCCGCGCCGACGGCTCAACAACGTGGTGCGGCGGAACCTGCGCCCAACTCCGCGGCTCCCTTGCCGGATGCTGCCCGGCCCAAGCCCGAGGACTGGCAAGCCCGAGCCGTGTCGCCCGAATCATGGTGGCTGGGCGCGATCGGCGCTCCGCTGTTTTCCTCGCATGCCGTTCCGCTGTCCGCTCAATCGCTGGTGATGCAAACGCTGCAGCATTCGTTTCAGATACGCGTCGACGCGGCCACGCCGCGACTGGAACAGACGCGAATTGTCGAAGCCGCCGCGGAGTTCGACTGGAACGCGCTGGTGACAGGAACCTGGCGAGACACGTCCGATCCCGTTGGCAGTCTGCTCGACACGAACGGAGCGAGGTTCCGCCGCGAGCACTACCTGACGGAGGCTGGCTTGCGCCGCCGCAACCTGCAGGGCGGCGACTTGTCGGTGACGCAGAACCTCGGCTACGAGAACACGAACTCCCAATTCTTTTCGCCGCCCCATCAGGGGCAGACGCAGCTGCTGTTGCGCTACGATCAGCCGCTCTTGCGCGGGCGCGGGACGTTGGTCAATCGCAGCACGATTGTGCTTGCTGAACTGGAGACGTCACGCGCGGACGGCGAGTTCCTGTCGCGGCTTCAACAGCGACTGCGGGATGTGGTGGCAACCTACTGGGATCTCTATGTGGCTCGCGGCGAGCTGGTCATTCAGCAACGGTTAGTGATGCAGGCCGAGCGAGTTTCGGATCAGCTCCGGTTGCGGGAGAACGTCGACGGCTCGGTCGAGCAATTGTTGCGCGCGGGCGGCGCCGTCGAGTCGCGTCGAGGCGACCTGCTGAATGCGCGCCGAGCGGTGTTGGATCTGCAGGCCCGGCTCCGCAATCTGGTGAACAGCCCCGAGCTGAGTCAGTGCGAGACGACCGAGTTCTTGATCACGGACGAGCCAGCGCGCGAGTTGGTGCCGTCCAACCAAAGCGGGGCGTTTGCCATGGCGATGAGCAATCGGCCGGACTTCGCCGCGGCGATGCAGGAGCTGCGGCAGGCTGCGGTGCGCAACCAGGTTGCCGACAACGACCTGCTGCCCGATCTCAAGCTGGTGCTGGAGTCCTATGTGAAGGGGCTGCGCGGCGAAAGCGACATCGCCGACGCGTTTGCAGCCCAATTCAAGGAGGGCGAGCCGTCGTACTCGGTCGGATTCCAATGGCAAGCTGCACTGGGACGCCGCGCGGATCGGGCTGCCAAGCTCCGGGCCAGTCTCGAGGTCGCGCAGGCACAGGACCGACTGCAAGTGCAGACCGAACAAATCTGGCTCGAAGTAGGCAACGCCGTGCGGCAACTGCATACTGCGTATCAGCGCGTCGCCCGCCAACGCTCGGCGATGCTGCAATTCTCGCGGGAGCTGCACCTGCTGACGAAGCGCCGCGAGTTGCTGCCGCCCCGGGGGCAGAACGGCAGCCTGCTGCTGACGGATCTGCTGAATTCGCAAGACCGGCTGGCCGACGCCGAGCGGCGTTACCTCCGCAGCCGCGCCGATTATGCGTTGGCGCTGATTGAGCTCCAGCGATCGATGGGCACGCTGACGGCGACGAGATGAGCGTGCGCGTCGCGTCGTGGCGCAGGCTGCCAGCCTGCAACCGGCGGCCAAAACCGCGATAAACACAGGCTGGCAGCCTGTGACACGACGCGGCGAGCCAAAACACGGCACTTCCCGGTCGAGATGGGTATACTGAGAGAACCCGCAGCGGGCGGTGTTTTGATTGTGAATTCTCAGCCCCAAACAGCACGACCACGGAGACTTGGATGAGTCGCGCTCATCTCCACCGTAGCCGCCCGCTTTGGTCGCGCCGACGGTTTCAGCTACAGGGCCTGAGTGCTCTGGGAGCGGCCGTCTTCGGGAGCCTGCTCCCCGCCGCCCGGGCGGAGGCCGCCGACGAGGCCACCGGTGTGGCTGACGGGGCCGAACGCTATGTCGGGCTCGAGACCGACAAGCACCTGGGGCCGGTCGAGGTCGTGGCGGACGTCGCCTCGATGGGAGACGAACAGACGTTCACGGAGGGCCCGGCCGTCGCGCCCGACGGCACTGTCTACTTCACGAACGTCGCGGCGGAAAAGATCTATCGCTGGCGCGGCGGCGGCAAGCTGGAGTTGTTTCGCGAGCGAACCAACAAGGCAAACGGGCTGTTGTTCGATCCCCGCGGCCGGCTGCTCGTGTGCGAGGGCGGCGCAGGCTGCGTGACGCGATTGGATTTGGAGTCCGGCAAGCGAGAGGTGCTGGCCGACGCGTTCGAGGGCAAGCCGTTGGCGGCGCCGAATGATCTCGTGCTGACAAAGCATGGTCAGCTGTTCTTCTCGTCGCGACCCGGCAGTGAGCAAACCAATCCCAACGCCGTCTATCGGCTCGATCCGGACGGGACGCTTCACCAGCTGTTGAAGTCCCCCGAGGTCCACATGCCCAACGGGATGGGCGTCTCGCCCGATGGGCGCACGTTCTATCTGATCGAAGCGCATCCGGACGAGGGCCGACATCGTGACGTGCGCGCATTTGCGCTGGACGACCGCGGCCAGCTCAGCCAGCAGCGCGTCTTGGTGAATTTCTATCCCGGCCGCAGCGGCGACGGCATGTGCGTCGCCCGCGACGGGCGTCTGTTGATCGCCGCGGGCTTGCATGCGCGGCGAAACACGAGCGAGACGCTCGACACGCGTCCAGGCATTCATGTAATCTCGCCGCAGGGCGTTTGGCTAGGCTGGCGAGAGACACCCGAGGACACGCTCACCAATTGTGCAGTGGATGACCAGCGTGGCTGGCTGTACGCGACATGTCGTGGCAAGTTGCTGCGGATGAAGCTGCATTCGTAATCCAGTGTGTACGGTGAGTGACAGGAATTTGACATGAAGTGGTCGGAGCGCATCCAAAACGCCTCCATCTGGCTGATGGCTCTCGTCGCGGTCGGTGGCTACGCCTGCGGCCGTGGATCCGTGCTGGCCGCCGACGGCGCCCTGGACTGGGTGCCGGTGATGCTGTTCGCCTCCGCCGCACTGGCGGTGTGCGACATGTTTTACGAACGCCGTTGGGCGCGGCCCGCGTCCGCGGCGATTCAGGCCAGCGCAGCAATCACCCTGCTCGGCATTTCCATTGTGGCAAGTTGGTCCCCGGGCGGGTGCTTGTTGGCGGCCTGTCTGCTCGCGGGAGCCGTGCTGACATGGCGCGACCGTCGCGAGCTGGCCGATCGCGACCAGGACGACGAGGACGAGGAGGCGATGCACTCCATCGTCCTGTTGATGCGCGAGTCGCGGTATTTGGACTCGGCCATTCTGCAGCGGCTGGCGTCCGATGCCTGGGGCGCGGAGGTCGAGATCGCCGACGAAGAGGACGAAGAGGGGCTCAGCGGGCTTGGCCTGCACCATGGCCAGTGGGGCGGACCGCGGCCGCCCGAGCCACAACGGCACGAGTCGCTGCCGACGTTGTTTGGCGACGAGTCTCCCTACATGTGCCTCTATTGGCCCGCGCTGCTGGCGATTCACAATACGCCAGCGCCCTATTTCGACAATGTAGCCGATGTCCTGGAAGAAATTGACGACCAGCGCGTCGCACGAGCCGTTCGCGAGCACCACGCCTGGCTGTCGGTCGATTTGATTAGCTGGATGGACGACACCGAGCCGCGATTTGACGCGGTGGACCGGCTGATTGGGCAACTGTTGGCCGAACTGGCGGACGACGAGAATTGTCTCGCCGTGATCGACTTGACCAATGGCCGAATCTATCCGTTTGATCCCCAGACTTGCGAGAAGCTCCGCGACCAAAGCCCGCGCCAGGCGTTGGCCGAGCCCTACTACGCTCCTGTGGTGGCAGTCGACGACGAGGAGATGCGCCGCGCGGTGGATCAAGCGCGGAGACGCTGGCCCGAGTTTGTGGCAGCGTTCGAGAATCGCGGCGACGATGATCGCTTCAACGTCAAGGCGAAGTTTGTTGGCGACAACACCGTGGAGTACATCTGGGTCTCCGTCAATGCGATTGAGGCAAACACGATCTACGGCGAGCTGGGCAATGAGCCACTTCATGTAGGCGGCAAGATCGGAGATCGCGTCCGCGTCGCCTTCGAGGACCTCAACGACTGGCTGCATGTCGACGCCCAAGGCGTTCGCTCGGGCGGCTTCACGATCGAAGTGCTCTCACGTCGACGTCGGGACGATCATTAGTTTTGCGGAACCGCCAGTCCACTGCGGCGGCGAGTGAACGCAACCCATGATGTTTGTCCCTCCCCTGCGATGGAGGGCCGAGCCGTCAGCGATAGCGGCCGCGAAACTGCTCGGCTGGGTATTTCAGGCGGTTCTTTGCCATCTTGTCGCGAAATGCGCCGGCCAGGTCGAGGTTCAGCTGATTGGCGAGCCCGAGCAAGTAACAGAGCACGTCGGCGATTTCCTCTCCCGCGGCGGCGACCGCTTCGGGGTCGCACGCGACCTGGTTGGACTCTTCGTTGGTGAGCCATTGAAAGTGCTCCATCAACTCGCCCGCTTCAATGGTCAGCGACATGCTCAGGTTCTTCGGCGAGTGAAACTGTTGCCAGTCCCGTTCGGCGACAAACTCGCGAACGATCTCACGCAGTTCCGCGAGGGTCGTGTTCTTGTCGCCGTTGTTAGCGCTCGTGGTCGGCTTGTTCTGCTCGGTCATGTCACAATCTTTGGTACTTTGCGTCTTCGCGGCTTTGCGTGAGAACTTGGAGGCTACATAGGTTTGTCCGTGCGATCCAGCAGAATGTGTCACGCAAAGTCGCAAAGACGCAAAGGGAAGGATGGGGCGAGCGGCGCGATGGCCTGGATTGATGGTCACAATCTTTGGTTCTTTGCGTCTTCGCGGCTTTGCGTGAGAACTTCCACGAACTCCCCAAAGTGGGATCGGCCACTTGACCGTGAATCGAGGCGGCGTATCATCGACCGTTGACCTGCCCGCGCACGCCCTCCAATGAACGACAAATGGGTTTTCTGTCCGATCTGCGGATCCTCTACCATTTGACGATGAAGCCCATCCGGGGCAAGGATCACGCGTCGCGGATGGAGAACTTTTATTCGGGTCAGGCGGACGCTTACGACGACTTTCGCAAGCGACTGCTGAAGGGCCGCGAGGAGCTGTGGGCGGCGATTGATCCGCCCGAAGGCGGCACTTGGGTCGACCTCGGCGGCGGCACCGGCGCCAACATCGAGTTTCTCGGCGAGCGCACCAAACTGCTCGACCGCATCCAGGTCGTTGACCTTTCGCCCTCGCTGTTGGAAGTTGCCGAGCGGCGGTTCCACGATCGCGGCTGGACCAACGCCTCGGCGATTGAGGCGGATGCGACGATCTATCAGCCCGAGGGTGGCGCGGATGTCGTCACCTTCTCCTACTCGCTGACCATGATCCCGGATTGGTTCGGCGCCATCGAAAATGCCCTGGCGATGTTGAAGCCCGGCGGCGTGATTGGCGTCGTCGACTTTTTTGTGTCGCGAAAGCATCCGCCGAGCAACCACAAGCGGCATAGCTGGTTCACCCGCACGTTTTGGCCGACGTGGTTTAGCTTCGACAACGTGTTCCCATCGCCGGACCACGTGCCCTTCTTGCATCGGCACTTCGACCCGATCGTGTTCGAGGAGCATCGGGCCAAGGTGCCCTACATGCCGCTGATTCGCGTGCCCTACTACTTGTTTGTCGGCCGCAAGCCGGACAATGCCGCCAGCAGCTGATCTCCTCGATTGACGATCAGAATGCCGGTGGCCACCAGCAGTCCGGCGACGAACAGCCAGCCGGACATCTGCTCACCGCGAAACAGCACGCCGGCGGCGACGCCGACCAGCGGCGTGGCGAAGTTGAACATGGTCACGTGCGACGCGGCGTGCCGAGACAGCAGGTAGGCTTGAATGCCGAAGCACAAGCCCGCCACCAGCAGGCCCTGATAGGCAAGGCCGAGCACGCAGGGCCATCCCCAAGGGCCTGGCGGCGTTTGCTCGATGCAGGCGGCCGTCAACAGGAACAGTCCGGCGCCGATCACGTCATGCCAGAAGATTAGCGTGCCCGAGGGCACTCGCCGCACGGCCCGCTTCGTGTACACGACTTTGATGCTCAGCAACATGCCGCTGCCCAGCAGCACGAGGTCGCCGACAATGCTCGGCGCCTCGCTGCTGGCTGCCTTCGGGCCGCTGGCGGCCAGGAACACCAACGGCACACCGGCGGTGGCCAGCGCGACGCCGCGTGCGCGAATGGCGTTCAGCCGCTCGGCGCGCGTCACGAAGTGCTCGATCAGCACAACGCCCAGCGCGAAGCTGTTGACGATCAAGGAGGTGTGCGAGGCGTTGGACCAGGCGCAGCCGATCGTGAACAGCCCGATCTGCAGGTAGAGCAGAATGCCACAGACGAAGATGGGGGTCCATTGTCCGCGCTGGATGCGGAACGGCGAGCGCGCAGTCAGGCACCACAGGGCCATCACGAGACTGGCCAGCGCAAATCGGATGCCCGACACGGTGATCGGCGGCAGGCGGTCGAGGCTGAAGCGGACAGCGACGGGGTTGGCGCCCCACAGCACCACAGTCAGCAGCGCGAGCGACGCGCCAGCCAGCCCGATCGGATGACGCCCGAAGTCAGCGCCGTCCTTTGCGAGTGACAAGGACCTGTCCGTCGATGATGAGTCGTCAGTTGCCAAAGGCTCGTTGCGAGATGTTGTCGGCGGTCGGGAAATCGTCGGGAATCGGCAGCGTCACTTTCCCCGTGGCCGCCCATTCGGTTCCGCGCAACAGCGTCGTGATAAAGCCCACGCACTCCTGCGAGTAGTCGCCGTGGCCCATCGGAGTGTGAAACACTCGGCCTTTGCCGTAGCTGACGGTGAAAATCATCGGCTCGTGCCGGCCAGTGCCGCCCTTGTCCTTGTCGGCGTAGGCAGTGGCCAGCACCTGCATGTTCTCCGCAGGGCCGCGCAGCATGTCGTAGAGCTCGTCGCGAACGTGAAGCCACTCGCGCGGCATTCCCTTGGTGATGGGGTGCTCGCCGTCGCGAACGATCACGGTGAAGGGGTGTTGAGGGCCGTGGTGTCCGCCGCGACCGGGCGAGGTGTCGCGAACCAGCTTGCCCTCGTCGTTCAGATAGACGTAAGGGCCCGAACGCTCCGTCCGTCCTCCCCAGCCGCCCAAGCCGATGATCTTGTTGTACTCGTCCCAGTCGCCAAACGCATTGTTGGCGGCGTGCACCACCACCAATCCGCCGCCTTGCTTCATGTAGTCGACGAACGCCTCCTGCGTCGCCTGCGGCCAGGCGGCGCCATTGTAATTGGAGAGCACAACGTTGTACTTGGAGAACGTCGGCTTGTATTCGGGATCGCTGCCCTTCGGCGCCGTCGTCGCGATGTCGACCTGGAACCGCTTGGTGTCCTCCAGGTATCGTTTCATCATCTGCGTTGTTTTCGGCCACACGCCGTGATTGTTTTGGCCGTCGACGATCAGCACTTTCAGCTTCTCGTCCGCGGACGCCCATGTGGCGAGTTGTGCCACGCACAGAAACGCGGCGATGATCGCGATGGCTCGGGGAAATGGTTTCATGGTGCGGAGCTCCGGAGCAGATGGCCGGTGGTGAAAATGTTGGTGGCGAATTATTGGTGGCGAATTGTTGGAGGCGAATTGTTGGAGGCGAATTATTGGGTAATAGTTTACCAGCTCGACGGCAACTCGTCGCAAATTGGCTGCGTTTGCCTAAATGGTGGGCAGGGAACTAAAATAGCTCGCAAAGACGACGGCCAATTATTGATGTGAAGATGAGAGAACTCCTGATGCGAACCTTTACCCGGCTCTTTTGTTTGCTTTTGATCGGCGCCCTGGCGGCGACCGCGGTGCGGGCGACTGCGGTGCGCGCCGAAGACGCGTTGCCGCTGGGAATTGTCAAGGAAAAGCCGTCCTCGGGCCGGTTCGTCGAGACGAAACAGGGCTTTATGGTGCCCTATCGCGACAAGGTGCCGGGCTCCGAGGTGGTCTTCGAGATGGTGCCGGTTCCCGGCGGCGTGGTTCGGGTGGGCAGTCCCGAGTCGGAGGATGGTCGGAGCGAATCGGAAGGGCCGGTCTTCGAGGTTGAGGTGCCGCCGTTTTGGATCGGCAAGTATGAGGTCACCTGGCAAGAGTACAAGGAGTTCATGGGGCTCCATGAGCTGTTCCTGAATTTCAAGATCTCCGGCGAGCGGTACGTCAAGTCGAGCAATTTCACCGACGCGCTGAATGAGCTTGATGCGATCACGGTGCCGACGAAGCTGTACGAGCCGACGTTCACCTTCGAGAAGGGAGAAGACCCGCGGCTGCCCGCCGTGACGATGACTCAGTATGCCGCGCGGCAGTACACGAAGTGGCTCAGCTTGTGCAACGGCCGCTTCTATCGGCTGCCGACGGAGGCCGAATGGGAGCACGCTTGCCACGCCGGCGCGAAAACGCCGTATAGCTTTGGCGCCGACGCGAAGGAGCTTGACACCTACGCTTGGCACGCCGGCAACTCGGAGGAGTCTCCGCACTTGGTGGGCACCAAGAAGCCCAATGCCTGGGGCGTGTACGACATGCACGGCAACGCTGCCGAATGGGTGTTGGACATGATGCTGGAGGATGGCTACCAGAAGTTTGGCGGCAAGCGAGTGTCACGCGACGAAGCGATTGTCTGGCCGGTCAAGCAAGATCCGCGCGTGGTTAAAGGCGGCCACTGGGCGTCGACCGCTGCCGAGTGCCGCGTCGCCGCTCGGCTTGGCTCGGACACCGAGAGCTGGAAAGGCTCCGACCCCAATATCCCGCTCAGCCCCTGGTGGTTCACCGATGATCCGGCGCGTGGAGTCGGGATGCGGCTGGTCCGCGCACTCGAGGAGCCCGATCGCAAGACTCGAGAGGCGCATTGGAAAGAAGTCGAGGAGGATTTTGTCTTCGATATCGAAGCTCGGCTTCAGGAAGGCCGCGGCGTGATTGGCATCGTCGATCCCAAGCTGCCGGCGGAGATCGTCAAGCACAAAGGCGAGTAGCACGACGCGCATCGAAGCGCATCGATCGAGTGCATGAACGCGACGTTTGACCCTTATTACCAGTGGTTCGGCATACCCGCCTCGGCTCAGCCGGCCGACTATTACCGGCTCTTGGGACTGAGCCCCGGCGAGTCGGATGTGGCGATGATCTCGGCCGCTGCGGACCAGCGCATGTCGTTGGTGCAAGCCCAACGAGGCACGGCCGAGGAGCATTACTGCGACTCGCTGTTGTTGGAGGTGCGGCACGCGCGGGACTGCTTGCTCGACCCCGCCGCCAAGGCCAGCTACGACGCTGCGCTCGCTCGTCAGGCGGCGCTGGCCGCGCCGCTGGCCACGTTGGTCTCGCCCGATGAGCCGCTGGGAGTCCCCGTCGAGGACGTTCAACCGATCGCGCCGCCAGTGGCGATCGGCAGAAGCATCGGCTCGAAGCCGAAAGCGGACCTTGATGAAGCGGAAGACGCGGCCCCCGATGGCAGCCCGTGGTTGAGCCGGATGTTGATCGCGACTTCGTTGTTGGCGATTGCCATCTCGGTGTGGTTGATTGTCTCCGGAGGAGACGGTCCCGACGAACTCTCCCAAGATTCGCCTACCGTGTTGCCGGAGGAGACGTTGCCGCCGGTGAGTCTCGAGGAGCCTGTCGTCGTGATGCAAGAGGGTGATGGCAGTGTGCTCTTGCGAGCGGGTTTGGCAAAACGGAGCGGCCCCGTCGAGTTGGAGGAGTCGCCGGCCGAAGATTTGCTGGTCCGCTGGGGGCCTGCGGGCACGGCGCGCTGGCGATTTCGAGTGCTCCGGGGTGGTGTGTTTCGTGTGGTGATCGAATACGCTGCGGAGGACGCTTGGCGGGACGCGGAGTACGAGCTGACGATCGGCAGCCGATCAACCGCACCTCAGTCGAAACGCTGCACCGTTCGCGGCTCGGGAGGTGAAGGAGTGTTTCACTCGGACGAGTATTTTTTGGCCGTGCCATCGTCGGGTGAGCATGAGTTGACAATGATGGCGACCGGCTTGGCCAACAACGGATTGCTGGTGCTGCGGTCGATCCGACTCGAGCAGCCATACAGTTCCGGTCTGTGAGCTAGGTGGCCGTTGAAAAACCCCTGATCCGGCAATCGAACCAGCATTTTGCCAACCGGGTCTTTTTCAACAGCCAACAGGAGGAAGGCGGAAGATGCATCGAAATGGCAGCGAGCGAAGCACGCCCCGACTTTCGAATGAGGAGCGTCGCATCCTTTTGAGAGATAATCCGCCGCGAAATTTCACGCCCGTTCTCCACGTGGGAGTTACGTTGGTTGTCGGGTGGTTGGCGCTGCTCCCGGCTCGGTTCGGGCTTGGCCAGGACGGCCCCTACGGACCCTCGCATGCGAAAGCGGCGCCGCGCCGCGCCGAGCTGCCCGAGGACGCTCCAACCGGGCTGCGGCATCCCGTTGCCGTTTGTCTCAGCCGCGATGGACGCTGGGCTTATACAGCGAACGAGCGATCGGGCACGTTGTCCGTCGTGGACTTGCCAGCGTCGCGAAGTGTGGCCGAGTTGCCGCTGGGTGGCCGGCCATCGGCGATGGTTTGGGTGGATGACCGGACGTTGGCCGTGGCGGATGAACAACGGCATCGCGTGGTGTTGTTGCGCGTCGCGGGGGACCAAATCGAGCGGCGCGGCGAATTCGCCGTGGCCAGGCACCCGGTGGGGCTGCTAGTGACTAAGGAGCGAACGTTGATTGTCGCTTCCTTGTGGTCGCGAAGGCTGACTCGCATTGAGTTGGGATCGAGCCGGGATGCGAACGATCGGTTGCCGCATCGGTTGCCGCCCTTGGAGCAGCTGCCCGCCGAGCCCGCGCCAGCACTGGCGGAGGAGAGTGTGGCCACTCGGACGCTGGACCTGCCTTGGTCCCCGCGTTGTCTGTTGCAGTTGCCCAACGGTCAGCTGTTGGTCGGCGACGCGTTTGGCGGACGGCTTGGATTGGTGGATCTGGAGCAATGGCGGTTCGTGCATGAGCGAGAGTTTCCGGCGCACAACATTCGCGGCCTGGCGCTGAGCGTCGACGGGACCAAGGTCGTGATTGCGCATCAGATGTTGAACGACTTGGCTAATACGGTGCGGAACGATGTGCACTGGGGGCTGCTGATGTCGAACGATCTTCGCTATGTTCCGGTCGCCACCATGCTGAAGCCGGCGGGCGACATCTACCGATTTGCCCACATGCACCCGTTGGGCGAGGCGGGCAACGCCACCTCGGACCCGGCGGGCCTGGCGATCGCACCGGACGGCACCGCGATCGTCACGCTGGGCGGTGTCGGCGAGCTGGCCATCGGCCGCGAGGAAGAATTCAGCCTGGGTCGGCTGCGAGTCGGCGCGCGTCCCACGGCCATCGCGATTGCCGCGGATGGGAAGCGGGCGGCGATCGCCAACACGTTCGACGACTCGATCAGCTTGCTGGACATCGCCGGCCGCGAGGTGACCGTCACGATACCGCTGGGAGCGATCCGCAAGCTGAGCCAGGTCGAGCGCGGGGAGCGGCTGTTTTATGACGGAGAGTTGTCACACGATCGTTGGATGAGCTGCCACAGCTGCCATCCCGACGGGCACACCAACGGCCAGCGCAACGACAACCTGAGCGATTTCAACACGTTCGGCGCGCCCAAGCGGGTGCTCTCGCTGCTCGGCAAGGGAGACACGGCGCCGTTCGCCTGGAACGGCTCCGCCAAAGACTTGCCGTCTCAGATCGCCAACAGCATCACGCACACGATGCAGAGCGATCAGTCTCCGCGCGAACGAGACGTGGCCGCGCTGAATGCATTCTTGGGGACGCTGCCCCCTCCTCCTGCGCTGGACGCGGCCCGGGAGGCGCTGGACGCCGAGTCGGTGGCGCGAGGCCGGGCGGTGTTCGAAAACCGGCAGTGCGCCACTTGCCATGCTCCGCCGACCTTCACGTCACCGCGGGTCTACGATGTCGGATTGAAGGACGAGCTTGGGCATCGCGAGTTCAATCCACCGTCGCTGCGCGGCGTGAGCCAGCGAGGGCCCTTCTTTCACGATGGGCGGGCGCCGGACCTGAAGTCGATTTTCGCCAAGCATCGCCATCAGCTTGACGAGCCGCTGACCGAGCGCGAGCTGATCGATCTGCTTAGCTTTCTGCGCAGCCTGTGACCGGTGGACTGGATCGGGCCTCCATCGCAGGCGACCCTTGTGAGGCCCGGTGGACCGCTCGACATCATCCGAGAATGAGACCCTGACATGGACGCGGACGGATCGTGGAAAACAGGCCGATCTTCGGTGCCGTCGACCGGCAACGCTGGCCGGCGCGCGGGCGCCGTGTTGTTGGCCGGCGCCACGTGTCTGGCGGCCGGGGCGCTCGTGGAGCTCCAATGGCATCGGTACTGGAGCCGCATTTGGCTCGAGGCGACCGGCTTTTGTCTGTTGAATTTGTTGTGTGTTTGGGCGTGCCTGGGCAGCCTGCCCTGGCGGATTCAAGTCCCGGCGGCGGCTCTGTTGGCCGTGGGGGTCGTGCTGGTCTGCCAGCGGGTGATGGGCCCGGAGTTCTTTGCTTGGTTCGAGGTGGTGGTCTGGGTGGCGCCGGTCAGCTTGTCGGCCGCCGTGCTGTTTCGCGGCGCCAGTTGGTCGATTGTGCCGGCGGCGCCGGCGGCCTGGAACGCGACGTTGTCGCTGCGTGCGCTGCTTGGCATCACGGCATCGGTGGCGGTGGTGCCGCTGATTCGCGAGGTCGCTCGAGCCCGAGCGGACAACGAATTCGGACTGTTCCTTTCGGCCGCCGACGCGCTGATGCTGGTGGTGCCTCATGTAGTGGTGGGGTTTGGGCTGGTCGTCTCGATGCTGGGCGGATACGTTTGCTTGGTGGTGCTGCTGTTGCTGCTGGCGCCGATCGTCGGCGCCACCGTGTCGTACATGCACGGCTGGGAGAGCTATTTGCCGGGAGCCGTCTTCGGTGCCGCCCAGTCGCTGCTGACCGCGGCCTTGGCGGGAATGCTGCGCTGGCAACACTTTGCTTGGCGCCGAGTCGAGCTGGATGTCGCGTCTCTGCGGGAAGGCGAATAGCGGCCGGGCGGCCGGGCGGCCGGGCGGCTGGGGTAGAGCGCCGATTCCGCCGATTCCGAATTTCGGTCGTTTCCATCAACCTCTTCATCGCATCCAAGGCCGGGCCGTCGAGCTGGAAAGATCATGTCCGAAGCGCATGACGACGAAGTATTCGTGCCACCCGGCGCCGACGCCTACGGGTTTCGCCGCGCGGCCGAAAAGGTCCGCGAGTTCCCCCAGTGCCCGGGTGTCTACCTGATGAAGGACTCGGCTGGCCGAGTGATCTATGTCGGCAAGGCGAAAAACCTGCGCTCGCGAGCGAGCTCGTATTTCCTCAAAGGCGCCGCCGAGGAGAAGCGGACCAGCTGGGTTTGCGAGATCTGCGACATCGACTTTGTCGAGTGCGAAAGCGAGGTCGATGCGCTGCTGATGGAAAGCCGGCTGATCAAGGACATTCAGCCCAAACACAACAAGGAGCTGAAGGACGACAAGACCTTCCCTTACTTGATGGTGACGTCGCGCGAGGACTTTCCTCGCGTCGAGGTGACTCGCGAGCCGTGGGACAAGAACGCGAAGCTCTACGGGCCGTTCCCCAATGCCGGCGCGCTGCGAGGCGCCGTGCAAGTGCTGCAGCGCGTCTTCAAGTTTCGCACCTGCAGCCTCGACATCGAGGAAGGCGACGAGCGCTGGCAATGGTTCCGTCCCTGTCTGCTGGCCAGCATCGACCAGTGCACCGCCCCCTGCAACTTGCGAATCAGCAAGGAGGAGTACCGCAAGGACATTCGCCGGCTGCACCTGTTCATGGAGGGCAAGAAGGAAACGCTGTTGAAGCAGCTCCGCGAAGAGATGTTGGAGGCCTCCAAGACGCTGCAGTTCGAGCAAGCGGCGAGGCTGCGGGATGAAATCAAAATGCTCGAGTCGCTCGATCAACGCGGCGATCTCGACACGCATGCGCAGCCCGAGGTGTTTTATGTCGACCCGAAAAAGGGGCTTGCCGGACTCCGCAAGATCCTCAAGTTGAGCGAAACGCCGCGCACGATCGAGGGCGTCGACATCGCGCATTTGGGTGGCGGCGAGACCGTTGCCAGTTTGGTCCAGTTTCTCGACGGACTGCCGTTCAAGCCCGGCTACCGGCGGTTCCGCATCAAGGACGTCCAGGGCGTGGACGACTTTCGCAGCATCCACGAGGTGGTGAGTCGCCGCTTCCGTCGCCTCAGCGACGAGAACGAGGTGTTTCCCGATATTCTGCTGATCGACGGCGGCAAGGGTCAGCTGAACGCCGCCAGCGCCGCGTTTCGCGAGCAGCAGATCAAGCCGCCGGTGCTGCTCTCGCTCGCCAAGCGCGAGGAGGAGGTGTATCTACCCGGCCAGTCCGAGCCGCTACGGATCAGTCGCCATGCGTTCGCCCTGCGGCTGCTGCAGTACGTCCGCGACGAGGCCCATCGATTCGCCCAGCACTACCATCACATACTCCGCCGCAAAGCGACGTTTGATTAGCTCGGGTCCCTGAGCTTGTGCTCAAGGCTCCGTGTCGCGCCCACGCGCAAGTGTCGTGCGTACACGCAACAACCCGACAGGGGCGACAGAAGTTAGCCCCGAGCGCGAGCTCGGGGACCGGCGTCGGTCCCACGCGCAACAAGCCCCGACAGGGGCGACAGAAGTTAGCCCCGAGCGCGAGCTCGGGGATCCGTGGTGCGCCCACGCGCAACAAGCCCCGACAGGGGCGACAGAAGTTAGCCCCGAGCGCGAGCTCGGGGATCCGTGGTGCGCCCACGCGCAACAAGCCCCGACAGGGGCGACA
>JAGQPF010000377.1 GCA_020426845.1 Planctomycetales bacterium
AACGAACGTCGCCCGCGACGAGCTGCGCTTGGGTGAAGCTCTGTCCCGCCGCCAACGCGACGCCGTTGAGCGACAGCGTGCCGTGAGCCGGCGCGGCGGAGATTGTGAACTGCAACGCGGCGTCGTCGGAGTCCGCGTCGGTCGCGGACAAGTGCGCTGGGGCGAGCACCAGTGTCTGGCCTTCGCTCAACGTCGCCGCATGGTTGCCGACCACGGGCGCGTCGTCGTCAACGGGCGTGATCGTTAGCGCCATGTTGGTGGCCGGCGCCGAGTTGCCCGCCGGATCGGCGACGGTGAAGCTGAACGCATCCGTCGTGGTGTTCGAGTCGTCGTGGGCGTAGCGAACATCGCCCGCGACGAGTTGGGCTTGGGTGAAACTCTGGCCCGCCGCTAGCGCGACGCCGTTGAGCGACAGTGTGCCGTGAGCCGGCGCGGCGGAGATCGTGAACTGCAACGCGGCGTCGTCGGAGTCCGCGTCGGTTGCCGACAGGTGCGCTGCGGCGAGCACCAGCGTCTGGCCTTCGCTCAACGTCGCCGCATGGTTGCCGACCACGGGCGCGTCGTCGTCGACCGGCGTGATCGTCAGCGCCATATCGGTGGCCGGCGCCGAGTTGCCCGCGGGATCGACGACCGTGAAGGTGAACGCGTCTGTGGTGGTGTTCGAGCCGTCGTGGGCGTAGCGAACTTCGCCGGCGACCAGCTGTGCCTGCGTGAAACTCTGGCCCGCCGCCAGTGCGACGCCGTTGAGCGAAAGCGTTCCGTGAGCCGGCGCGGCGGAGATCGTGAACTGCAACGCGGCGTCATCGGAGTCCACGTCGGTTGCCGACAGGTGCGCTGCGGCGAGCACCAGCGTCTGGCCTTCGCTCAACGTCGCCGCATGGTTGCCGACCACGGGCGCGTCGTCGTCAATGTCCGTGGTTATGGTGGCAGTAATGGTTCCGTTGATGGTAAGCGTGTCATTGCCGCCGCGGCCGATGACCGTCAGCGCGTCGATCGAGAATGGATTGAGCGACAACAAGTCGGGGTTTTGGGGCTGCACATGTTGTGCCACATTCTGCCCGTCGATGGTGATCTGCCACGATCCATCTTGTGGGTCGACGTCGATCACGAAATGATTGTCCGCGGATGTGCCGACAATGGTGATTTCGCGATTCCTCAACGCAGCCGCCCATGCTGCGGGGCTGACGCCCAGCGTTTGAGTCAGCACGTCGTGCGAATTCTGTGCGCCGCCGCCGTCGATCTCGAGCACAACATCCGTGAATCCAAAGTCGTGGGTATAGTCGACATGTGGCTCCACATTCATCAACTCATGCGGTAGATCAAAGCTATTGGCGGGCCCGGCGACGTGCTCGAGGCCAAACGTGTGTGCCGCCTCATGCGAGATGTTGCGGGCGATGAGGTTGACATACAATTGCCCCAGCGATGCGGTGGCATTGCCAAGCGGCGGCAGCGACTGTCCGCCAAAGACCATCGCAATGTCGTCAAACAGGTTGGAGGCAAGCTCGGATTGCGATCCGTCAGCGAGGCCGTTGGGGTTCGCCACGCACGCCGGGTGATTCGACAACGCCGCCGAGCAGACGCCGCCACTGACATAGATCAGGGCATCGTGGAACGCCTGTCGCTGGTCCACGAGCAATGTGAGTGGCTCGTCGTGCTCAATGATCTCGACATCGTAGGGAGAGAAGTCTTGGCGGACCTTCTCCATCACCTGTCGCTTCGCTTCGTCGGCGTCACGTGAGTCAACCACGTTGTTGTGATCGAAGTCGCGCCAATCGACCGGGCCGCCCGTGAACAGTTCTTCCCAGCTCGATAGGGTTGCTCCCAATCCGACATCGCTCCAGCCAAGCGACGTCAGCGTTTCCGCGGGAAGGACGGCGCCGTCAAAGTCGACCGCGATCACCGTTCGTTGTGGAAAGTCCGCGGCGTCGAACACGGTGGCCAACTGAGTGAACTGAGAATTGGGGACGCCGGCGTTATCGGAGAAGCTGCCTCGGATAACGCGAATTTCGAGATCACCCGTTTGGAGATTCCCCTTCAGCGCGTATCGGTAGGTGAACGTCCCATTGTTGGCGTCGACGAGGCTGGGATCGGCCGCCACGGTGACACCCGCGGCCGCCGGACCCAACAGCTCGATTTCGGGCGCTCCGTCGAGCAACGTGGCATGAAACAGCCCACTGATGTCGTCGTGGAATTGGACGTCGAGATAGGTGGCGGAGCGTTCGAGATACCGCTGCCCCACGAGCCCCGTAACGGTGGCCTCGGGCGAGGTGGTGTCATCCGCAGCGCCTGGCGGCGTGACATCCGCGGCTGCTTTGGCGGCCCAACTCCACGGATCGAGCCATCGTAGTCCGCCGCCCTGGAAGACGGGGCCTTGTGGGCCATCGTCCCCGGAGCTGGAAATCGCGGGTTCACCCGTATCGGGTGCTCCCCAGGTGCCATTGAAACGCAGCCAAGGCAGTTGGTCGTTGTTTGCCGAATCCACTCGCGGCAAGTAGTGCACGTCGGTGGAACGAGGGACGTACTCCAGAGCCCGCAAATCGACGTAGGGCGAGCCGGCCACGCCGTCCCCCTGGTGTCGCTCCGTTGCGGAAAAAAGCGAAGGCGCGGGCCACGAGCTCTCATCACTGGCAAGGTAGGTGGCGTGGCCACCCAAGCCGACAAACAGATGCGGATGCAGTCCCTCGTTTTGTGACACATAGACGTCACTCCAGGAGGCTTTGTCCACTCCGTCGACGTAGTCGGCGATGCCTGAGTACTTGAAGATGGGCAGCCGCTCGTGTTGGGCCACGGCCACCGTCTGGGGCGTCCATGAGCCGTTTTGCCACGCGAAGAATATCGTTGCGCCTTCCCAGTCGCCTTCGTGCGTGTTGGTGCCGCCGTGCTCCGCCCAATTGCTGCGGGAGTAGTGGAAGTAGTAGTTGATGGCGAGCTCGTCTCCGACATCATTCTGCAGCACGCTCGCATAGATGGCGGGGGTGACGCCCGAGACCCCGAGGTCGTACTGTCCCGTGGCCCAAGGCGACATAGCGAGGTAGGCGTTTGTGTCGCCCAGTTGGCCTTCAATGCGGGCGGGGTCAAACGGGGCAACCAGCGTTCCTTGCGATGTGAGCTGCGGTTCCAGCACGTCCAAGGGGACGGCGTAACGCTCACCCTGAGCAAAATGCAGGATGGGGGCGAACTGACTGATTAACTCGCCAACGCTCAAGTTGTCTCCCCCAACCGGGAAGGCCTGGCCGACGAGCTGCTCGGCCCAGTCTGCGACAAATTGGGTCGACAGTTCCACTTTGTCCGAGGAGAACTGGTCGGGCACATTGAATTTCTCGGGCACCAGTTGAAACTGGATTTTCTGGACGCCGGGCGTCGCTGGCACAGCCATGTAGAACGTGAACTGATGGATGCCAGCGTCGAGAGATCCGAGGTCTGCTAAGTTGCCCAACCCGAATTGGCGAGCCTCGCCGTCGACAACCACAAAGTCGCTCGCGACGCTCCACGACTGCGCGCCGGGAACGAGCAGGTTGTCGAAGTCGACGTCAAAGTAGTAGCTTCCGGGCTTGGTGACTTCCACGTTCCAGGTGACAGGCAGTGGCTCGGTGGCGCCGGCCGTGGCCCACCAACGACTCAGCGGGGCGTTTGTCGTGTCGAGGGGAATCTCCACCACCTCCACAATCGTGTTCACTGCGGAGAACTCGTTCCCGGCGATGTCGCCGATGCCTAGCAGTTGGATTTCCAGCGAACCGGGCTGCAACGCGCCCGTCAACTCGTAGCGGTACGTGAACACGCCATTCGCGGCGGCCACCAGATGCGGCACGCCGGAGATCGAGGTGCCCGTCGCGGCGGGGCCTGCCAGCAGCACCTCGGGCGCGGCATCCAGAATGGTTTGGTGATAGAGACCGCTGGCGCCGACATCCTGAACCAGCAAGTCCAAGTAGGTGCTGGTGGAAAGCAGTTGTCCAGCCACCAATCCGGTCAAGTTGACGAGAGGCGGATCGGAATCCACAGCCGGCGTTGCGTTCGAATGATTGGTGTAGCCGGTGGTCCATTGCCAAGGGTCGAGCCACCGCTGGCCGTCTCCCTGAAACGCGGGGCCACGGGGGCCGCTGTTGCCGCCGAGAATCGAGATCCCCTCAAACGGAACTCCCGCACTGGGCCGGCCCCACCCGCCATTAAAGCGGAGCCAGTCAAGCTCGGGGCTGCCCGACGAGTTGAGACGTGGCAGATAATGGACCTCGTTGGACTGCGGAGTGTATTCCAATGCGTACAACTCGCCCGATGGCAATTCCACAACGCCGCTGCCGTCGTGCACCTCGTCGCGAAAATAGATCGTTGTGTCGCGAGACGCGTAGGTGGCGTGCCCGCCGGCGCCCACAAAGAGATGCGGATGAACGCCGGACTGGTCCGAGACGTAGAGGTCATTCCATTCCACCACATCCAAGCCATCGAGTCCGCTCAGGTAGGTAAAGTAATCCTCGTGTTGCGCCATGGCCAAACTCACCGGCGACCAGACTCCGCCGATCAGCTCTAAGTAGACCGTTGCCCCTTCCCAATCACCTTCGTGCGTGTTGCTGCCACCATGCTCCGCCCAATTGCTGCGGGGGTAGTGGAAGTAATAATTGATGGCCAAGTGTTGACTAGTGCTGTCGCTCAAGACGCTTGCATAAATTGCTCCGACCGCCGCGTTCGAATCGCTTGCGTTGTAGTTGCCCTCGGCCCACGGCGACATGTCCAAGAACGATTCGACGCTACCCGGAGCCTCGACAATTCGAGCGGCGCTGAAAATCGACTCCGTCCCGCCGAGGACCGGCTGCGGCGCCAGCACATCCATGGGCATCGCGTATCGCTCCGGCTGGCCGCCGTCGGTGGCGAAGTGCAGCGCGGGGGCGAAGTATTCAATCAGGTGCTCGACGTCAGGCAGAGTGCCGCTGGACACCGTGAATGGAGTGGATGTGGCGTAGTAGACCTCGTTCCAGTCGGCAATAAAGTCCGCGTCGAGCTCCACCGTTTGGCTGGAGAGGGGATTGGGCAGTCCTAAGACGGACGGGACCAGCTGAAATTGGACGCCTTGAATGCCGACTTCCTGAGGAGGCATCAAGGACAGCGAGATCGTGTGGAGTCCGGCTGACACCGTCCCCAAGTTGACCAAATTGCCGGGCAAGATGCCGAAGGAGATGCCTTGGCCATCGTAGGTGATCGTGTTGCTGGCCAAGCTCCACGACTGGTCGGCGCCCACGCTGTCGAAATCGAGGTCAAAGTAGTATTCGTCGCTTTCCACCACATCCACGGTCCAAGTCACGGTGACCGGCGCTGCGCTGCCCGCAGTTCCCCACCAGCGGTCGAGATGAGATTGAGGTGTGGCGCCCCCAACGCCGTCATAGAACCAGATGGCGCCCTGATTCAGCTCCAGACCAATGTCCGCGACGGGTGCGCCAACGATGACATGTCCTTGGCTGACCGCGACGACTTGTCCAAATCCGTCGTCGACTTGCCCGTCGCGGAGCAACTCCGTCTCTCGCCATTGGCCGGCGTGCTTCGCATAGGCGACAACGGCGCCGGCGTCCTGGCCGCCCGAGTCGTGCAAAGGGGCTCCGACTAGCAACAAGCCCTCATTGAGTGCGACGGCCCGACCGAAGTGGTCCGATGCCCCGGCGCCGACCCGCTCCAGTGTTTGGGTGTGAGACCACGATGCGTCGGTCCGTTCGAAGGTGTAGGCCCGCCCCGTGTCGACTCCACCGCTCCCGTCGAAGAAGGGGGCGCCAATGACTGCCAGGTCGCCGTCGATCGCGACATCCCAGCCGAAATTGTCGCCGGCGGCTCCGGTCGCCACTCGCTGTGTCTGGCCCCAGCTGCTGGCATTGCGGGAGAAGAAGTAGGCGCCTCCCAAGCCGTTGTTGTTGCGGGCGCCGATCAGCGCGGTGTTGGCGCTGATGTCGACGCTAAAGCCGAAAAGCTCGTCCGAAGCGAGGTCGTTGGCGAGCAGCTGGCTGACTGCCTGCCAAGTTCCCGCGGCGGTGCGCTCATAGATATAGGCGGCGCCGTTGTTGTTGAAATTGCTGACATCATCTTGAGGCGCGCCGACGACGATGGTCGCCTGATCGATAGCGACGGAGAAGCCGAACAAGTCGCCCGCACCGTTGTTGGCGATCAAGTCAACCTCGGTCCAGTTGGCGCCGGCGCCTTCGAACACGTAGATGGCGCCTGAGTCGGCCGCTGTGCCGTTGTTGTCATACGGGGCGCCGACCACAATCAGGCCGTCGTGGACGTCGACACTGTAGCCGAAGCGGTCGTCCTTGCCGGCGTTGCTGGCAGTAAGCCTGGCGACTTGCTGCCAGCTGCCGCCCAGCCGCTGATAAACGTAGGCGGCGCCGGCGCCCAGCGTGCCGCCGACCTCCGCCGAATGGGCGCCAACGACGGCAGTGTCACCGTCGATTGCCACCGAGTAGCCAAACTGGACCTGTGCGCCGACATCATTGGGAGATCCGCGGTCCAGCAATTGGTCGAAGCTGTTGGGGACGTCGAACAACGCCTTGGTATTGTTGCGTTCGTCGTTCTCAATCAGCTGCTTGTCCGGGTCCGCCACGGCGATCAGGTACGGCAGGTTCGGGTCGAAAACCCCGACGTTGAAACTCATCGAGTGCTTACCCGGCCCCACAGCCGCCTGCTTTTGAATCGGCGTGTCTCCCGGGTCCCAGTTGGGGTCGGCAGAGCGGTAAACTCCGACGAGATGTTGACCGACGGCGCCAGCGGCGTCCCAATTCACCGTGACTCGTCCCAATGAGTCTGACGAGATGCCGGTTACCCGTAGGTCTTCGTCGATGCCGACGCCGGAATAGAAGTGGACGGCGCCGCTGTTGTGTCCGTTGGTGTCGGCGAGTGTTGCGCCGACCACGAGCTGGTTGCCGTCGATGGCCACGGCGCCGCCGAACTGGTCGAACGGGCTGGGCTGTCCGGCGATGATCTCGTTCTGCAGCGGCCAGTCCGCGCCGTTGGCGCCGTCGCGTTGGAAGACAAAGACGGCGCCGGCGTCGTTGCCCGCATTGTCGTCCAGGCGGCTGCCGACGACCGCGGTGCCGCCGTGGAGCGCAATCGAGTAGCCGAAGTGATCTTGGGCTTCG
>JAGQPF010000378.1 GCA_020426845.1 Planctomycetales bacterium
AAAGTAATGCAGGATCTGGGGCACGAGGAAGTCGACGTCATCGTCGTCGACCTGCCGCTGGAACAGGAAAAGGCCCTCAACCTAACGCTAAACAAGACCGTGGGCGATTGGGATGAGGAAAAACTCGTCTCGCTGCTCCAGGAATTCGAGGGGATGCCGGATTTCGACGTTGAATTGACGGGATTCGACGCCGGCGAACTCAAGGACATCGTCAGCAAGTTCCTCGACGAGCATGGCGGCGAGGGCGAGGACGATTTTGACGTCGAGGCGGCGTTACAGAAGGACAAGCCCGCCGTCACGGAATCGGGCGAATTGCTGATTCTCGGCAATCATCGGCTGCTGTGCGGAGATTCGACGAACGCCGAGGATGTGCGGCGGCTGATGGATGGCAATCGAGCGTCGCTGTTCGCTACGGATCCGCCATACCTCGTCGGCTACGACGGGACCAACCACCCGACCGCCAAGAAGAAAAAACGCCCGGGCAAGGACAAGAACAAGGACTGGTCGGGAAGCTACGGCATCACATGGGATGACGCGGATGCCAACCCCGACCTGTATGCGCGGACGCCAAACAGCCTGCTAGGAGATGGTTGCACGATTGCCGCGGATTGAGAAGTGTTCATGAGCAGATTTCCTCCCTCGTTGCCTCGTCGGAGCGTTCACGAGGGTTGCCAATATACAATCCTGCACACGGGTGATTGGTCTGCGGGGCCTGGTTGGGAGAGTGTTTCCTTTGAACGTGACAGCACTTAAAATGATGGTTGGAGTCTAACACAAGGTCGGAGGATATCCGTTTCGATGCGACCGACGATCCCGCTATTTACGCTCGAATCACGAATACGGCGGGCACTGCGCCGGCACCTCAAAGAACTTGGCTTCACGAAGTCGGCGGACGGAAGTCTGGTGCCGCCTTCAAATGGCAAAGATACTCTTCGGAGAATGCACCGCGCCCAACGGATTGAGCGTCTTGAAGCTGAATCTCAGTTTATCGCGAAGCAGTGGCCGCTGTTACGGCAGTATTTCGCCGCAGGGGGCGATGTGGTCGCTAACGCTATTACGCCGGAATTGGAGTTAATTGAATCCGGCACTTGGCAATCCGATCTCTTTCGACTCGCATCATTGACTTGGAGTGTGCCTGTTTCCAAAGGCTACGGGAGGCGGATGCGCTTTCTGGTTTGGGATCGCTCAAACGATAAACTGATCGGGCTGATAGCCCTTGGTGATCCGGTGTTTAATCTCTCGGTACGAGATAAGTACATCGGGTGGTCAGCCAGTGATCGTAAGCAGCGTTTGGTCGGCATGCTTGATGCCTTCGTCTTAGGTTCGTTGCCGCCCTACAACAGGCTCCTGGGCGGCAAACTTGTCGCCGCGCTTATTCGCTCCGTCGAGGTCCGGGATGCATTCCGGTCCCGCTATCACACGACCAAAGGGATCATTTCTCGCAAGCGCAAACATGCGGAACTAGTCGCGGTAACAACTACATCGGCGCTTGGTCGTTCTTCGGTTTATAACCGCGTGCGTCTTGGCGGGGTAACAGTCTTGCGGCAGTTGGGCTACACTGAGGGATGGGGGCATTTTCACATTCCGGAAGCAATCTTCACTGATGTACGCGCCTATTTGCGCCGCAGGCGGCATGCTTATGCCAAGGGCTTTAATTTCGGCGATGGCCCCAACTGGCGGTTGCGGGCACTCAGGCACGCAATGAGTCTCATCGGACTTCGTCCAGAATTGCTGAGACATGGCGTGAGACGTGAGGTCTTCGTCGCCGAACTAGCAACCAACGCGCGAGCCATTTTGAACGGGACTCGGAAACGTCCCAAGTACCACGATTTGTTGACCGTTGCCGAGATATCAGAACTTGCCAAGGAGCGATGGCTAATTCCGCGTGCCGAGCGATGTCCCGATTTCCAAACACATACGGTGGATCAGATCGAGGCGATGCTCTCGGCCGACTATGTTCATCGACACGTTCACAATGCAGACGACACAAACCAATTCGGAGTCGCCTAACGTTCCAAGGGTGTGGTTATTAATAGGCGCGACCGTCGAGCGATCCGAAGCGATGACATGCCCTTTCATTCTGCGTGGATGGACTGGATCCGCAGCCATCGACATGGAGGCTAGCCCATGAGTGTTAGCCTGGATGAATACCAATCTCGCCTTCATCGACATTACTTGCAACTCCGCGCGACGAAGGGGAGTCGGCCCGTATTTGCGTTGGAACACGGTTTGTCCCAACCAGACATCGAAACGTTGCAATCAGCAGTGCGAGGTCACATCGCCACCAAAGCGCCTTCTCGGCTGCACAGCCTGGCTTGGATCGCATATTCCGCCGAAATTGGCTACTGGTATTCGGGCGATGAATACTGGCAAACGTTCGAGACGATGACGCCCGGATGGGCTTCAAGAGGTGATCGTTCCTGGCTTCGTGAGTGCTACCAATGGTTTCATCGCGAGTTGGGCGGAGCTGCTCCGACCGGCACCTGGGCAGAGCATTTTTCCATCATTTGCTGGCCCATCACTCACGCGATACTCCCGCGTGACTTGCAGCGCCAACTGGCGCGGATTCTCTATGAGCTGCGGCATTCGTTCTCCGCGGATCTATTTGAGTCGCCGCAAGTGCTCGGGGAGTTTATTGCTTCGCGGAGTTGGAATGCGTCCTCGCGGTTTCAGAATCTCGCCGAGGAGCCTCAACTCATTGGACAGATTGCCGCCGCACTGCTTCTACAGGGGGGCTTCGGTACCGACGCGTTCATGCACCCGGGAACGATGACGCGGATCAGTGCCGATCTTGACCGAGAGCGTATGGCACGCGGATGGCTGCGATCCGCACGCGACGCTGCCCAAGAGCGCGCGACCGTGCGCGGGCTGTTACTTGCTCGATGCGGCAGCACGTTATCTTCTCGACTACAGCCGCATGAGGCTCGCGCGGAGATCGCGGCCCTCGGTATCAAGCCTAGGCTAGTATTACGTCCAAGCAACCGCGCTAACTCATCATGGGACGCATTTCTCGACATCCCCGACCTGTCGCAACTGCTGATACGGTTTCCAAAGGTTCGCGACGTGCTGACCCAATCTCGTTGCACCGTAGCAGGCAGCGCAGGACGCCCGCTCGCGCGCGGACAATGCCTATACGGCTCGCAGCGCGTCAATCTGGCTCGCTGGCCTCAACAGGATGAGGTGCTGCTTCGTTTCGATAGGCGAGACGTTCAGCTAGAAGCGCTATTGCGTACCGAGTGCCTGATCCGGCCAGGTCCAATATGGCTCTTCCGCATCGCTTCCGATGGCTTGGCCTACGAAGTTCGCAATCTTCGGGTCCGCCCCGGTGAGCGGTATCTGCTGCTACGCGCGGGCAGTATCGACAATCTAGGCGTACCGCCGGTTTCGCTGGCGTGCGAAGGGGTTAGCGCGGTGTCGATTGCGCTTCCGGAGGTGATCGACGCCGAATGGGAATCGCAGCTACGTCGGTTAGGGCTTACACAATCCAAGACGATCGAGGTATGGCCGGCAGGCCTTGCGCCGTCGCAGTGGAATGATGACGGTTATGGCGAATGGCTTGCATCGGAGCGACCTTGCTTGGGCGTTCGCACAGACCACTGCGTCTCGGCAATCGTGGTGTCGATCGGTTCGGGGCTGAGCACTCCGCTTACGCTAGACAATGTGGAACCCGGCGACGTGGCGTTCGTGGAATTGCCGCAACTTCCCGTCGGTCTTCATACAATTCGATTTGCGACACGACGCATCGGCAGCGATGCCGTTGACTCTCTCGGTGATCTTGAAGTGTTGATGCGTATCCGGGAGAGCCGGCCGTGGTCGCAGAGCGACGGCCCACAAGGCCCTTTACTTGCACGAATTGAGCCGCCGCGCCCGACATTGGAACAGCTTTGGGAACGCCGAGCGGAGATCAGCGTACAGGGGCCATTGGATCGGCAACTCCGATGTACCGTCGTGCTGATTAAATCGGGCACCGAAAACGAGAAGGCTAAAACACTGCCGTCTCTTTCGTTGCCGGTCGATGCTTCCACTTGGGATCGCCACTTCAACCGTCATCTTCGAGACGATCGTACGATGGCAGCCGCGTACGACACAGCGAGTTCGTGCGAGTTGCGT
>JAGQPF010000379.1 GCA_020426845.1 Planctomycetales bacterium
ATTCAGTCAAGGTCGAGGATCTGCTGGAACGGATGTTTGCCGAACTACAAGGATAATTGCTGCGGTCGTAACGCAGCTCCACCTTCTTGACGGCAAACTCGCACTCGATGGCGCGGCATGATCGGCACGGGGCGGCTGCTCGCCGCGCGCGCATGCCAAGTGTCGTGCTCGATGTGACTTCACAGCGAGTCGCTACGGCGATCGGTAGAGCTCGTGCGTCGAAATATACTGCTCGACAGCCCGCGGCACTCGGTAGCGAATCGTGTGGCCCAGGGAGCAGTCGCGCCGAATGGTGGTGCTCGAGATGTCGATCAACGGCATCGGCACCTGGGCGTTCTTGATCTCCTGCAGTCGCTCGGCGGAGCAGAACGCGGCGAGCGGAGAGAAGTCCGGCTCGGGCTCGCCGCCGCGGCGGACGACGACGGGCGTCGCCAGCGCGAGAATCTGTTCGGGCTGGCGCCAGGTAGGCAACTCCCGCAACGAGTCGGCGCCCATCAGGAAGAACAGCTCGGCGTGGTCGTAGCTTGCTGCGATTTCGCTGAGTGTGTCCACGGTATAGCTGACGCCGCCTCGGTCCACTTCCAGCGTGGAGACCGTGAACGCGGAGTTGCCGTAGACGGCCAATCGCAACATCTCACAGCGTTGCTGAACGTTGGCCGGATTCTGTTGTTGCTTGTGCGGCGCGGTGGCGGTCGGCATGAACCAAACCTCATCCAATCGCATCGCCTCGCGACATTGCTCGGCGAGAATCAAGTGCCCCGTGTGCACCGGATCGAAGCTGCCGCCGAAGATTCCTAATCGCATTTCCCACCTGACTCAGTCGAATGCCCATTTCGGCATGGGAGGTTCCGCCTCCCGGGATTTCGAGTCTCGGCCGCCGGCGTTGTATTTAACGCGGCCCTATTCGATCATTAACGAGATTTGGGCGCAAATTCTTCCGCAATATTTCGCTGCGTGGCCAGTTTTTGCCCACCTTCGGCTCGCGAGGCCTGATTGTTCCGAATTACTGGTATCCTATCGAAGTTAAAACGAGTTGTGTATTGTCCACGGTCGAGACAATCGCCGGCGACGTTGGATTTTTGGATTACCTCTCAACTGCCAAATGGCGGTCCGCGTGGACAGCAAATCATCGAATTGCCTCGTTGAAGCTGCCAGTGGATGAATTGAGAGAGGTTTGTCGACGCTATTCCCTCGGTCCGAGGGGTTGCGCTGTGCCCCGCGTTGCCACGCGGCAGGGTAGCCGGGAATCGCCGGTAGCCAAGGACTTTTGTTGGACGGAGCGGAGCGTTCGTTAATGGCCAAGGCGAAGGAGCAACAACCCAATCTGTTTGGGCCCGAGCCTCCTCCTTGGGAAGAGGATGACGCCGCCGAGCAGTGGCTAGCGACGGTGGTGGTTGTCGACGGTCCGCCTCAGCCGCTGACCTATTTGGTTCCCGATGCCCTGCGCGAACAAGTGACGCCGGGGGTGCGTGTGCGGGCGCCGTTGGGGACACGGCAAATCACCGGCTACTGTGTTGCCGTGGAGACTCAGCCGGCCGGCGCCAAGCGGGAATTCCGGCTGCGTCCGCTAGCGGCAGTGATCGACGCGGAGCCGTTGCTCAATCGTCGACTCTTGGCGCTGACGCAGTGGATGTCGGAGTACTATCTTTGCGGCTGGGCCGATGCGATCGAGGCGGCGGTGCCCAAAGGGGTCCGCGTGCAAGCGGGCACGCGTGCCGCCACCTTTCTGTCGGTGCCGGAGTCGACGCGACGTCGCTGGGAGGAGCTGAAGTTGTCGCCCAAACAGCGGCACGCCTTGCAGGTTCTGGCCGACGCGCCTTATCCCTTGACGCCGGTGGAGCTGGCCGAGCGAGCCGGCTGCAGTTCGGCGCCGATCCAGACGCTGCGCAAGCAGAAGTTGGTGAGCGAGGAAGTGCGGCGGGTCTACCAGGGTGCCGAGCGACAGTTGGAAGCGGAGACGGGGCCGCGCCAAGCGGGCGAGCAGTTGAACTCCGCGCAGCGAGCAGCTTTGGACACGATCTTGGCCGGCATTGCAGCGGGCCGCGCGACGACCACGCTGATGCATGGCGTCACGGGCAGCGGCAAGACGGAGGTGTACATTCGCGCGATTGAGGAGGTGATCCAGCATGGCAAGCAGGCGATTGTGCTCGTGCCCGAGATCAGCCTCACGCCGCAGACTCGGCACCGATTTCGCTCGCGGTTTGATCGCGTAGCGGTGCTGCACAGCCACCTGAGCGGCCCGGAGCGATTCTGGCATTGGCAGCGGATCGCCTCGGGCGAGGTGCAGGTGGTGGTCGGCGCCCGCAGCGCGGTGTTTGCGCCGACCAAGCGGCTCGGTCTGATCGTGCTCGATGAGGAGCACGACTCATCGTTCAAGCAGGACACGCCCGCGCCCCGCTATCACGCTCGCGAAGTTGCGATGTGGCGCGCCCGCGACGAGCAAGCGGCGCTGGTGTTGGGCTCCGCCACGCCGTCGTTGGAGAGCTGGCAGCGGGCCGCCTCGGGACACTATCGGCTGGTCTCGATGCCTGACCGCGTGCTCAATCTGCCGATGCCCGATGTTGGCGTGATCGATCTCCGCGATCGCGACGAGGGGCGCTCGCGCGGAGCCATCGGCCGGGTCCTGCAACGCTCGATGGAGCAGGCGCTCCGCGACGAGGGACAGGTGATCCTGTTGCTCAATCGCCGTGGCTATTCGACGAGCATTCAATGCACGGCCTGCGGCGAGACGGTCACCTGCCCCGATTGTGACATAAGCCTGACACATCATCTGGAGGAGCGCAAGGCGCGTTGCCACTATTGCGACTTCGAGCGCGACCCGCCGATGACTTGCCCCGCCTGCGGCTTCGCCGGCATTCGTTACAGTGGGCTTGGCACCCAGAAACTGGAGCTCGAGGTGCGCGGGAAGTTCCCCGGCCACACGTGCCTGCGAATGGACAGCGACACGATGCGGAAGCACGGCAGCCACGAGGAGGCGCTGGCGAAGTTCCGCGAAGGGCAGGCGCAGATCCTGCTCGGAACCCAGATGATCGCCAAGGGGCTCGACTTTCCGAACGTCACGCTTGTCGGCGTCATCAACGCGGACACTGCGCTGCACTTTCCCGATTTTCGCGCCGCCGAGCGGACCTTTCAGCTGGTCACGCAAGTGGCCGGGCGCACCGGACGCGGCGCCAAGGGCGGCCGAGTGCTTGTGCAAACATTCAGCCCCGATCATCCGGCCATCATGGCCGCTCAGCGGCACGACTACGAGGCCTTCGTGCGCTACGAGCTGCCGCAACGCAGGCAATTCGGGTACCCACCGTTCTCGGCGATGGCCAGGCTGATTGTGCGCGGCCCGAGCGAGACGCACACCTCGGAGTTTGCCGCGGCGATCGCCGAGCGACTGCGCGCCTGCGAGACTCAAGGCGTGGAGACTCGAGTGCTCGGGCCGGCCGCCGCGCCCTTGCCGAAACTTCAAGGACGCTACCGCTTCCACATCCTTGTCACTTGCGCCGACCGCTCACTGCTGCGGCAGATCGTCTCGTCTGCCCATGAGCTGCCGCTGCCCAAGGATGTGCAGTTTGCCATCGACATCGATCCGCTCAGCATGCTTTGACGCTCAACGTTCCAAGGCGTCGCTCTCGCCCTCGAGCTCGGCGGCCTCTTCTCGCTCGACGTCCTCAATCGCCTGCAACAGTTCTTTTGCCTGCTCCGGCGTGAGTTCGTCACCGGTCGGGCCTCCATCGCAGGCGACCCTTGTGAGGCCCGGTCCGGTCGGCGTTGCCGACTCGCGGACGGTCGGTTGACTGTGTTTTTCGGGTTGGGTGGTCTCGTCCATGATCGTAGTTTCTGAGTAGTGTTCGGGAGGTCCTCCGCGACTTGCGAATCTGTTCGTTGTTATAACGGGGGGTGGCTTGGAATCGGAAGGCGGATTTCGCCCCGTGATGTCAGGACGCTGTCAGGGCGCTGTCAGCTCGGTGGAAGTCGGGGCGAGGCCTGATGACGGCGGTGGCGCCGCGTTTCGCTCGTCTACTCCGGGGCCAAACTCCGGGTTATGATGGGGACATTGCGGAGCGAAAAGCCCAGAGCCCTCGGAGAGGCGGTTGAAGAACACCGATCCGGCACAAACCACGCTGTTGCGATTGCCGGCGGTGCTACTCAACAGGCTGTTAGGCCCGCCTCTCGAATTCCCAGCCATCAAGGATGCGATGAACAGTTCCTCCGAGCAGCAACCGGATACCTCCGGGGAATCGGCCCGCGGGCCCGAAGCTAAGGTGCCCGGTCCGGCTGAAGGCGGCTCCGCCGCCGCGTCGGATGAAACGCGGGGCGTCGCGGACTCGGCGGCCGTGGCGCGAGCGGCTGCCGCCGGTGGCCGTTATCGGGTCGGCTTCGACCTCGGCGGCACGAAAATGCTGTCGGTGCTCTACGACGACCAATGGAACGAGATTACGCGTCGTCGCAAGCGCACGAAGTCGGGGGACGCCAAGGCCGGCGTCAAGCGGATCCTCAGCATTATCGAGGATCTGTTGAAGCAAGCCGAGGCCAAGCCCGAGCAAGTGGAGACCATCGGCTTGGGCTGTCCGGGGCCAGTCGACTTGGCCAACGGTGTCGTCCATGAGGCCGTCAATCTGAGCTGGCAAGACGTCAAACTGAAGCGAGCGTTGGAGAGCGAGTTCCCTGCGCGGGCCGAGGTGCTGAACGATGTCGATGCCGGTGTGTTCGGCGAGTATCGGTTCGGCGCCGCGATGGGCGCGAGAACGGCGGTCGGCGTGTTTCCCGGCACCGGGATCGGCGGTGGCTGCGTCTATGACGGACAGGTGCTCTGCGGCAAAGGGATCTCGTGCATGGAGGTCGGCCACATCCAGGTGCAGATCGACGGTCCACGCTGCGGCTGCGGCGCCTATGGCTGTCTGGAGACGGTCGCGAGCCGGTTGGCGATTTCGGCCGAGGCGGCGAAGTCGGTCTATCGCGGCGAGGCGCCCGCGCTGCGGGAACTGGCCGGCACGGACCTATCGGACATTCGCAGCGGTGTGATTGCCAAGGCGGTTGCCGCGGGCGATGTCGCCATCGAAGAGATCGTGCGCCGCGCAGCTCAACAGTTGGGGCGCGCCTTGGCGGGCATCGTCCATTTGCTCGCGCCTGATGTCTTGGTGTTGGGAGGCGGATTGGTCGAGGCGATGCCGAAGCTGTGGGTCGAGGAGGTGGAACGCACTTGCCGCAAGGCGGTGATGCAGTCCTATCGTGATGTGTTCAAGGTGCGAGTCGCGAAGTTGGGCGACGACAGCGCCGTGCTCGGCGCCGCGGCGTGGGCTCATCAGGCAAACAATCAAAAAGCGAGGAAATAGCCGGCGACGGGAGTCCGGGCGGCCGTCATGAGCCGCCTTGAGCCGCCTCGAACGAGCCCGGCTCTTCGTGACGGAGTTCCTGCCGCGGACGGGAGGCTGGCCGATGTTGGAAACTGACTTGCAAGAGCCCGTTCGGCCTCGTCCGGTGGCGGTGATCGACATCGGCACGACCTCCATTCGCATGGCGGTCGCGGAGATTCATTCGCCGGGCGTGGTTCGGCAGTTGGATGCCTTCTCGCGGGCGGTGAGCCTGGGACGCGACACGTTTCATCGCCGCAAGATTCGACGCTCCACGATTGAAGAATGCGTGCGCGTGCTGCGAAGCTATCGCCGGGTGCTTGATGAGTACGGCATTCAGCCAGCGGCCGTTCGAGTGGTCGCGACCAGCGCAGTTCGCGAGGCGACGAACCGGCTCGCTTTTATGGATCGCATCTACATCGCCACCGGGCTGGAGGTCGAGGCGCTGGAGGAGGCCGAGGTCAATCGCGTGACCTACATGAGCATCTATCCACACCTCGAGTCGCGCCCGGAATTGAGCCAATCGCGATCCGTGGTGATCGAGGTGGGCGGCGGCAGCACGGAACTGCTGTTGGTGCGCGGGCCCAACGTCGTCTACTCGCACACCTACCGACTGGGCTCGCTGCGGATGCGACGCTCGATCGAGGCGCTGCGGGCGCCGCTGGCCCGGCAGCGGGAACTGATGGAGACGCAGATTGCGAGGATGATCGAGCAACTGCAATCGCATATGGCCGGCGAGGAGCGCGTGCAACTGATTGCTCTCGGCGGTGACTTGCGTTTTGCCGCTCGGCAGTTGTTGCCTGATTGGACGCCCGCCCAATTGGCCAGCTTGCCGACGGAGCGATTGGCCAAGTTCGTGAATCAGCTGCTGCCGGCGTCCGATGAGGAGCTGGTGCAGCGGTTCCATATCAGCTTTCCCGACGCGTCCACGCTGGGCCCCGCGCTGTTGGCCAACCTGCGCGTGGCCCAGGCGCTTGGCGCCGAGAGCCTGCTGGTCAGCAGCGCGAATCTTCGCGATGGGTTGTTGCAGGAGATGGCGGCGCGCGACGAGTGGTCGGCCAATTTCGCGAAGCAAATCACCCGCTCGGCCATCGACTTGGCCGGCAAGTACGACTCGGACTTGAAGCATGTCCGACACGTGGCCTCTCTGGCGGTCAAGCTGTTCCGCGAGATTCGTCAGGAGCATCAGCTCCCCTCCAGCTACGAGGTGTTGCTGAACGTGGCCGCGCTGCTGCATGACGTCGGCCGCTACGTGAACGTCCGCAGCCACCACAAGCATTCGATGTACTTGATTCGCAACAGCGAGCTGTTTGGGCTGGGCAACCGCGACATGTTGATCACTTCGCTCGTCGCCCGCTATCACCGCCGAGCGACGCCGCAGCCAAACCATGAAGGCTACGCGATGCTGCCGCGAGTCCAGCGGGTGGCGGTTGCGAAGATGGCGGCGATGCTGCGAGTGGCGATTGCGCTCGACGAGTCGCGAAGCCAGCGGATCACCGACTTCCATTGCGTCGTCAAGGAAAATCAGCTGGTGATCACCATTCGGCATGCCAAAGATCTGTCACTCGAGCAGATGGCGATTCGGCAGGACAACGGCATGTTCGAGGAGGTCTTTGGGCTCCGCGTGCTGCTCCGCCCGCAGGGCTGACCTTCCACTTCAACGGCCTCCCATGATGGATGGCGAAATGACGGAACCTTTGTACTTCAACCGCGAGCTCAGCTGGCTGGCATTCAATCAGCGGGTGCTGGATGAGGCGATTGATGCCGACCAGCCGTTGCTGGAGCGGCTGCGTTTCTTGGCGATCACGGCGTCCAATCTCGACGAGTTCTTCATGGTCCGCGTCGGCGGCCTGACGTTGGTCACCGATCGCGATTCGCGCGATCCCTCGGGATTGACGCCGGCGATGCAATTGGAGGCGATCAGCCGCGTCACTCATCAGATGATGCGGGACCAATACGACTGCTTCGTCAATGACGTGGAGCCGGCCATGGCGGCCGCGGGGATTCGCCGCCTGCAGCCCGCGCAGCTCAATGAACGCCAAGCCGAGGCGCTCGAGTTGGTTTTCGACGCGGAGATCTTTCCCGTCGCCACGCCGATGGCGGTCGACCAGGACCGGCCCTTCCCGGTGCTGGGCAACCAGATGTTGCACGCCTGCGTTCGCTTAAGCCCCGCAGGCGAGGACCCGCGCGATCGATTCGCGATTGTGCCGCTGGGGCACTCGCTCAGCCGCGTCCTGACCGTGCCCGCCGACGGCGGCTACTGCTTCTTGCTGATAGAAGACGCCGTGCGAGCGATGGCGCAAAAGTACTTCCCCGGCGAGCTGGTCGAGGAGTGTGTCGCCTTCCGGATCACTCGCAACGCGGACTTTGCCGTCGACGACGACGAGGCCTCGGACCTGTTGCTCGAAATGCAGCAGGTGTTGACGGCTCGTCGCGAGGGAGGCTGCGTGCGCCTGGAGCTCGAACGCGATGCCTCGGACGCGCTGCGAGAGTTCTTGATGGCCGCGCTCCGCGTCGACGAGGCAGCGCTGTATGTGCCGGCCGGACCGCTCGATCTGGCTTCCCTGATGCCGCTGTGCGACCTCGGCGGATACGAGGCGCTGCGGTTTGCTCCCTGGACCCCGCAGCCGGCGCCCGAGGTCGACGAGACCGACATGTTTGCGACGATCGCGGCAGGCGACCTGTTGCTGCACCATCCTTACGACAGCTTCGATCCCGTTGTGCGGCTGATTCAACAAGCGGCACAGGATCCCGACGTGATTGCCATCAAGCAGATCCTGTACCGCACCAGTCGCGACAGTCCCGTTGTCAGCGCCTTGAGAGACGCGGCCAAGCAGGGCAAATACGTGACCACCTTGGTGGAGCTCAAGGCGCGGTTCGACGAGGCCCGCAACATCGAGTGGGCGCGCAGCCTGGAGCAGGCCGGCGCCCAGGTGATCTACGGCATTAAGGGCCTGAAGACGCACGCGAAGATCTGCGTCATCGTCCGCCGCGAGCCGCACGGCATTCAGCGATACGTGCACTTCGGGACCGGCAACTACAACGAGCGCACCGCTCGGCTCTATACCGACGTCAGCTACTTCACCTGCCGCGAGGCGCTGGGGCTGGACGCCAGCCGCTTCTTCAACGCGATCACCGGCTTCAGCCAGCCGCTGCAATACAACTGCATCGAGGCCGCCCCGCTCGGGCTGCGCGAGCGGCTGCTGGAGCTGATCGACGGCGAGACGCAGCGGCGAAAGCAAGGCGAGAAGGCGAGGATCTTCGCCAAGATGAACTCGCTGGTCGACCCCGAGATTATTCAGGCGCTTTACACCGCCTCCGACGCGGGCGTGAAAATCCGGCTCAATGTCCGCGGCATCTGCTGCTTGCGGCCCGGTGTGAGCGGCCTGAGCGAGAACATTGAAGTCGTCAGCATCGTGGACCGTTTCCTGGAGCACAGCCGCATCTGTTACTTCCTGCATGGCGGCGACGAGCAGGTGTATATCTCCAGTGCAGACTGGATGCCGCGCAATCTCGACCGGCGGGTCGAGCTGCTCGTGCCGATCGAGGACGAGTCGAGCAAACGCAAAGTAATTCGGGTGCTCGAGGCCTGCTTCGACGACAATGTCAAGGCGCGGCGGCTGCTGCCCAACGGCAGCTATCAGCGGCTCGGCAAAGGCAAGCCGTTTCGAGCGCAGCAATGTCTGATGGACGAGGCCACCGAGGCCGTGAGGCAAGCTCAACAGTTGGAACGAACCCAGTTTACTCCCCACAAGCCCAGCAATCAGTAATCGCCAAGGCCTATGAAGATCCTGATGTTGTTGCGCCATGCCAAATCGAGCTGGAGCGACGAGCACCCCGATGATTTTGATCGCCCGTTGAACAAGCGGGGCTATCGCGACGCGCCGCTGATGGGCGGGCTGCTCGCCAGCCAAGTGCTGACCCCCGATCGAATCGTGACCAGTTCCGCTCGCCGCGCCGCCGAGACGGCCGCGTGTGTCGCGTCGGCCTCCGGCTTTCAGGGCGAGTTGCTGGTCACACGCGAGCTCTATCTGGCGCCGCCCGAGTCGTACTTTGAAGTGGCCGCGCGACAACGCGATGAATGGCAGCGGCTGCTGCTGATCGGCCACAACCCGGGCATCACCGATCTGGTGCGCGAACTCAGCGGCGAGCCACGCCACATGTCCACGGCCACGCTGGCGCAGTTCGAATTGGAGATTGAGAGCTGGTCCGAGCTGCGTCGCGCGACGAGATGCCGGCTGCGGTCGTTCTGGCGGCCCGCCGATCTGGAGCACCTGTCGTAGCTTCAACAGCCTCCTCACACCGTAGGATGTTGGACAACAGAAGTCAGCAGAAGTCAGACCATTGAAACCAGGCGATGGACACAGTCGATTGGGTCAACCGATGAGCAAGCAACTCTGCATTCGATTCGTTTTCGCGCTGACTGCCCTGGCCACCATGCCGGGAGTGGACGGAGGGCGCGCCGCGGCCGAGGACACTCCCCTGCCCTGGAAAGCGGCTGTCGCGACGGCAAAGATCACCCCCAAGCGGCCGCTGCCGATGGCGGGCTACGCGGGGCGGAAGGAGCCTGCCGAAGGCGCCGAGACGGACCTGTATGCGAAGTGTGTGGCGCTGCAGGATCAGCAGGGACACCGCGTGGTGATGGTCACGTTGGACCTGATTGGTGTGCTGGAGGAGCTCAGGACCAAGGTGGCGTCCGAGGTGGAGAAGCGGCACGGCCTGCCGGCGCATGCGCTGCTGATGAACGCTTCGCATACGCATTGTGGCCCTGCCTACGGCCGCGACGATACCAAGGACTATTTCAATGAGCTTGCCGATCACTTGGTGCGGATCATCGGCGAGTCGCTGGAAAACATGACCCCTGCTCGGCTGACCTACAGCTTTTCAAAGGCAAGCGTCGCCATGAACCGGCGGACTCCATCGGGAGACACGTTTTTAAACCACCCCAACCCGTTTGGACCGGTTGACCACACAGTGCCGGTGTTGAGCGTGCGCGGCGAGGATGACCAGCTGCGGGCGGTGGTGTTCGGCTATGCCTGCCACAACACGACGATGGGTTTTCGCAAGTGGCTTGGTGACTACGCCGGTTACGCGCAGCAATATTTGGAGGAGGACCATCCCGGGCTCACGGCACTGTTCATGATGGGCTGTGGCGGAGATCAGAATCCTTACCCACGCAGCGAGCTGAAGTTCGCTCAGCAGCACGGCCGCACGCTGGCCACGGCCGTCGAGGCCGCGCTGGAGGTGAATCAACGCACGCCTCGTCACCAGCGGCCCGTCTCCGGTCCATTGCAGACGCTGCTGGAGACCGTTGACCTCAGCTTCACGAAAGACTCGGGTCGGCCTGACTTTCCGTACCCGGTTCAAGTGGTGCGGTTCGGTGACGACGTGATGATCGTTGCGCTGGGCAACGAGGTGGTGGTGGACTATTCGCTGCGGCTGAAGTCAGAACTGACGAGGCCGGACGGGCCCGCGATCTGGGTGGCGGGCTACTCGAACGTCTACTCGGGCTATGTGCCCAGCCGCCGCGTGCTGCTCGAAGGCGGCTACGAGGCGCAGAGCCGGCCTTGGCAGCCGGATTTGGAGGAGCGAATTGTCGGCAAGGTCCACCAGCTCGTCAATCGCACCCATGCGAGCGAGCAGTAGGCGAGCAGGCGCGTAGCGCGTGGGCGCGTACGTAGGCCCATCGGTCCCTACTTTTGAGCTTCTCTCTCGTAATAGCTGTCGAGGTAATCCTGAATTGCCAGCTTGGTCCCGGCGGGCATTTTGCTGAGCTGCGGGCCAATCACCAGGTACGGCGGATAAGCAATCGGGATCGCCACATCCGGCAGGCTCTCTTTTAACTCCGTCCATTGCTCTTGGGTCAGTGGGCGAAACTGCTCGACCGATCGATCCAGCTTCACCCTGCCGGCCTTGGGTGTGGATTTTTGCAGCTCCACCAGTTCGGCGGTCGTGAATACGTATGCCGGGATCGACACGGAAGTTGGTTGTTCGCGATTGGGAAGTGGCACGTCAAGGTTGAACTCCAGCGAGATGCGAGGATCGTGTCCGGGGCCTCCGGTGGTCGTGCTGCGACCGACGTTTTTCGCTTTGATGAACCACGGATACATGCCACGGCTGTTTCGCTTGGCCGGCAAGAGCTTCTGCAGATTGTCGCGAGCGCCCTCGCTTCCCAGCCGAGCGGCCTTGCGGAACCACTGCTTCGCGACGTCTTGATTCGCCCGGAACCCGAGTCCGTCTCGAGCAAGATTGCCGATATTGTTCATTGAGTATGTGTTGCCGACTTCCGCGGCTTTTTGATACCAGCTCATTGCCTGCCGATAATCACGCGGGAACTGATCGGCGTAGTGATACGTGTGGCCGGCCATGTGCATGGCATCCGAGTTGCCCTGCCGAGCCGCTTGTAGGAACCATTGCAGGGCGGCTTTCTCGTCGCGAGCGACGCCGGTGCCATACAGATAGGCTTCTCCCATGCGGTGGGCGCCAACGGGGGAGCCCAATTCTGCCGACTGTTTGTACCACTTGAAGGCTTCGTTTAGATCGACCGGAACGCCGAAGCCATTTTTGTAGATGTTGCCCATGTTGGCAGTGCCGCGGAGATGCCCTTGCTCTGCCGAGCGTCGGGTCCAGAGCAGGCCCTGCGCTTCGTTCTTGGCGATGCCCTGCCCAAGCACGAACATTCGGCCGACGGCATATTGGCAATCGGCATTTCCGAAGGCTGCGCCTTTTCGGAAGTAGGCGAACGCCTGGAGCAGGTCGCCGTTGCCTTCGTGCCGGACTCCTTCGTCCCAGGCCGCCTTGGCGAGGATCTGGTGCCGGCTGTTGGGGTCCTTGTCGATCGAACCGGAAGTGACCAACAACAGTTCGCCGTCCCGAACCGCGAACCCATGGAATGCTCCGTTTTCAGTCGCCTCCAGGCCGTCGGGCAGCACGCGGTCGTAGGGCTTGCTGAGCTGCCGATCGACAACGAGGACGTACTGCTCGTTGGCATCCAGCGCCCAATAGCCCAGGTGCTTGCTGTCCGGACTGAAGTGCAGGCCCAGTGGCAGCAATCTGGAAAACGCCAGGAACTCATCGTGAGCGTGCTGTGTTTTGTATTCATTGTGCAGCTCCACCCACTCGTTCCCACCGCGGGCGCCGCGAGCCGCCAAACGCTTGCCATCGGGGCTGAATCGATAGGTGTGAATCTGGTCGAAGCCTTCGAGAGCAGGTTGCCCGTCCAGAATGATCGATTGTTGTTCGCCGGAAATCGCGACATAGGCGAAGCGTTTGCCGTCGGCACTGAATGTCATCCGATCGACAGCATCGAATTCCGGATCGGGGCGGCCATCAATCACAACGCGGGAGACGGTCTTCTTTTCGGCTATCTTGTTGACCCCCACGTATGCCAGTCTGGTGCCATCGGAATTGAAAAACGCATGCCGGATCTCGTCGAACGGGCGAGCCGGCTCGCCGTCGCACAAGACGCTCCATTGGGTTCCCTGTTTGACAACAGCGAGAGTTCGCCCATCGGGAGCGAACAGATTGTCCCGCCGTTCGACCTCGTCGAATGCAGGCCCGGGCTTGCCGTCGACCACCAAGTGGAATTTGTCGTCTTGCTGGGCGATGTAGGCGACGCGAACGCCTTCGTTGGCGAAGTCGATGAAGCGACCTTGGATGTCATCGAAGGCGGCTTGAGGTGTGCCGTCGACAATGACGCGCCACTTGCCATCCAGTTTGGCGGCGTACGCGAAGTGCTGGCTATCGGGGCTAAAAGTTAGCGAGCCGTTGCGGATGGAGTCGATCGGCGGCTGCTCCTTGCCGTCCACCACGATCACAAGTTGCTCTCGCCCGTTCAGCTTGGTGGCCGCGGCGTGCATATACCGCTGCCCGTCGGGACTGAAAGTCAGCTGGCCGATGCCGTTGTACGGATTGCCTGGCTTGTGATTCAACAGCAAGTGCTGTTTGTTGTCCGTCGGCAGCGTCGCGATATACCCCACGGTTCCGAAGTTGCTGACCACCAAGTCGTGAATCTCAACACAGGGAGGTCCTTCGCGGTCGTTGTAGATCAAACGCTTCAGCTTGCCCGACTTGTCGTCTTTGTCGGGGACGATGATCGCGTACACGCCGGTGCGATTGTGGAACAGGGAGTTGGTGTAGGACGGAAAGCGGACCTCTCCCGGCTGTCCATTGAGAAACATTCGCACTCCGCCGTCTTTGTACGCCAGGTAACTGGTGCTGTGGTGCCGGCCGACGTACGGTGCGGCGGCGGCAATATAGGGCTCCGTGGGAACGCCATTGATCACCACCCGCACTGTCGGCTTGAAGCCGTAATGAACGACGATGTCCTCCGAGATAAGCGGCGGCGGCGGATCGTCGGACTCCATCAAGGTTCGATACTCGAGGAACTTTTCCGGAGCGTCGTAGCGGAAGAGATAGGCTGCGTTGGCGCCCGGCAGTGTCTTCACACGCGACAAGTCAAATGTGGACGAGATCTTCGTCGGCAATGGGCCGAAGTACTCCTCGACAACGGAGAGCTCATCGGCGCCCTGCCCAAGCAGATGGGTTGCGAACAGCAAAGTGAACGCCAGGGATCTTGCAACGCGGCCACATGTCAACATCGACTCGATTCCTTGTGCAAAGGCTTCTGATCACGATGAGCAGCGATGAGCAACGATGAGCAGCGATGAGCAGCGATGAGCAGCGACGGAGGCGACGAGAAGGCGAACTCGAATCCACTGTCAGGGTGTCAACAACGTCAATTCTCCTCACTGGACACGAACTGCCGGGGGCGTTGCCACACGGAGCCCGCTGACCATGCCGCTAACCAAGGGCGAGCGTCCTCGCTCTCTTCCGGCAGAGGCATATGAGCGACGCCAATTGCGACGGGGCGATAGCCGGCGGCGTCCAGTTGACGCATCCGATCGAGATGCTTGTCCAAGTCGAGATTGCTCACTTGATGAGCCACAAACTCGTCACGAGAGGACGCGACGGCGAGCATCGTGAGGTGCGGTTGGTATTCGGCCAGCAAGCGGCGGAAGCCAGGCGTGGCGTGCAAGGCATCCAGCCGGGGATCGCTGAGCAGCGTCGCAGGCGACAGGCCGTTCTCCAGCGCCGCTGAAAGCAGCTCGACTGCCTTTTCCCGGGCTTGTTGTCTTCGCTCGGGCGCGAGCCGTTCTGCTTGGGAAGCCAATGCGTGGGCGGCCGACCATTGCAAACGAAGCGTGGAGTCGGGACGGAAGAATTTGGAATAGAGTGAGTCCAGCAGTGCCAGCCTCGCCGTCAGGCCCCGATGGCAGTCGTAGACAGACCGGAAGTACGCCTGTGTCAAGTCGTTGTTGCCGCTCAGGCGATCGGCAATTCGCATATCAGCATCCGCAGTGGACTTGCCCAGCTGTTGCCGAGCCAGCGCGCGATAGGCGTATGCGTCTCGCCGGGCGTCCACCTCGAGCACTTCCGTCAAGACCTCCTCCGCCTCCGCATGGCGCCCCGCCTCCCAGAGCAAGCGGCCAAGCTGCTCTTGCTCGCTCGGTGTGGCGCGGGGTGAGAGCTGTTGTCGGTAGTTGTCCAATCGCAACTGATTGCGCTGCGCGGGATCGATCGCGGGCGCTGCAAGCACGTGAATGTCGCTTTGGACGACAACATCGCTTTCCACGATGCGCGCCGAATATTCCTTCAGCGAGTTCATCGTCGATTGCCAAGACACCCTTTGGCCGTCATTGGCGCCGATCCAAATGCCGCTGGTCAACGCCTCGCCTTGATGTTCCCACTGATGCAACGTGACTGGATAGTAATCTTCCAATGTTCGCCACGGCGTGTAGCGAGCACGATAGGTGTTGAACGGCAGACCCACCAACATCCGCCAGGGGCGAGGTTTCATCGGCCGCATCGGCTTCATCCAGACGATCGCCACCCGGAGCTGGCCGGAGTTCGCGGCGCCCGGCTCGTCTTCGGCATGATTCACTTCGTCGTTGGCTTCGACGCTGGCTTCGTCAACCTGCCATACCGCCACATCCACGGGCTCCCACCCATCTTGTCGTCGTTGGCCCTCTAGCTCCATTGCTTGTTGCGGCGTTGTGACGCTCAACTCCCATGGCGAGTCATCGCGAGTGAAGCAGGCTGCCATGCGCAAGGGACGCGTATTGGCGATCGGACGAATGCGCAGCGGCCGGTAAGAGGATGCGCGCAGTGTAGGCGCCAACGCTTGAAGCTGGCGCCAGGGCAGGTCCTGGAACATGATGAAACGCTCGCGTACGATTCCGTGGGCGGCTTCGATCGCAGCCACTGCGTCGGTCGGCAACGGGACGTCGCCCAACGTGCCGAGCGGCTCGTCGTCCCAACGCGGCGGAATGGCTTGTTCGGCGTCGAAGTTATTCAAATGCTGCTGGCAGCGAACAAGATTGGGCCAGAGTTGTGGCGCCGCAAGTCCCAGCCGGATCGCCTCGGCGAAGTCCACGGCCGCCTCCGCCCAACGCTCTTCGCTCAGGTTGCATTGGCCTCGGCCCAGCCAAGCATCTGCAACCTTCGGATCAAGTTCGAGCACTTTGGCGTAATCGGCTCGGGCTATGTTCCACTGGCGCCTTTCGACATTGCATGTCGCTCGGTCGAGCCACAATTGCGGGGCATCGCCTCCCGCGTCGATCGCCAAGGTGTAGTCTTCGGCCGCGCGTTGCCAGAGTCTTGCCTTTCGGCGCACGTCCCCCTGTTGTTGATAGACTCGCCACTCTTGGGTTGGCGCCGAAGTTCCTGTCGCCTCCTCGGAGTCGGGAGGCGGCGAGGGGAGCGAGCCCCCAGTCGCCAGTGTCACTCCAGCGAGGCTGTCGAGTTCCAGGGCGCCGTCCTTGCGAACGGCGAAGCCGCCCTGACCGTCAGCCAGGAAAGCCGCTTCCTGCCCGGTGATGGCCAATGCTTCATTGCCGAGTCCGTCGTCGATCTTCACGGAATAGATGCCGTGAAGCACGGCCCGCTTGGCTCGCAGCTGCCCAAGAATGCTGTCGAACGTATGCAATGGGTCCAGCTTGTCGCGGTCCTCATCCGTGACTAACAGCAGGACGTGCGCAGCGTCGTTCCGCCATGGGAACTGATTCAACGCCACATCGATCGCGTCGTAACCATCCTCCAGGGCTCCGTTTGATCCCTGCTTTTGCAGTGCCGCGACCATCTCCGCTGCTGTTCCCGACGGCGCATTATCGGCGCTCAACGTCAGCAAGCGCCCGAACTGTTGATCCCCGTAGCCCCCGAAGCCAACCAAGCCAAAACGATTCGGGTGCTCCGGGCCTCCGAGCCCGAGGGCTTGCAATCCCTCCTCCAGCTTGGGCGTGAAGTCGGCTAAGAATTGACGCGAAGCGGCCATGCTGGCGGACTGCTCCACCATGAATACGATGTCCGCAGTTGGGGGCGGCTTGTCGCTCTGCAAGGCGCTGGATGCCATGGAGAGCAGCAACACCTTGCTGAAGGAGACCACCGTAGCTCCGCCGGCTGCCAATTGATGCAGGTCGGCGGCGACTCCTCCCGTGGCGAAGGAGAGTTTGACGTAGTCATCGACAATCGCCGGAAACATTCGCCCTTTGGCCACAGGCGCCGTTCCGACGTCCATCACCTTGAGCACTTGATCGACTTCGCGCCGCGCCTGTTGGACTTTGGCGGTGGCCTCTCGTTCGGCGTCGTCGGCATCTGCTCGAGCGACTCGCGCAGCTTCATCCGAGTGCTTCGCGTGCAGCTCCTTGGCGTCCGCCCGTTTCTGTTCGCGAATGACCTCGGCCGCTTTGCGGCTGGCGTCAACGGCAAAGTAGGAGGAGACGACTGTGCCCGCGATCAGACTGAGCACGAACAACGCCGTCAGTCCGGCGACGGCGGGGCGGCGTCTGCACCACCGCCACGCGCGTTCCAGCGAACTGACGGGGCGAGCGTGGATCGGCTCGCCCTGCAGCGAACGCTCCAGCTCGTCGGCCAGCTCCCCCGCAGTTGCATAGCGGCGTTTGGGATCCTTTTCGAGGCACTTGAGCGTGATGGTCTCGAGGTCCTTGGGGATCGTGCCGTTTAACGTTCTGGGGCTCGGCGCCTCGTCGTGGAGCACTTGGTGCAGCAACATGCGGGCGTTGCCGCGAAATGGGCGCTCGCCGGTGAGCAATTCGAACAGAATGACGCCGAGGGCATAGACGTCCGCTCGGCGGTCGGCTCGGTGTGCGTCGCCGCTCGCCTGCTCCGGGGACATGTAGGCCGGAGTTCCCAGGACTTGGCCGTCGACGGTGACGGTCACTTCGCCCGCCTCCCGTTTGGCCAGACCGAAATCGGTCAAATGTGGCTCGTCGTCCGCGTCCAAAAGGATGTTGGATGGCTTCAAGTCGCGGTGAATGACTCCCGCTTGATGGGCCCCGTCCAGGGCCCTGGCGACTTTGACGCAAAGCGCCGCCGCGATCCGCCACGTGGGTCTGCGCGCCGTCAGCCAATCGGCCAGCGTGGGGCCGTCGATGTAGTCGCTGACGATGTAGAACGACCCGTCCACTCGCCCGACTTCGTGGACACCCACAATGTTGGGATGACGCAGTTGAGCCGCGGCGCGGGCCTCGCGCACAAACTGATCGGCCTCCGCCTCCGACAATTGGTCCTTGCGTGGCACCTTGACCGCCACAGTGCGGTCGAGCTGCGTGTCCCGCGCCTTCCAGACCGCGCCATAAGCGCCCGCGCCCACCCGCTCGATGAGCTCGAAATGGGCGAGTTGCCTTGTCTCGCGTTCGTATGAACGGGTGTCGTTCTCGTCCGCGATCAAGTTGAAGGTGCTGCCGCACGAGTCGCAGGTCAGGTCGGCCAAATCGCCGTCCCCTTCGACCTGAATCGACGCCTGACAATGGGGGCAACGTACTTGCATCCGCCATTCCCGGAGATAGGTTGCCTGTGACATCGCTGCTGGTGAAGCACACCGCCACGTCAACCTAACTCAAGGGAACGCGGCGCACAACATCCGCCAGGATGGCGGAGCGACAGCCACAGCCACCGCTTGGGAACTCAGAGGTGGTCGGTGTCGAGCCAAATGGTGACGGGGCCGTCGTTGACCAGATGGACTTGCATGTCGGCGCCGAACTCGCCGCTGGCGGTGGTGACGCCTGCGGCTGCGGATTCGCGGAGGAACCATTCGTAGAGAGGCTTGGCAAGCGGCGGCGGCCCGGCTTCGACAAAGCTAGGCCGTCGGCCTTTGCGGCAGTTGGCCCAGAGCGTGAATTGGCTCACGACCAACAGCTGTCCGCCGACGTCCAGCAACGAGAGATTCATCTTGCCGGCTGCATCTTCGAAAATGCGCAGTTGCAGGATCTTGTCGAGCAATCGGCGCCCCTGTTGCTCGGTGTCGCCCTGCCCTACTCCGAGCAACACTAAAAGGCCGTTTTGAATGGCGCCGGCGACCACGCCGTCAATTTCCACATGAGCGCTGGTCACGCGTTGCAGCAATGCACGCATCGAAACCTCGTTGCCCTTGAACCGCGTTGGACTCGACAAGTGGCTGAGGAAAGAGTGCCGGCCGACGCTCCTACTCCTCGTCCCAACCCTGCTCTTGCCGAATCTGCTGGACCTTGTCGGTGATCTGTCGAATCACGTCGTAGTTGGCGCCCACGGCTCTGGCTTGGCGATAGAACGCGTAGCAGATCACGACACAGCCGATGATGGCGGCCATGAAGTGGACGGAGACCCAGCGGGCGGCCTTGTCGGGCCCCATAGCGCCGGGATCGCTGGCGGCTCCGAAGGCGACGATCACCATGACCGCCATGATGCCGGTCACCGACCAAGGAAAGGCGGTGCGCTTCAACGCGTCACTTTGCCGCGGCCAGTCGTCGCCGAGCGAATAGGTGTCGCAGACTTCCCGGCACCAGCGCGTGGTGCCGACGAAGTACGTGACGGTGATGCTGTTGACCAGCACGGCGACCAAGCTGGCGCTGATCCCGAGCAGCATGTGCAGCTGCACGTGTTTTCGCAGCGGTTGATAGGCGTCGACCGCCTCGTCGCGCGCTTGCTCAAGCTCCTCGAGCTGCTTGGTGGCGCCGCTGTCGCGCCGCAGCCGAAAATCACGCTCGGCGGAAATCAGCCGCGCGGCGGCGCCGTTCAGGTCGCCGGTGTTCAGGCCCACGACCAAATTGGCCAGGAGCAACACGATTGAAAGAACGGACAGAGTGAGAAAAATGCGAGCCACGGGAGGTCAGTTGCAGAAGGAAGAAGTGTGCGAAGTGGCGTGCGTAGGGTTGCACAACGCCGAGGTGGGTGACGCTGCGGCGGCTACGACTTGCGGCGGAAGGCGACCAGGCACATGTCGTCGTCTTGAGGGTTGTCGCCAACAAACGCCCGAATGTCATCAATGAGCTTGGCGCCCATCGTGTGGATGTTCTCGTCCGCCCGCACGTGCTCGCGGATGCGTTCGATGCCGTACAGCTGGTCGTCCTTCATCGACTCGTTGAGCCCATCCGTATAGAGCACGACCGTCTCGCCCGGCGCAATCGGGATAGTGAGCTGCTCGTAGCCGAAGCCTTCGATGACTCCAACGGGCGGGCCGCCTTCATCGTCGCCGGGCTCATCAATCGCCCCGCTTTGGCGGCGGATGATCGGACACATATGCCCGGCGTTCACAAGCGTCAGCTCGTGTGCGACGGGATCGAGCACCACCATGATCAACGTCACAAAGCGATCAACTTGCAGGTGGCTGATCGAGTCATTCAGGAGCGTGATGGCCGTCGAGGGGCTGTCCACTCTGGCCAGATTGAACCTCGCCTCGGCGGAAAGTTTGGCCATCAACAACGCGGCGGCCACCCCGTGTCCAACCACGTCGGCCACAATCACTGCCAGACGCCCGTCCGTCAAAGGAATGTAATCGTAGTAGTCGCCGCCCACTTTGTTGGCGGGCTCGTAGTAGTCGTAGAACTCGTAGTCGGGAAACTGCGGCCGCGAGTTGGGAAGGAAGCTGCGCTGGACCTCGTGCGCGAGCTCCAGGTCGCGATCCATCACCTGCTGCTTCATCGCGGCTTCGTGAAGTTGCGCATTGTTGATCGCAATGCCCGCTTGGACCGCCACGCTGGCCAGCACCTCGAGGTCCTCGGCCGCAAACCGCTTGCGCTGATCGAGCGTGTCGATCTGCAGCACGCCAATCGCTTCCCCGTCGCTGTTGAGCAGGGGGGCGCACATCATCGAGCGAATGCGGAAGTCCGCGATGCTCTGGCTCATCTCAAACCGCTGATCGCTGGCGGCGTCGGCCGACAGAATCGCCTCCTTGGATTCGATGACCTGCTTGACGATCGTCTTGCTGATGCGAATCGTGTCGTCCTCGCCGCGCCGGTTCTCGCAAAACCGCGGCACCAGCGAGCCGTCCTCTTGCTTCAACACGATGAAGCCGCGATCGGCCTGCACGAAAATCTTGAAAAGGCCGCGAAGCACCTGCGGCAGCACGTCATCCAACGCCACGGCCTTGCCGAGGCTCTGCATGATCTCGGCCAACGCGGCGAGCTTCACTTCGGGGCTGGCGGACACTTGCACGCCCGTGCTGCCCGAGGACACGTCCAGCTTCGACATGATCGTCGAATTGGATGACGACTCCTCGTCATCAACCATGATGGCGCCCTGGGCGGCCGGAGTGGTGATGGCAGGGCCGGACAGGCTGGAGCCGGACGACAGCAGGTGGGCCCCGGACGGCGGGGGCGCCTGATCGTCGTGAAATGTCAGCACTACGTCGCAAATGCTGACTCGATCGCCCGGGCTGAGCTGATGGGGCTCGTTGCTGGGAAGCCGCTGGTCGTTGACATAGGTGCCATTGCGGCTGGCCAGATCGCAAATCACGTACTTGCCGTTGTCCCGGCGTATCTCGGCATGCTCGCGACTGACCGCGTCCAGGCGGAGCACGGTGTGACATGCGGGGTGTCGGCCGAGCTTAATCCCGTCGCCCAGCTCGAGCTTTGTTCCCGAAGGGGGGCCGAGTTCGGGAGCGCTCTCAACAATCAGAAACGCCATCAGGAGACCTGTCCGGGATAAAAGGCAGCAAGGACGCAATTCTAGTTGGGGCGCCGGGACACCGTCAACGCGTGCCCGAACGCCGGACCCGATCGCGACATGATGTCATGGCGTCGAGGCATAGAGGGGGCCGCATGGAAAGGCCGGACACCGATTGCGCCGCGTGCCAAAAGCCGCAGCGAGATGGCGAAGAGCTACGTTGAAAAACGGGCGGTCGACGGGCGGTCAAAGGGGCGGTCGACGGGCGGTCGACGGGCGGTCAACGGGGCGGTCGACGGTCTCTTAGGCCGCTCGCTCGCTCGGCTCAATCGGCCGCGAGCCGTTTGCCGCCTGCATTCCGGCGGCTGGGAGGCCCTGTGGCGCTTCCTCCGTGCCTGCCGCGCACGCTCGGATCCGCGCACGCATCGGGCAGTTCCAGGGCATCGGTTGGCGACGGGTCGGCTGTTCGTTCTCCATCCTCATTCCGGTGCGCGCCCAATGCTCGGCCGATTGTGTCAGCTGATTCAGGGAATTCTCGACCAGCTGCCGATGATGCTCGATGCCGTCGCGGTTCAATTCCGGCGGGACGTGCAGGAAGGGGCTGACAACCGCGCGGGCGCGGGCCGTTGGCTTCGGCAAGGCCAGCCGGTCCCAGGTGCGAAATCGCCAGCACGCTGAATAACCCAGTCCGCAGAGCACCAGCGGCAAACCGGTTCGCGACGCGAGATAGATAGGGCCGGCGGCCAAATGCCGACGCGGGCCGCGCGGCCCGTCCGGCGTGATCGCAATGTTGCTCAGCCGGCTGCTGGTGATGAGCTCTCGCATCGCTTTGGCGCCGCCACGATTCGTGGAGCCCCGGATCAATGAGAAACCCATGTGGCGCGCCGCGCAGGAAAGCCACTCGGCGTCCCCGTGTTTGCTGATCAGCATCGCGATCCGGCAATGGCCACGCAAATAAAACAAAAACGGGATGTACTCGTGCCAGAACAGATAGATCGCCGGCCCGTCGAACTGCTCGGAGGCTGGGTCCACATGCGGTTGATACGCGGCGTAGCGGTAGTCCAGCGACCCCATCCAGTGTCGCGTAAACGTGGCGATGCCGAGGCCGCCGAGCCGTTTGAGGAATTGGCTGTTGATTCGCATGGCTCACCGAGGTTCACGAGGAACGGGCATGGTAGTGGATCGAGGGGCCCGCTGACGAGGCCGATTTGGCGCGGCAACGAGTGCCTGTTGATTCGTTGCGGAGCGGATTGGTCTCACGAGGGCCTCACGAGGGCAGCATGAGGGCAGCATGAGGGAATTTATGAGTGAGGGATAAGGGGCCACGGGGAGCAGCTCATCGCACTCGCTTGAGCAAAGGCAGGTTGTCGGCCACGGCCCGTTTGCGTTGGGCGTCCGGGAACAGTCGCTGCAAGGTGTCGTTCAGTTCGGGGAATGCTCGCCGAGTGATCTCGGGGTGCTCCAGCGAGCCGGCCACGTCAATTTCGAGGATGGACCGGCCGGGATCGCGGAACAGCAGCCAGTTGTCGCCATTGCGGCTGCGATTCGCGGTGTACAGCGTCAGATCAAGCTGGCGTTGGAAGGACATCTCACCCGTGCCGCGCAGTCGAATGGCGCCGTCCAGCTCCATGCGATCCAGATAGATGCGGTCGCCGACGATGCGAAAGTTGGTGTTGCCGTTGCTGATCAAGCTGCGATCGTTCTCGCGCAGGGAGAACAACTGCAGCAGGCTGACCATCACGGGCGCCTCGTAAATGTCGGCGTTGTGCATTTCGGCGTAGCCCTCGCCCTTGAGCGTGTGCACGCCGCGCGTGCTGCCCGACAGCAGCAGGGTGCCGTCTGCCTGGCCTGCCACGCGGCCGCCCACGGGCACGGTTTGGCGAGCCAAGTTGGACAGCTGGCCGTTGGCCAGCGATGCCGTGAGTTCAAATCGTTGGCTGCCGTCCAGCAGGAACTCGGCGTCGCCGGTCATCACGCCGCCAAAAGCGCGAGCCTGGATTTGACGCTGTTGGTGCGAGTTGGCCCAGCTGCCGAGACGGATGCTGTGGTTGTCCATCGTCAGCGGGCCTTTGATCTGGTGCACCGTGGTGCCGCGCACTTCGAACGAGTCGACGTTCAACTCGCCGTTGATGGCAAACAGCGATTGTTTCGCCGCGCCGCGCATCCGCATCTGCCCGCGCACTTTGTCCAAAGGCAGCTGGCCGATGCGGGCTGAGCCGTTCTCGATGTCCAAGGTCACGTCCCATTTCGCGTCGTCGATTGGAGGCGACGCGCCGTGGATGCCCTGCAGCGTCAGCGTGCCGTCCAGATCGATTGGGCCTCGCAATTGAGCCAAAGCGATCGCCGGCGCAACCGCGGACGGCACGCAGCTCAGCAAATCGCGATCCATCGTCAGGTTGTCCGCGACCAGCCGTTTGAAGTCGGCGACCCAGCGGTCGTCGTGACAAACCGTGCGCCCCTCGGCCTCCCAATTCGCGTTGCCATGGACGCCGCGCAGGCCCTCCAGCTGCGTGACGCCGTCGGAGTAGACCACCTTGCCGGTGACCTGCTCCAGGCGATAGGGCAAGCCGGGAATAAACACGCTCAACGCCAACGCGTTCTCGCCTCGCGCCGGCGGCTGCTTCCAGACAGAAACTCGCGTGCGCGTGCGGCTTTGCAACGCATGGTGCTCGAGCTCCACTTGGATGTCGTCCAGCGTGCCGATGGGACGCATCTGATGCCAGAGCCGTTGCACGTGGGGCGGCAGCGACTGTCGCAGCTCGTTGTCGAGCATGACGTGCGTGCCGTGAAAGCTGAGCTTCAAGTGCGGCTCGTCGCCGGGAGGCGAATCGCGCCAGGTTCCTTGGCAAGTGATGTGGGCATCGTCGTTGCGGCCGGCGACGTCGAACGTCCAGTTGTCGTTCTGCATCGTGACCAGCCCCTCGATCCGGCCCACGGGATACGGCAGTGTTTCGTAATTCACTGCCAAGCTGGTCAACCGAATCGAGGTTTGCTTCTGCAGCGGCTGGAACGGGCCGTCACGGTGCACGTATCCCCAGATCTTGAGCGTACCTTGGGGTTGAAACGAACGCACAATCCGTTGCCCGGCCGGCGAGAGCGCGCCGATCATCTCCTCATCGAGCGGGACTGCGGCTTCCGTGCCGAGCTCCAGCCAGCCGTACGGCCCGGGAGTGCCGAGCCCGCGCACATCGCCAACGATTCGCACCTGCTGACCGCTCACCGGAGCGACGAGGTTGACGGCGAGTCGTTCGCCGCGAACCGCAAACGATCCCGAGGCGCGATGGAAACGGTAGGGCAGCTCGGGGAATTGAAACGCCAGGTCGTGGCACTCGAGGTCGAGTTGGTTTTGCACGACGCCCTCGGCGGCGCTGCGCTCAAACGTCCAGGTGGCGCGGTCGATCTCGCCGACGGCGCCATACTGCTGCCATGATTTCGCAAGCGACTCCGGCGCCAACGCCGCCAAGCGTTCGGTGACGCGCAGGTTGGCGACCTCAAGGTCGGTGCGGAAACGTCGTTGGCTGCGGTCCCAAAACAATTCCTTGAGATCGAGCGAGGCGCCGGCCGCTGTGGCCTTGCCGTCACTCACTCGAAGTTGTTGTGAATCGACAAACAATCGCGCAGTGACGTTGTCCAGCGGCAGCGGCAAGTTGGCATGCGCAATGCGGCCGCCACGCAATTCGCACGACATGCGATAACGCAGTGGTTTCCCGGGCCCGCCCCACCAGGTGGAGTCGATGTCGCGCAACACGCCGCGAATCTGCCAGTCCTCCAACGGCGCTCCGAGCACAGCGGCCAGTTTCAGCAGCTCCGGCCGAATCTCCTGACGCGGTGTGCGGCAGGAGGCGACGAAGCTGCCCTCGCACGGATCGAGCCGGCCCACCACGCTCAACTCGTCCGAGCCCAGCCCGGTGCGCAGCAGCACACGCCACATGGCATAGGGCGCGTCATCCATATAGTTGGGCAGCAGGTCCACGTGCAGGTCGACGAACTTCATCGGCCGCGTCGCCGGCGTTGTGACGGTCGTCTGCAGATCGCGAATCAGGATCGGGATGGGGGACCGCTCTCGCTCGTCGCGGCAGGCGGCCGGCAACAGCTTGCGAAAGCTCCAATGTCCCTCGCGGGACTGACTGACTTGCAGCTTGACGCCGTTGAGCTCGATGGAGGTCGGCTCGGGATGTCCCGTGGCAAGTTCGGTGAGATCAGTGGTGCATTTCAACACCAGACTATCGATCTCCGCCATGGGGGATGGCTTTTCGTCCTCGAACATCAGCACCTGCTGGACTTCGATCCCGACGCCCTCCACTCGCCGCGCGCTGCGGACCGTGACTCGCAGATCCGGAAAACGGCTGGCCAGCTCCGCCTGCACATGCAGACGGATCTCTTCGTCTAGCCGGTCGAAGAGCTTGCGGCCGGCAACCACCGACAGCACGGCGATAACGATCGTGCAGAGGAGCGTCCAGCAGGCGATGCTGAAGCATTTGGCGATGATGCGACGCAGCGGACCGCGTCGCGAGCGCTGCGGGGGTTGCGAGCGCTGCGGGCGTTGCGAACGCTGCGGGCGTCGGGTGCTCATGCGGGTCCCCCGTCACGCTCGGAAGGCGTTGGCCGCTGGCCTCCACGCAGATGTCGCAACAGTGTCACCCAGCCGACGGCGGCGACGGGGGCCAGCGCCAGCATGGCTGGCTGGCGATAGCGAATCGAGCTGACAAACACGACGTGCAACGAGGTCAGATAGAGCGCCGGCAACGCGAGCGCCCAAGTCCGCCAACTGCGGCGGAGGCGCCACATGCCTGTCACGATCAGCGCCGCGAGCGGCACGTAGCCGCAGGCGACGATCAGCTTCATCTTCGCGCCGCCGAACTTCTTGCTGTCCGGCCACGGCGACCACATCCGCGCGAACTTCACCGCGCCCAGTCGAGCTGCCTCGCCCGGATGCTCGCGCGCCCACGCGACTGCCTTGTCGCGCAGTCGTTGATTGAAGCGAACCTCGAAGTCCGCCATGTCGCGGCCCTCGCGGCGATACTCCTCTTTGAACAACGCGGCCTCGCGGTCCACGAAATCCATGTTGCTCGAGCCGTCCGCCTGCGGGCTCCAGCCATCCATCAGCGAGGCGCCGATCTGCAATGTCGTGGGCACAAAGCGACCGGTGACCCGGTAATTGCGAATCCACCACGGCGACATGACCAGACACATCGCGACGCCCATCAGCGCGCAGTGCAGCCAGGTCCGCGCGCTCAGGCGAGAGCGCAACAGCTCCAGCAGCGCCACGCCAGGCGTGAACAACAGCCAACTCGGGCGAATCAGCACCGCCAGCCCGCCCACGGCGCCGACCATCAGCGCCCAACGGCTGCCACCGCCCGCCATCAATCGCTGGTGGCAGTAAAGTTGCCAGAGCAGGCAGGGTGCAAACGGCGCCTCGCTGAGTACAAACACGCTCATGGCAATGGCGCCGGGGTAGAGGGTCGCGATCCAACCCGACCAACATGGCGCCGCGGACAACTCCGGCTCGTCGCGGAGCAACTGACGCGTCAACGGAATGCAAAGCAACACCGCAGCCACGCCCAGCACGCTGTTCAAGCAACGCGCGAGCAGCACCGGCGGCGTGTCAGCCAGCCAAAACAACGGAGCGAGCAACAACGGGTAGCCCGGCGCCCGAAACACTCGCAAGCGTGTGCCATAGGCGTACGGCTCGCCGTGCGCGAGATCGCGCGCCAAGTGCCAATACGAGTCGCTATCGCCAAAGGCAAACGGTTGGTCTCCCAAGCGATGCTGCCACCACCAACTGGCGCCGACACGCAACGTGAGCGCCACCAACACCAGGCTGACCAAACAGATCAGTCCCGGTTTCCCCGGCAACCCCATGGGGCGGCGTTCGGTGGTGGCAACGGCGCGAGTCAAGTCGCAACTCCGACGAGGGATAGAAAGGAAACCCGAAGCGTAAGCGAGGGATAGAGCTGACACCGTCGCGACGACATCGCCACCACTTCGCGACGACATCGCCGACATGATCCGGTTGGTGCGCAGCGGCACCCCTGGGCCGGGGCGGGGATAGTAGGCCCTTCGGCCCTCGGGGTCAACGCGTCTAAGTCGTTGCCTTCAAAACGAGTTACGACGTTTGGCCGCCTCGCGACGGCAACGCGGTTCCGGGCTCCCGTCGGGTGCTCGTTTCCGCCGCTGCAGCACCGGGAATTGCCTTGTGGTGAGCTGGGTGGCTTGTGGCAAGTGGGAGGGATAGGTTAGCCATTCGGACCAGCGGAAGTCTGCTTCTTAGACAAGGCAGCCCTGCCCTGGCGATTGTGAGCAAGCCCTTGCAATTCAACCGGTTGCGTCGTTCGAACCTCCGTTTACTTCGCGCGCCCAGCAAGTATACTCAGCAATTCTTCCCAAACACCCCACTTCCACAATGTTGGCAATTCGACCGTGGAATTGGCGGGCGTTGCATTGTTCACGACAACCATCAACCAACTGTGGGCGCGCTGAATTGACAGTGGCGCCGACACGAGCGACAGCACTAACGGGTGGCTTTGAGAGAGAGAGTTGCTTGGTTTCGACCTGTCGGCGGCTGCCGTTGGCGAGGGACAAGCGCTATCGTGGCTCAGCGCTTTCACGTCGGGCATGCTCATCCGAGGAGAACTGCTAATGGTAGATAATCGCGGCAAATTGATGTGGGCCAGCTTCTTGACCCTCATCGCGGCAGGCATGGGCTTCGGTGTTCGCACCGGCACGTTGGCCGAGTGGGCGGGTCAGTTCGGCTTCACGAAGTTTGAGCTCGGCACGATCACCGGCGGTGGTCTTGTCGGCTTCGGCTTGGTCATTCTGGTGGCCAGCTTCTTCACGGACCGCATTGGCTACAAGACGATTCTGTTGCTCGCGTTCCTGTTGCACGTGGTGTCAGTCGTGATCACGCTGAGCGCCTCGTTTATGTACGAGTCGTTTGGCAAAGGGGCCGCCTATGACTGCCTTTATTGGGGCACTTTCATCTTCGCGATTGCCAACGGTCTTTGTGAGGCGGTGATCAATCCGCTGATCGCGAACATTTACCCCGAGAAGAAGACGCACTACCTGAATATTCTCCACGCGGGCTGGCCCGGTGGTTTGATCTTGGGCGGCATTGTCGGCTATCTGTTCCTCGGTCCAAAGGCCGTCATCCAGCAGCTGCCGTGGGAGGTGGTGCTGGGTCTCTACTTGCTGCCTGCCATCTGGTACGGCTTCATTGTGCTGACGCAGCGATTCCCGCAATCGGACGTGGCCAAAGCCGGCATCACGTTCGGCGAGAGCATCGCTCAATTCGCTTCCCCGCTGCTGCTGTTCCTGTTGGTGCTGCATGCGTGCGTGGGCTATGTCGAGCTGGGCACGGACAGCTGGATCACCAACATCACGGAGTCGATGACCGGCAACGGCTTCATGTTGTTCATTTACGCTTCGTTGATCATGTTCGTGCTGCGGTTCTTCGCGGGGCCGATTGTCGAGCGGATCAATCCGTTGGGTTTGCTCTGCATCAGCACGGTGCTGGGCACCGGGGGGCTCTTGTTGCTCGGCAAATCGCAGTCCGCGACGGTCGCCTGGATTGCGGTCACCATCTACGGCTTCGGCAAAACGTTCCTTTGGCCCACGATGCTGGGCATTGTCGGCGAGCGCTTCCCCAAGGGCGGCGCGTTGACGATGGGCGCTCTCGGCGGCATCGGCATGTTGTCGGCGGGCGTCCTGGGCACGCAGGGCATCGGTTACAAGCAGGATCGCTTCGCCTCCGAGCAGTTGCAGAAGGCACAGGCGACTTATGAGCGGTATCAGGCGTCGGAGGAGAAGAGCTTCTTGTTCTTTAAGCCCGTGCGCGGCATCGATGGCTTGAGGAAGGAGGTCGTGCTCGATCCGGACGGCCCCGCGAGCTCGCTCAACAAGGACTATGCCCTCAAGCAAGAGGCGTTGGAGAAGAAGGAAATCGAGAAGATGCCCGAGCAGCTTGCGGGTCTCAAGCAGTGGTGGGACGACACCGCCGCGGCGCACGTTGAGGAGGACAAGGACCTGGTCAAGGAGGCGAACGAGTTTGGCGGCCGGATGGCCTTGCAACTCACGGCCGCGGTCCCGGCATTCATGTTTGTCGGGTATCTGATCCTCGTCATCTACTTCGCGATGACCGGCGGCTATAAGACGCTGGAAATCGACGGCAAAGCGTCCAAGTAGCTCTGCGGCGCCACGGAGGCGGCAGGCTCGGCCTGCCGCTGAGCCGTTCATTGCCGATGAATGTTCCATGCGCATCGCTTTCGAGCGGTGCGTTTTCTTTCTGCACGACACTTTCGCGCGTAGCATGGGCGCCCTCGCCCGTGCAGCACTGCGCACCCCCACCGCGCCGGCCGAGGCACGTTTCTGCGTAGCATGGGCGTCCCGCCCGTGCAGCACTACGCACCCCACCGCGCCGGCCGAGGCACGTTTCTGCGTGGGGTATGGGCAAATCAACGCGGCTGCTCGCCGCGCACGGGCGAGGACGCCCATGCTACGGACGATCCTTGCAGCTGCTCGCTACGGACGATCCTTGCAGCTGCTCGCTACGAACGATCCTTGCGGCTGCTCGCTACGGACGTGCCTTGCGGCTGTTCGCCGCGCAGTCTTGCGGCGCGCGCAGGCATAGATGATCGTTGCCGCTCGGTTCGACACGGATGGCGCCTGGCAGCTCGAACGGCGAGACTGGCTGGAGTGTGGCGAGGTAAAGGCGGTCCCAATCGGACTGATCCATGTCCTGCTCGGGCCAGCCCTGCTGCCGCCAAGACAGCCTCATTGCCTCGCGTGCCAGGGTTTGGCCGGCTTGCCGCAACGGCGGGCAGCGCAGCGTGACACCACGCTGGTCGGCGCTGACGACGGCGGCCTCGGCGATCGTGAGCGCTTCGCCTTCCACCGTCTGCTGTGCTGCGGCAGCTTGTTCCGCAAGTTGGATCAACGCCGCGTCGATCCGCGGATTGTAGCGCTCGCGCAGCATGGGCAGCAGTTCGTGCCGAATTCGATTCCGCGTGAAGTCGAGCGACGTGTTCGTGGAGTCCTCACGCCATGGCTGCTCGCGACAGGCGAGAAATTCCAGGATCTGTTCTCGGCTCACGTCAAGCAGCGGCCGCACGATGGTGGTCAATTCCGTCAGCCGGCGAGTCGCCGGAATGCCGGACAAACCACGCAGGCCAGTGCCGCGGAGGATCCGATGCATGATCGTCTCGGCCTGGTCATCGCGGGTGTGGGCAAGGGCCAAATAGCGGGCGCCGTGTGCGTTGGCGGCGGCGGTGAAGAAGTCGTAACGCGCTTCCCGAGCCGCTTGCTCGGCGGCGCCGCCGCCGGCACGCGGGCCTGCGCGAGCGGTGTCATAGGGCAAGCCAAGCGACTCGGCCAATTGCCTGACAAACTGCTCGTCGGACGCGGAATCCGGCCTCAAGCCGTGATCGAAATGGGCCACGACCAGCCGGCCTGACGGGTTTGGGGGGCGGAGAGTGGCCAGGGCCAACATTAAGGCCACGCTGTCGGCGCCGCCCGAAACGCCGACCAGCGTCACGACATCCTGCCAGATGGCGGGAGGCCAAGCGCGAGCGATGGTCGCGAGCAGCCCGTTCCCGGCGCCACCGTTGAAGTCTGTACTCACTCTGATACCATAATTGTCGTGGCACAGGCTGCCAGCCTGTGATTGCGGTGTTGGCGTCCCGTCTGCCGATGTGCGGTTGGGGAGCTGACCAGTTTACAATCAATCCAACGCACAATGCTCGTGAAGCGACGATGCGGTGGGTGATGTGCTAACAGTTGTTCCGAAAATGGTCGGTTTGTTCCACATCCTGTTCCTGCTTCTCTGCGGAGCGTGTTGCGCACGAGCCGCCGGCTTGGACGTTCGCCTCACTTTGGTGACACGACGCTGGGCCGGGGGACTTCAGCTCGCCGGGCCAATGCAGGTGTTGCCTGCGCGGCGCGGGCGGCAGCAATGGCGCTTGGCACTGGCGGATGGCTGCAGACATGGCGACATGGCTGCCTGCCGCTGTTCCGAGGCGCAGATGGGTGTTGACGGCCGGCCGTTTGATCAAATCTCGGTGGGGTCTTCTCACACCGGGGTGGCAGGCGGAGAAGGCTGCGCGACGAGGGCGCAGCGCTCTCCTTTTCGAAGTCGATTGCCTGCCACGCGACAGGGACGATTCGCGCAGGGCGCCTTGCCTTGCCTGGGGTCCCGATTCGCTGCAACTTGCCGCCATGCACTCACTGTCGGTTGCGATCGCGAGACCGCGCGCTCAAGCTAGCAGCCTGTTTTTCCAACAGCCTACTAGTGGACCGTCAAGTTGGTGTTTTCGGGTTGGGAAGGCCGTTCGGTCGCGGTGAACCGCGAGTTTGGGGCGGCGTCCGATCCGTAGTTTCAACATTGACGGGGTACTAGTGACCGACGAGACCGTTTGGGTTCTCCGAGCTTGAGTCGCGGCCGACAATCGTCGCATTGTCATGCACCGGCGAGCTGCAGGGCTCGCCTCGCCCATCCAGAGGATTGGACGGCGTGGCGAATTCCTGTGGGTAGCCCCAGGACGGGCGCGGGCGATGTATCCAATGACAATCACCATCACGGCGATTATTTCCGCCGTGATGACGTTTATCTTGTTGCGGCTGCTGGACCGGCTGCGCAAGCGCGACGCCGAGTCGCAGGCTCAGGACATCCTCGCCAAGGCGCAGACCGAGGCGTCCAACCGGCTCCGCGAGGCGGAGCTGCAGGCCAAAGAAGATACGTTGCGACAGAAGACTGCCTTCGACAAGGAGGTCTCCAAAGACCGCGATGAGCTGCGCAGTCGCGAGCGATCGCTCGACAAGCGACAGGAGATTGTCGAGCAACAGGTCGATGACCTCCGCAAGCAGGAGCGGATTGTCGAGGGGACGCAGCGCAAGCTCAAGGAGCGGCTCGATCGCATCGCCAAGACCGAGGCGACGCTTTCGGAATCGTTGAGCGAGCAGCGGCAGAAGCTGCACGAGCTGAGCGGTTTGAATCAGGACGAGGCCAGCCGCCGCCTGCTCGACTTGTTGGACAACGAGCTGTCGGCCGAGCAAGGCCGCCGCATCCTCCAGCACGAGAAGCGAATGCACGAGGTTTGTGACGAGCAGGCCCGTGAGATCTTGCTCACCGCCCTGCACCGCTTTGCGGCGGCTCATACGGCCGAGACGACGACTAGCACGGTCGACATCCCCAACGACGACATGAAGGGCCGCATCATCGGCCGCGAGGGCCGCAACATTCGGGCTTTCGAAAAGGCGACGGGCGTGGATGTGATCATCGACGACACACCCGGCGTGGTAATTGTCAGCGGCTTTGACCCGGTGCGACGCGAGGTGGCTCGGCAGTCGCTGGACAAGCTGATCTCCGACGGCCGCATCCACCCCTCGCGAATTGAGGAAGTGGTGGCGGGCACGCAGCAGGAGATCGAGAAGTTCATTCGCCGCAAAGGCGAGGAGGCGGTTCAGGAGGTCAACACACATCAGCTTCCCGAGCGGGTGCTGATGATGCTCGGCCGGCTGCACTTTCGCACCAGCTACAGCCAGAACGTCCTGCGACACAGCGTCGAGGTCGCGTTTCTGGCGGGGCTGCTGGCCGAGATGATCGGGCTGGACGGCGACATTGCGCGACGTTGCGGATTGTTGCACGACATCGGCAAGGCGGCCGATCACGAGATGGAGGGCGGCCACCCGAAGATCGGCGCCGATCTGCTGAAACGCAACAAGGAGTCGGCCGAAGTGGTGCACGCCGCGCTCGGCCACCATGACGAGATCATCACCGAGTACCCGTACACGATGCTGGTCGCTACGGCCGACGCCTGCAGCGCGTCGCGTCCCGGCGCCCGCCGCGAAAGCCTCGAACGCTATATCAAACGCATGGAGGAGCTCGAGACGATTGCGCAGGGCTTTCCCGGCGTTGAGCAGGCGTTCGCCATCCAGGCCGGCCGTGAACTCCGCGTGATGGTCAGCTCGAAAGACACCGACGACGTTAAGGCGGCCAAGATCTGCCGCGATATCGCCAAGGCGTTCGAAGAACAGCTGACCTATCCTGGCGAGATCAAAGTCACGGTCGTCCGCGAGGCCCGCTTCATTGAGCTTGCTCGATAGAATTCTGTCAGGTCGACGTGTCGGTCTTCGAGTAGATCTTGCTATCACCCAGCAACCAGTTGATGGCCAAGTGACGCTCCATGGCGGTGCTGGTTGCGCGAGCCAGTTGCTCGCGCGAGGCTTCGGAGATCGCCACATCGCCCAACGCGATGTCCCGGTCGATGATCTTGAACTTGGAAATGTCAAAGCTGCCGAACCAGCAGTTCTCGGAGAACTCGACAAAGTCCATCGGCTTCGCTCGCAACGAGAAGTCTCGCATTCGCCAGTGAACAAAGAGCAGGTGCTCGTGCATGGCCTCGAGCTCGTCGGTCGATCGCAACTGCGGCGATTGCAGATGTTCGCGAGCGGCGTCTGCGTCGAGGAGGCCGAGTGAGCGAAAAAGTTCCGCCGGCGCCACCATCTCGTCATAAGGTGGCAAGGGATGCAACTGCATCGCCCAGGCCAGCACGGCGAGGCCTTCGACTCGCCACATGGCGTTGATCAAGTCCTGTTGTTCGAGCCGTCGAACGGGTCGCTGCAGCACCTGCCATTCGTCGGGCTCCAGTTCATCGCCGATCTCGAGCGTCTCGACCCAATCGATGATGTCATGCCGATGCGCGTCCCCGTCGTCGACGTCGCCGTCCAGCACGTCGATCTCCAGCGTGGCTCGAGCCGCGACCGCCGTCAACGCCAACAGACGCTGAGCGACACGGCGAGGCGTCGGCGGCACTCTCTCCTCATCCTCATCTTCGTCCTCGTCGTCGGCGTCAACTTCCAACTCGAGGTGGTCGTATTCCTCAGCGTCATCCCCCTCGTCGTCTTCCCGTTCGAGCAGCTCGTCGTCCGGCGCCCAATCCGCGTCTTCGTCCCAGGCTTCGTCTCCATCGGCCGGCGTCGTGGCGGGAAGCTGAGCGGCGGGATCCACATCGCCATGAGATCCAAACAGAATGCGGCCGTTGGCGTCCCGCAGCGAGGTGGGAGTGAAGATGACTCCGTCCAGGTGGCGGCAGATGGCGTACAAGACCTCGAGGCGCGGGTCATCGCTGTCGATGTCCAGGTCGTGCGTCGGCACGGCGAGAGCGAAGCGAAACGAGCGAATCATTCGCATGATATCAGGCTTGTTCGGGGTGTCGGGAAAGCGGGCAAAGTAACCCTGCATGCCCAGCACCTGCCGAGGCCAGCCCGGTCCGCCATAGTACTGCTCGTCGTGCACCAGGACGAGCTGAGTGCCGGGCTCCAACTGCCCGTCCACCGGCAAAGTCGCCTCCGCTCGTGACCAGTTCGTGTCAGGGCCGATGACGCTCAATCGCGGCACGATCTCGCGAAGCAGCCGGGTCACGCCGGGGGGATCGATGCGGTGCGAGAACAGATTGATCGGCTCAAAGGCCATAAGACCCCTCCGCAAGGTTGTGCTTCACTGTACCGAGCAAGTGTGGAGTGGCGCCAATTAAGGAGCCGGCGGCTGCTCCAGCAGGGCGTCAACCATCGCGTCGCGAACTGCATGTGGCGCGAGCGGAGCGTACTCCTGCTCGGTCAGCCGGCGACCGAGTTTCTGCTCGATGGCAAACAATCCGAAGATGCGATTGACGGCGTATGGATCCTTGAGCAACGGCAGCAGTTGGGCGACCGCGTCCGGCGTCTCGGAGCGCGCCATCGCGTCGGAGGCGATTAGACGCACCAGCGGCTGGGCATGGTTCAGCCAGGCCTCGCCGAGTGGCCGATCGAGCTCGCCGTAGGCCTGCTCCGCCTTGTCGGACAAGCGAATCCCCGTATGCCAACCAGCGTTCAATTCGTCAACTGTCCATTGGATCGATTGATCCAGGTGGCACAGGTTGCAGGCATTGGGAGCGCCGACGTCCAACATCTTGCGATCCGTCGGCGAGCTGATATGGTGCGTTCGGATGACGTTGTCCAGTCCTTGCACCACTCGCGGCATGTGACAATCCAGGCAGGACGCGCTGCTCGCCTCATGTCGAGTGTGCGCCTTGCGTTTCGCTCCATCGCGGAAGCGGTCGTGGCATGACACGCACTTGTCGGCAATCACCTGTTCGCTGTGCAGGCCGCCATGCGGTCCGGCGAGGTGAGGACTGTGGCAGTCCACGCAACGGAGCTGTTGCTGGCAGGCGCCGCTCTTGAGGTCCAATGCCTCGCGCGAGTTCCAGGTGGCGGCGCCGTTGGGATAGCAAGTGACTTGCGCGCAATGGCATTGCGTGCAGATCGAGTTAATGTGTTGGGGCGTCTGCGTGAGCTCGCTGTTGGTCAGCGACCTGACCGCGGCCGGCAGAGCCAGACTGGGGCTGGCCGGATGGTACTTGGTCGGCTTTTGATGCTCAACATGCTCGCGACCGCCGAAGTGGCAGCTCTCGCAGCTGATGCCGAGCGTCACTAAATCCTCCGGCTGCAGCTTGCCCCACTGCTTGGCGTGCGTCCCGTCGGAGAAGCGAAAGTCCTCGGGCGCGAAGCCGGTCCCGCGGCCGAACGAGATGCGGAACTGGTACGGATAGGTGTTATGGCAGTACAGGCAGTTGTACTCCCACTTGATCTCTTGCTGATGCGTCTCCAGCGCTTTGGTCTGCTCCGCGACGCTGACCGCCTCCTGATCGTAGGCGCTGTCGAAATAGCTGACCGGAGTCCACATCTTGCGTTTCATCCAGTAGCCGAACGGCAGCTTGCCTTCCATGGTGTAGGCGTGATGATCCTTCGGCTCCGGGCCTTTGACTTGCAGGCCGATATACATCTGAGTCACGCGAGAGCCGACCGTGCGCGTCACGCGAAAACGACGCTCGAGCTGGTCGCCGACGAAGATCGACATGTAGTACTGCTCGTCTTCGGTCTCGAACGTCACATGACCGCTGCCGTAATCGATGCGAACTCCCGAGAAGTCACCCAGCACGGACGTCGCCGAGGGGTTGAGATTCATCCGGCTGTGCGGGTGAGTTTGCCAGTGCTCAAACTGCTTGGCGTGACATTTGGCACACGCCTCTGGGCCAACGTAGTCGTCCGGGTGAATGTTGCTGTAATCCTCGTCGGTGAAGGCCACATCCCGGCTGGCGGGCGAACCGGCTGGCGAATTCGCTTTGGAGCCGAACACGAACGGCCGCTCGGAGTTCGCGCTTGAAGACCGCGGTTCGTCGGACGACCTCGGGGGCTCGCCAGCATCCTGGAACAGCCACGCCGACGCCGCCACCAGGCAGATGATGCCGATCAGGAAGAGCAGGTTTTTCATGACACATCCGTAGCACAGGCTGCCAGCCTGTGATGATTGTGGGCTTCGCCGCAGGTTGCAGGCTCGCGGCCTGCACTACGATTGTCTTAGGAACAGTATACCATTCCCGTTTAAGGAAACCCGAATCCTTAGAGCGTTAGCGAGGGATCGGAATCGCCCACTCCGCTGCAACGCGCATTTCTCCTTGTCGAGGAGCAAACCACTGTAGCGCGGGCGACGGTGCGCGTTGAAGCACGCACGATCGAATCGGCTGCGCACGATCGAAGCGGCCGCAAGTGAGAGCTGCAGCGAAGGGGAGAGCTCCTGCCGGCTAAGGCGCTTTGTCGGCCGGCGGATTCACCACGAGCGTCAAGGGCATGCTGGGCAAGGAGACCAACGTGTTGGGGCGGTCCTTGGCGTCGGGGTCTTTGTTGAACGGAACTTGAGCTTGTCCCAAGACGCACATCGTGTATTCGCCCGGACGCGTGCCGTTTTGCACCTCGATCGGCAACGTCAACTCGGTTTGCTGGCCGGTGAGATCGGTGTTGGCCAGCTTGAAGTTGCCGGCGAAGGCGAGCGGCTGGATGGTCACCTTCTGGTCAAACTCCGGCCAGCGGCGAATCAGTCGCAATCGCGCCTCGGCCGTTTTGCCCGGTTCGACTTCCAGGCGATCCTGCTGCCACTCGAGTCGGTACGGAGCGCTGTCCCGAATGGCGACGATGTGCTCGCGCATCGGACGGCTGGAGTTATCCTGATTCCAGACACGCGCGTAGGAACGCACCTCGCGTCGCAGTTCGGTGTCCCCATCGCTTCCGGTACGAGCAGTGGCGATGAGCCGGATCGGGCCAACGAAGTCGGCCGCATCGTCGGTTGCGGTCAGCACCAGCGTGCCGCGCGAGTTGTTGTTGATGACCGTGGGCGCCACGCTCAAACCCGGCGGCAGATCTTCGGCGGTGATCGTGATCGGATCGTTGAAACCGTGCTGCTGGTGCACGACCACATCCAGATACACCGAGCCGCCTTTCCAAACGGTCGTGCCACCGGGGCCGGGGTTCTGGCTATGGATGACAGCGACGTAGAAGTCGGGCTGCTGGCGTCGAATTGCCAGCACGTACTGGTACCGAGCGCCGCCGCGCCGATAACGATCTTGCACCAGCACTTTGTAGGTGCGTTTCTCGGTCAAGTTGACCATTCCGGCCGGGTCGCGCAGGTGGCCGTCAAAGGCGTTGATGCGGTGCCCGAAATCGTCGAGCTCGTTGATTCGATTGCCCTGGTCGTCGACGATCACTAGGTACGGATCCGCTCGGCCGTTGATTCGCTCGCAGTAGACGTCGAAGCCGTACTGACCGCTTTCCGGCACTTCAAACTGATACCAGTCCGCGTCTCGCGGTCGGTCAAAGCGTCCGCTGACGACTAGCGGCAACTGCACAGCGCTGGCTTGGTCGGGCGAGTCGTTCGGCTCGGACTCGAGCGTCGTTGCGGAATCGGCGACGAGAATCGGATGAGCTTGAGCGAGGCCCGAGTCGGGCGCTTGGAACTGCATGCCGGTCAACGTGCAGGTGGCGGCAGTCGGCAGTACGCTGTGGTCGGTGGGGTGCACTTGAAACCGATACCCGCCCGCCATGTCACCCACTTCCAAGCCCGCGCGAAACGGGAAAGTTCGCTGCTGGTACTGGAGCTCACCCTCGCTCCAGTCCGAAGCCGTCGCGCCGCCGAGGTTTCGTCCCAGCGCCAACAGCTCGACCTGCTGCCCTGTTTGAACGGCGCGCGGGAACACGGTCTCGACGTGAGGCTGGTCGGTGATCACCAAGCGATACGGGAAGCCTCCGCGGTAGGAGAGATCGTACACGCGGACGACATATTCGCCCGCGGCGGGGGCCGCGAAATCCAGCTGTGGATCGCGGCCGTTGTGATCGCTGCTGCTGGCCAGCAGACGCCCGTCGGAGGCGGCCAGCGTCATCGTCGCGTCCATCTGCGAGTCGAGCCTGCCTGCTCGGCAATCAATCAGGATCCTTTGGCCAGCTTGTGCCGCGAAGCGGAACTGGTCGACGTTGTTGCCGTCGGACGTGCCGGCGACGGCGCAGTTGACCGTGACCTCCTGCGCTTGTTGGGGATCGTTGTTGGGCTCGGCCTCCACGACGTCCGTCAGGCCGCGATCG
>JAGQPF010000380.1 GCA_020426845.1 Planctomycetales bacterium
CGTCATCTTGGAACTCCGGGGCGAGTTTGCGGATTGTGCCGAGTGGGAGGGCACGTGGCGTCCTTTTACCATGCGGCGCTGGCAATGTCAGCCGCACGCCGCAAGTTCAAGGGCGAGGACGCCGCAGGAGGCACTTGCGACTTCGGTCGGGGAATTCGCGGGCGAGGGCACTTGTACCGCGAAGAACACGAAGTCGCGGGCGAGGACGCCCACGCTACCAAGAACACGAAGGTTGGGTGCCGCGAAGGACACGAAGTCGCGGGCGAGGACGCCCACGCTACTGAGATCACGAAGTTTGGGCGCCGCGAAGGACACGAAGTCGCGGGCGAGGACGCCCACGCTACTGAGATCACGAAGTCCACCCGACGAAGTTCGACATCGCAGCGGATGGGGGGATGGGATAAAATGACAGTACGCCTGGAGTCACCGGAACCTAAGTTGCAACATGAGCACTTCGGCATGATTCGACGAGACCTGACAACGCCCACCCGCCTCGCCTCTACACGAGCATCGCGCCCCCGTCTCCGGCGAGAGGCGACATGGTTGGCGAACTGGTTAGTGTCCCTTGCGGTCCCCTTTGTGACGGCAATGATCGCGTCAGGCGTCGTTGGCTTGGCGACCGACGCGACGGAAGCTGCCGATGTGGCTAGAGCGCCCGAAGCGACGGCTGAGCAGATCGACTACTTCGAAACGCACATTCGCCCGCTCCTGTCGAAGCACTGCGTTCAGTGCCACGGCCCCGAGGAGCAGGAGTCCAATCTGCGCCTCGATACGCCCGCCGGCATCGCCAAGGGTGGCGCGGCCGGACCGAGTGTGGTGGCGGGCAAGCCAGGCGCCAGCTTGCTGCTGACTGCGGTCAAACAGCGGGGCGAATTGTCGATGCCGCCCGAGGGCAAGCTCAACGCTCAGGAAATCGGCAAGCTGGAGACGTGGATCGCCAACGGCGCGGCCCTGCCCGGCGCCGCAGTCGGCCAGGTGCGCAGCGCCGAGATCGACTGGGAAGCAGCCCGGAACCACTGGTCCTTCCGCCCGCTCCATGGCACTCCGCCCGCCGTCCGAGATGTGAGCTGGCTGAAAACGGCGGTCGACACGTTCGTGCTCAAGGAGCTTGAGGACCGAGATTTGCGGCCATCGCCTGCGGCCGACCCCGCCACGCTGCTGCGTCGGGTCACGATCACGCTCACCGGTTTGCCTCCTACCCCGGAGCAGGCCAGCGAGTTTGCCGCCGATCCATCACCTCGAAACTACGCCCGCATCGTCGATCAACTGCTGGCCTCGACGGCCTATGGCGAGCGTTGGGGCCGCCACTGGCTCGACGTGGCCCGCTACGCCGACTCCAACGGGTTGGACGAGAACATCGCGCATGGCAACGCCTGGCGATACCGGGACTTCGTCGTGGAGGCGTTCAACAACGACCTGCCGTTTGACCGCTTCATCCATATGCAGCTAGCGGGCGACTTGCTGCTGGCCGAGCAACCCGAAGCCGACGTGCATGCGCGTCGCCAACACTTGGTCGCAACCGGCTATTTGTCGCTCGGCCCCAAAGTGTTGGCCGAAGTCGACGAGCAGAAGATGGAGATGGACATTATCGACGAGCAGCTGACCACCATCGGCAAGTCGCTGGTCGGTCTGACGCTAGGATGTGCTCGCTGTCACGACCATAAGTTCGACCCGCTTACTGCGCGCGACTACTACGGCCTGGCGGGAATCTTCAAGAGCACTCGCACTATGGAGCACTTCACGAAGATCGCTCGCTGGAACGAGGCGTCTCTGCCGATGGACGAGCTGGAGACGCGAAAATCCGACGGACTCAAATCCGAGCTCGAGCAGGCGCAGAGCGAGCTCAAACGCTGGGAGGAGTTGGCCAAAGCCAAGCCCGCTGCGGGCGAGTCGCAGGGTGATGCGGCGGCGAAAGTCAAAGACGTGAAGGCGGAGATCAAACGTCTCACCGACGCGTTGGAAAATGTCGCTTCGGCGATGAGCGTGGGCGAGCGGGACGAGATCGTCAATGTCTCCGTCCACATTCGCGGCAGCCACCTGACGTTGGGCGAGGAAGTGCCGCGACGGTTTCCCGAGGTGCTGGCGCCGGAGCTGACGCCGTTGCCGGAAAAGACCAGCGGCCGACTCGCCTTCGCGCGCTGGCTCACCGGCCCCCAACAACACTTGCTGGCCCGCGTGTTCGTCAACCGGGTTTGGCGATGGCACTGGGGCAAGGGCTTGACCCCCTCGATGGACAACTTCGGCGCCCTCGGCGAGGCCCCTTCGCATCCCGAGTTGCTCGACTATCTCGCGCTCGAGCTGATTCGCAACGACTGGTCGGTCAAGCATCTCCACCGGCTCATTCTGCTCTCCAACGCCTACCAACAGAGCTCGGCCCACCGCGAGGACGCGATGGCAGTGGACCCCGACAATCGCTGGCTCTGGCGATTTGACACTCGACGACTCGAGGCCGAGAGCCTGCGTGACTCGATGCTGGCCGTGTCCGGTCAACTCGATCGCACCATGGGTGGCTCGCTGCTGCACGTGGGCAATCGCGAGTTCTTCTTCAATCACACGTCGAAAGACGAGACAAAATACGACGTTACTCGGCGGTCGCTCTATCTGCCCGTGGTGCGCAACAACCTGTACGACGCCTTTATGTTGTTTGACTACTCGGACGCCAGCACGATGCAGGGCAACCGAGTCAACTCGGTCACGGCGCCACAGGCGCTGTTTCTGTTGAACTCCGAGCTCGTCGATCGCGCCGCGGAGGGGCTTGCCGCCCGCACTTCGCATTTGGTGGGCCAGGAGCGCGCGGCTCGCTTGATGGAGCTGGCGTATTCCCGGCCGGCGACCGACCAAGAGTCGCAACGGGCCAGCGAGTTTGCCGCCGCCTACGCTCGCGAGACCGACACGACGCGAGCGTGGCGCGCCCTGGCGCACGCCTTGCTGGCCTCCAATGAATTCTTGTACATACGGTGACGCAATGTGGTCTCGACGTGAAATGTTGAAGCAGTCGGCGGTCGGCTTTGGCGCCGTCGCGCTGCAAGCGCTGCTGGGCATGGAGTCTCGCGCGGAGGCCTCGCCATCCGAGCGGCCCCCGCACTTCCCGGCTCGCGCGAAGCGAGTCATCTTTCTGTTCATGAAGGGCGGCCCCTCGCACATCGACACCTTCGACCCCAAACCGCGGCTGCAACAAGACGACGGCAAAGAATTGCCGTTCGAGAAGCCTCGTGTCCAATTCGGCAAGACCACGAAGCTGCTGGCCTCCCCATGGAAGTTCAAGCAATACGGTGAGAGCGGACTGCCGGTCAGCGAGCTGTTTCCGCACGTCGCTCAGCACGTCGACGAGCTCTGTATGCTGCATTCGCTGCATGGCACGAATGCTGCGCATGGCGGAGCGTTGCTCAAACTGCACACCGGCAGTGACAACTTTGTGCGACCCAGCATGGGCGCCTGGGTGCATTACGGCTTGGGCACGGAGAACAACAGCCTCCCCGGTTTCATCACCATTTGCCCCACTCTCGCTCACGGCGGCGTCAAGAACTGGGGATCAGCATTCCTGCCTGCGCAGTATCAGGGCGTGCCTCTGGGCGTCGCCAGCCAGCCGTCGGCGGACGCCCGCATTGCCCACGCTGCCCCGCTCCGCCCCGACGCGCTGCAGCGAATGCAGTTGGACTACGTCAACTCGCTGAATCGGCAGCATCTGGAGCTCACCGGCCCGCTGCAGGAATTGGAAAGCCGCATCGAGACCATGGAGCTCGCTTTCCGCATGCAGGCGCAGGCGCCAGAAGCGATCGACCTGTCAAAGGAAACCGCCGCCACCAAGCGACTCTACGGGATGGACGAGCCTGTCACCGAGGACTTTGGACGTCAGTGCCTCCTCGCGCGGCGACTCGCCGAGCGGGGCGTGCGATTCATCCAGGTGACCCATAGCGACTCCATGGTCCAATGGGACCAACACAGCAACCTCAAGCAGGGCCACGAGAAGAACGCTTTGGAGGTCGACAAGCCGATCGCCGGTCTGCTGCAAGACCTGAAGCAACGCGGCCTGCTGCACGACACACTGGTGTTGTGGGGCGGCGAATTTGGCCGCACGCCCGTCGCTCAGAGCGGCGACGGACGCGACCACAACCCCGAGGGCTTCACGATGTGGATGGCCGGTGGCGGCGTGAAGCGAGGCTTCCGCTACGGTTCCACCGACGAATACGGCTACTACGCGCAGCAAGACAAGATGCACGTCCACGATATGCACGCCACCCTGCTGCATCTGCTGGGGCTGGACCATGAGCGGCTGACCTTCCGCAACGCCGGCCGCGACTTCCGACTCACGGATATTGCCGGCAAGGTGGCAACGAAAGTCATCGCCTGAGGAGACAGACCGGGTTGCTGATGACCTTGCCATCGTGCCACGGCGCCAGCCCCGCTCGGCGCGGACTATGTGAGGATTGCCGTTGCCATCCATCTTGCGACAAGTCGTGTCCGGCGGACAAACGGGAGTCGACCGCGCGGCGTTGGATGCCGCAGCGGCCATTCGATTGCCCATTGGCGGCTGGTGCCCCCGCGGGCGGAAAGCGGAAGATGGACCGATCGACCTGCAGTATCCTCTTCAGGAGACGCGTTCTGCCGCGTATCCGGTCCGCACACGCTGGAACGTCCGCGACTCTGACGGCACGCTGATTCTCCATTGTGGTCCGCTGACGCGCGGCACCCACCTCACTCGCGAAATCGCCGAGGAGCTTGGGAAACCTCACCTTTGCGTGGACATTGATATGCAGGATGAGGAGGCGGTTGAGCAGATTCTTGCTTGGATTCGCGATCATCGCATCGAGGTGCTCAATGTCGCGGGGCCTCGCGAATCGTCGCTGCCCGGAGTGTACGATCGCGCCTCGCACTTGATGCGAAAACTGCTAACCGCATAGTTGGACTGCCCGGAGGAATCACCCAGTACTGGATCTTGCGATTGGTCATGCCGTTTTTTTGAGCGTCTGGCGAATGGTCTCGTGGCTGATCGTGTCCACGATTCCAAGTTCTACAACGTGTCCCGCCAAGAGGCGGAGCGACCAATTCGCGAACCCCTTGGGAGGCTTGCCTAGCCGCAGCGCGATCAC
>JAGQPF010000381.1 GCA_020426845.1 Planctomycetales bacterium
CATCCAAACCCTGTTCGGTACATCCTCTGCAACCCAGTCGAATCGCTGAAGGCTCGGGTGATGGGTAATACGGTGGATATCCACGCCTGAGACACTCACCTTGCGGATCAGCAGGAGTTCTTTCAGGTTCGGTGTGTCCAGGATCGGTGCAAGAGAAATCAGGGATTTCATTTGACCGACTTCCACCCTTTCCAGATTGAAAAGGCCTTCCAACGACGGCAAGCGGACGACCTTCGAAAGGCCGTAGAGTGATAGGGATCTCAATTGTGTGAACGAAGTGATGGCCGAGAAGTCAGACAGTCTGCGTACCTGGTTCACGGCAAGATACTTCAAGCCACTGGCGCCGAAGGCAATACGGATGTCGGCCAAGGCGCCACCCCGAAGATCGAGCCACCACAGGTTCGGGAGCTTCGCCAAGAAGCCGTCAGGCAACCTCACGTTCCAGAGCGTCAAGCGCTCAATCGGTTGAAGCCATTCGAGATCGTCCTCGCGCACGATGGCATGATCGAGCCACAGGCCTTGCGCTTCCCGAGTTCTGGCTACTTCCCTGGCAGAACGGAATGGAGTTCCCATCGATCTACTCGCGATTGGTCAGTCGTGGCGCACCGATGGCAGAGTATCAGGGCTTCCACACGAATGGCGTCGACCGGAACGGCGCAAGATCCGCAAGATCCGGGACATCCGCAAGATCCGGGACATCCACAATCCCTACAATCTCCTACCTGCCCAATCGGCAATTTCCTACCCGTACCGCGATCCGGGACACCCACAATTTGCGCCAAGATCGGCTGACTGCAGCAACTGGGACACCCATCAATTGTGACTGCGATTCGGGACACCCACCAATTGATCCAGCGATCTGGGACACCCACAATCTTCCTGGCCCCGGCCCCATGGCCCAACGTTGCCCTCTGCCCAGTGGATACTATCTGGGGAGGCGCGAGCTGGGACACCCTGGGGCACTCCCAGTTTCTTTGGTCCAAGCCCGAGTTCAGAGTGAGTCTCATTCACACATGGCGATGGCGGACCGCGCTTCCCTTCGTCTAGTATCGCCCCATGACACTAATGAAGAACTACAGCATGTGGCGGCTTATCACCCTACTAGCTTTCCTGCCACTGGCGGCAACGGCTCAAGAACCTTCGCAGTACACCGTGGACAAGGATTCGCTCGTAATCTTTCACGTCGATAGAACAGTGGCTTTCGAGGCCACTGGCGAAGACTGGAGATATCCGTGGATTCCTGAGCCGGACTGCGTGGCAACTCACGAGTGCATCATGGTCACCATGTCCGGGGGAACCGGGAAATTCACTTACCTGGCAAATGAAATCTATCCGAATGAGCAGTGGGTCAGGATAGACGTGTTCGCCTGGCTCGATCACTTCAGCAACCCGAGCCATATCTTTTATAACCTGCACATGTTTGCAGCGCGCGAATGGCAGAACAAGCTGTATTTCCTGGCCAGCTCACACATTTGGAGGACGACAGAGTCGCCCCCGAGAGAGTACGTGACCAATATGGACTTCCTCGAAGAACTTGAAGCAACCGATCTTGTCCAGGATATCGACGGCTATGCGTGCGACAACATTGGCGCGCCAGACTACCTGGATGAGGGCATGCAGGGCGGCGAGAACATCGACGTCAAATTCGGAAGCATGTGCGCACGCCGTGGCGTCTATGTTGAAGACCTGCTGCAGCGGCTTCGAGGTGGAATGCCCAAGGTTTCCCCGTTGCCGCAGCCGGAGACCACGCAGGACTAGCCAAAACCTCACCGATGGACCAACGCGCGATCCGGAACACCCATCAATTGATCTGGAAGCGCCTGATGGCGGAATCTGCGGCCGCGATCTGGCGGCCGCGATCTGGGACACCCACTTTTCGCGATCTGGGACACCCACTTTAATCATGGATGGTCCTGACAAACTCTGCGGTCCACTATCCGCGTGCTGACCTGGGGGTTTTTGGCATGAAACATGCGTTTCGGTCGACCGCTTTTGCAACGATCGTCATGGGAGGCTTCGCCTATGCGTGCATCTCGATCGCGGAGCCTCCGGTTGACGGAAATCCGTACCGAATAACTGCAAAGACCGTGCGGTTTGTACCCATGGGAATGTTTGTAGACGACCCTCACTATGCCCTTGCCCTGGTCAATCTCGACAGCGAGCAATGCTTTGCGGTAACACCGCCGGGAGGCATGAAAATATTCACGGTGAGAAATTACATGGTCGTTGACGAGCCCCAGATAC
>JAGQPF010000382.1 GCA_020426845.1 Planctomycetales bacterium
CAGCGTAGCCCGGCGCAAGCGCAGCGCCGCCCTGGGTTGGTCAGCTCGTTACATCGAAGGCCAACGGCCTTTCTCACCGCAGCCCGGGGCAAGCGCAACGCCGCCCCGGGTTCGACACCCTCGATTCGTTGAAGGCCAACGGCCTTCCTCAACGTAGCCCGGGGCAAGCGCAGCGCCGCCCCGGGTTCGACACCCCCGATACGTTGAAGGCCAACGGCCTTCCTCACCGCGCGAAGTGCCGCTCAGAGTTGTCGTGCGCCCCGGGGAATTCAATAAAGACCTAAGGCCTTCGATGTGCTCTTGCTATAGGTCGACTCACGAAAAGACCGCAATCGAAATCACGGGGGCCGCGTTTCGCACATGAGGAAGGCCTTCAGCCTTCAATGAACAATCGACACGCAAACCCGGGGCGGCGCTTCGCTTGCCCCGGGCTACGGTGGGGAAGGCCGTTGGCCTTCAATGGATTCGTATCCGACCGGACAACCAACAACCAACAACCAACAACCAACAACCAACAACGCGGCGTCCGAGGACCTTCGTCTCGTTCTACGACCTGGCAGGCTCAACGCTGCACCCGAAAATTGCCCCAGGGATGTAAGCGCACGCGCAGCGCGTCGCGGCCAGGCAGCTTGAGGCGAACGTCGACATGCCCTCCTCCCCCCTGTCCTTCCACCGGCTGCTCCAACAGCATCACGCTGGCCTCGCGAGCGGCGCGGTCGATTGCGGCGCGGTCGCCGCTCGCGTTCGCGGTGAGCGGCGCCAACACTGACACAAAACTAACGGGGACAGGCCGAGCCGATTCGCCGCCTACGGACTGCCACGCAAACACGGTGTGTTGCGATGGCAGGCTCCACACATCGCGGGACACCACGCCGAGCTCCTGCCCGCTCGACCGGTGGAACAGCAGCAAGAGTTCGACGGACGCTCCGGCCACGTGGTAGCCGCCCGTCACGGGCCGAGGCGCCGCTCGCGGGCACGTGTGCCACACCGGCCCGACGACACTCGGCATCATTTCGCCGTCAGCCGCCGGAAACAGGCTGTCCAGCACCACCAACACGCCTTCACGCGTCATGCACAGGCGTCTCTCGTGCCGCTGCCCCGGCTGTCCCCAGTCGGTGAAACGCACCCAGCCGTGCTGATCGCCGTCGCGTTCCGCCAATCGCGCGTCGAGCAAACGAGGTTGGTGCTGCGGGATGTGAACGTGAAAGTCCTCGCCACAACGCAGGATCAGCGGTCGAGCGGCCTCGTCAACATCCGAGAGCTTCCAATCGAGCTTCAGCTCCGGGAAACGGTGACAATCAAATGTCAGCTCCGACAGCCGCTGGGTCACGGCCGAGTTGGTCGCCATGAACGAGCCCGACGAGAACTGCCAAACAAGCCCGAAGTCGCCCTCGCGTGCGAGTCCGGTGACGTGCGGCGAATGGTTCCAGCCGGCGGGATTCTCGAAGCCTTCGAGCAACTGCTCACCCTGCGGGCCGCTCAAGCGGAGATTGTCGGCCCATAGCGTCACGCCACGGCGCGTTGCCACGCGCAAGGCAAACTCACCCAGCCGGCGAAGGCGGGGATCCCCCGCGACACGCGGCAGCCGCGACGTCGGCACGCTGGCCGTGTGCCAACGATTGGCCGCCAGCGGCGCAGGATCCGGAAAGCCGCCGTCCATCGGCCGGACCAACAACGCATTGGTATGCTCGGGACCGCGGTTGTTGTAACCCAGGCTCATGACCATCGGCACTTGCTGGACCTCGAGCCAATTGATCCCGCCATGTTGATTGACATGCCCATGGTGGCCGCGACTGTAGAGGTCCATCAACAAGTACGGGGTCGCGTCAGCGCTTGGCAGCCGCATCACCAGTTTGTCCAGGACGGACTCGGACCACGGATCGGGACGTCGCTGAAGCTGCGATCGCATGGGCATCGGAACCGAAGCCAGCGTGTCATCAGTCCACTCGCCCGCCTCCATCAAGGCGCTCAGGGACTGCGCGTGAAAGTAGCGCCGCCCGAGCGGCTCGCTGCGCATGCCGCGACGGAAGAGCCGAGCGGCCGCGTCGCGAAAGGCCCCATCGCCGTAGCAGACTGCGGCGCGTTCGAAGCCGGCCACCCATTCTGCCCAACCATGCCGCAGCGGCCAGTCCGCATTGGGCTCCAGCTGACCCTGCCCCGAGTCGCCATAGGCCGGAATGGCGCCGGACGGCGTCAATTGCTCTCGCCATCGGTTGTACATGCCGCGCACTTGCGGCCGCCGCATCTCCTCACCACGTCCCAACAAATCGGCGAGCAGAAACAGATAGACGCTGTCGATTCGGTTGTAGTTGGGTGCGTTCTCGGTCACGTCGCCCAACTGTGTCCACAGACGCCAAACGTCGTCGGCATATTGCCGCCAGCTGTCGGCCGCGGCACAATCCGGCTCGAGCTGAGCGGCAAGCGCGAGACCGCAGGCGCGCGTGAAGGCGCGATTGTGATCCCCCACTTCGCGAGCGCGAAACCGACGAGTCATAAACTCGCGCGCCGCCCGCCGAGACTCATCGTCGAGCTTCCCGTCCGCATCGAGCATGCGGCAGGCCATGGCGAACGGGTAGACGGTGAAGAAATCGGCCTCTCGCAAACTGTCCCGTTGGTCGGTGACGGCGCGGAGAAACTCCCGCGCGTCGTCGGCATATCGCGGCTCCCCCGTCCAACGCCACAACCGCGCCTGGACAAAAGCAAAATGGGAGATCGCGTCAAACTTGCGTCGTCGAGCGACCCAGTCGCGCGGATCCCGAAACACCTGACGGCGCATCTCGTCGGCAATCTCGCGGCAAACCCGGCGATATTCAGCGCGAGTCACCGGCGACTCGCCGCAAACCAACGCCCCGGGTTGGGCCAACCATGCCAACACCACAACCACCACTCGGCATGCACGGCGGGCACGCCACGAGGTAGAAGTCTCCTCCGGAAGGGGGCGGACAGGATTCGTCACGGCTGGACCAGAGGTCGAAACACTAGGAAGTTGCCCTGCAAAACCGTTAAACTTGGAGAGCGTCGAGCCGATGTCTGCTTTTAGAATATCACGTTCCCAGGCGTTCGACTCCGGGCCCAACACGATAACCCACCATCAAGCTATGGTTGAAATCGCGCGCGCAGCAGCCCCGTTTGAGGTGGCAGAAATTGGCCCTGGGCGCAAGCCCGGGCAACCGCGCACGGCGCGCGCCACTCGCGCGACTTCCACGGGCTCGCGCCCGTGGCTACGATCTGTCGCCCCTGTCGGGGCTTTTGCGCGCGCCATTCGCACGACTTCCACGGGCTTGCGCCCGTGGCTACGAGCTGTCGCCCCTGTCGGGGCTTTTGCGCGCGCAACAGCCCCGCAAGGGGCGACAGAAAATAGCCCCGGGCGCGAGCCCGGGGAAACCCGCACGGCGCGCTGTTGGCGTTGGCTTGGCTTGATCTGTTTGGCTGGGGCCCTGGCCGTCCCCTCGACCCGCGCCGACGACGACTCGTTTCGCGAATTTCCCGATGTGGCGGATCCGGCGGAGCTGTTTCAAGCGTTGGCGCTCATGCACAATCTGCCACCCGAGCTGATCGAGCAGGCCAAGCAGTTGGGCATGCGCCGTCCCGAAGAGCTCGGTTTCAACATCCGGCAGCAGCAAGACCCGACACAGGGAATTCCACCTCAATGGCGAGCCAGCGGAAAACAGGACGGGCCGAACGACGACCCGTTTGCGACACCGCGGGCAACTCCCAACGGCCTGCCCCCGGATTCTCGCGGCCCGGTGCAACCTCGCAACTCTTCGCCTCCACGAGAACCGACGCTTCGCAACTCCACGCCGGGAAAATCCGGCAAGCAGCCGTCCAGCTCACCACGTTCCGCAACCACTCCCGGCACGACGCCGCCAGGGAGTCCCAACAGCAAGCAACCAAGCACCAAACAGCCCGATCCATCGTCGCCGCGGGCCAAGAAGTCTCCCGGCACCACTCCGCCCAACCCTCAACCGCCCCCTCAACAGCCGACGCCGAACAGCTCGCCGCGACGCCCAACGCCTCGCGAGACGCGCCAAGCGGCCCCACAGCAGACCAGTCCCGATGAAGGTTTTCGTGAGCGGATGAATCGGATTCTGCTCAATGCGGCCCGCAACGCCAATCGCAATGTCAAGCACGGCGACCCGAACGCTCTGGAACGGCTCGTGGCGATGGCGCAGAAGAGCGTCCAAAAGTCGATCAACGAAACATCGCCCGAAATGCGGCGCAAGCTCCGCGACAGCATGTCGCGAATCGACCGGCGCACTCGCGAGCGGAATGCGGGCGGACACTCCACGAGTTGGCTGAACCAGGCGCAGCCGCCGTCTCCACCGGCTGGCGGCGACTTCCCCTGGCAGACGGCCGGCATTTGGTTGGCAGTCGGGCTCGGCATCGGCGTGTTGGCGACGGTCTGGGTCCGACGGCAGCAGCACCCTGCTCGCCGACAGGCGGTCCAGCACGCGATCGCGGGGAAGCGTCTTCAATGGCTGATTCAAGCCATCCGCAATCGCACGGATTTGATCGCGGCCTTCGATCAGTTTGTGCTCTGGAGTCGCGGTGCGCAAGCGGCCAGTTGGAATACCCGCGACGTTCGTGAGTCGTTGGTGCGAGACACTCCGGAACGACGGGAGGAGATTGCAGCGTTGGTCGAGACATATGCCTCGGCCCGCTATGCACCGGAACACCTCGCCATTTCGACCGACCACCTGGATCACGGCGCCGCGTTGCTGCATGAACTGGCCGGAGGCAAATCGCGGCCCGACTTCTCCTCGGCTTCGACACCCGCCAACGCGGTCGCCACGGTCGAAGGTAAAGACGAATGAGGGTGGCAAATTCGGAGGGGCAGCGTTCGCCAAGTTGCGGGCCGCACGGCTGGCTCGCCCGCGCGGGCGCCACGTTGCTCGCGTTGCTGGCGTTGCTGGCGCTGGCCGCGCCGCGTGCCGAGGCGCAGCCGCGACCCACACAGCCCAGGCGGCCCACCGTCTCCACCGAAGATTGGAAGTCGGGTTACAACGGGCTGGCGATGCTCTGCCGACTGAACGGCATTCATGTCCATGATTCCGTCTCGTCGTGGCAAGCGGTTCCAACTAGCCGCTCGCTGATGATCGTGCTGGGCAACTCACGTCGCAGTTTGCCGAATCTGATGCAGTACGTGAACGATGGCGGCGCGTTATTGCTGGCGACAGACCGCGGCAACTTCACGTTCCTGCCTTGGGGCGTTGCGGTCCGACGCGGACCGGTCCAGGTCGACCCGAGCGTTGGATTCCGCGGCTTCGCCGACTGCCCGCTCGCCGATGTCCTGGCCGAGGATGACGCCGACTATCCCGGTCGCCACTGGATGCGGAGCGGCTGGCAGCGACTTGCCACCAACCGCTCCGGCACGATCGACGTGGCGCCGCTCGCGCCTGACAGAAAACTGACACCGTTTGCCCGCTTCCCCGGCGTCGACCGGCTGTTCGGCGTGGCCATCGAAGGCGACACGCCGCAGGCGGTGATTCTCGCCGACCAGTCGATCTTTACCAACCAGATGCTGATCTGCGAGGACAACGCCGGGTTTGCCCAACAGGCGTTGCAGTGGCTCGCCGCCGGCCGTCGCACGGATGTGCTGATCATCGCGAACCAATTTGTCATCACGCCGCAGCAGCCCAACGACGTTTTTCTTCCGCCACCCGATCCGCCTGACGTGATCGAGGCAATGCGGCACCTGCCTCCCGAAGCTTTGCTGGAGTTCGCCAATCTGGTGTTGGCCGGGGCGGAAGACGAGGCAGTCATCAACGACCTGCTTGCCGACATTATGGACGCGATCCCCGAGCACACGTTGATGCGGGTGATCATCGTCTCGCTGTCGGTGCTGTTGGGACTCTGGCTGCTGCACCGGCTGTTGTATCGGCGCACGGATCCGGGCAGCATCGCCGACGCGTCAGGGCGTGGTCCGCAAATCCGCGCTGCCATCGAGCGACGGCAGGCCGCAATCGTGCTGCTCGACCAGCTGCGTTCCGACGTCGCGGGCGGCGCACTGGCCACTTGGGAACAGGTGCTGGCCAGCGTCAGCGGCGGCGCCGCCAAGGCGTTTCGTCGAGATATCCGCCAAACACTGAACCAGGTGTATCGCAAGTCGCTCGGCTCTTGGACAAGCCGGCGTCTGGCCAGCCTGGAGAAAGCCGTCCAGCAATGGCGACGCAGGCACGAGGAGGGCGATCTGCTGTGCAAACTCTGATCGCATTTGCGATGCGTCAGCGGACACCGCGCGGGGGAATTCGGCTATCCTGCACCCTGTCCGCGCCGCAGGACCTGCGAAGGCTCGCGAAGTCACGGCGGGCCCCGGCCCTGCGATGGCGACCCACCCAACGAGTTAGGATGGACCTGTCCACCGGGCCTCACAAGGGTCGCCTGCGATGGAGGCCCGACCGGTGGCCCGGCAGACGGGGCGCGAGCCTAATTTTCAAGTTGCCATGCGAGGCGATTGTAGATTGTGATTGAACCATCCGGACTCGACGAATTGGCGCAGGAAGCCGCCGCATTGACGCGCCGCACGCGCGAGTCGCTCAGCCGCAATCTGGTCGACATGGATGCGGTCATCTCGCAGGTGCTGATCGCCTTGATCGCCAACGGGCACTGCCTGCTGGAAGGCGTCCCCGGCACCGCCAAGACCACCTTGTGCCGCGACTTCGCGCGCGTGCTTGGGCTCAACTATTCGCGAATTCAGTTCACGCCCGACGTGCTGCCTTCGGACGTCACCGGCACGAAAGTGTTCGACAACAAGTCGGCCGACTTCGTGCTCAAGACCGGCCCGGTGTTTTGCCAGCTGCTGTTGGCCGACGAGCTGAATCGGGCGCCGGCGCGGACGCAGTCGGCGTTGCTGGAGGCGATGCAAGAGCGTCAAGTCACCATCGAGGGCGAGACGCTCCCGCTGCCCGCGCCCTACATCGTGCTCGCCACGCAGAACCCCGTCGAGCAGGAAGGAGTCTACCGACTTCCCGAAGCCCAGCTCGACCGTTTTCTCTTTCGCATCAAGGTCGGTTATCCCAGCCGCGAGTCCGAGATCCGACTGCTGGCGCTGCAACGCGAGCAACAAGCGACCATCGAGCCGCTCTGGTCGCCCGAGCAGATCTTGCGCTTCCAGCATCAAGTCAGTCAGGTTTACGGCGTCGCCGAATTGCAGGAGTACGTGGTCGATCTCGCCCGCGCCAGCCGCGAGCACCCGGACGTCCTGCTCGGCGCCAGCCCGCGCGCCGCGATCTTCCTGCAACGCGCCGCCAAGGCCCGCGCGCTGCTCACCGGACGCTCTTACTTTACTCACGACGACGTGCAAGCCATCGCCTATCCCGTGCTCTCGCATCGCCTGATCATGAAGCCCGAATCCGAATTGTCCGGCGTGCAGGTCGAAACGGTCGTGGCCGACGTTGTTCGCTCGGTTCCGATTCGTGGCGCCCGGCAATAACTGTTTGAACGTACATGCTTACTCGACGCGCCATCTGGATCCTGATGATTGCCGGGGCCGGCTTTGTGGCCGCCATCGTGCTTCGTCACGAGCCCGTCGCACTGGCCGCGTTGACCGTGCTGTTCTGGGTCTGGCTCGAGTGGCTGGTGTTTCAGTGGCGAGTGCTGACGGCCGACGAGGTGTTCCAGTCGATTCACCGCAAGTGGTGGGATGAAGGCGCCGCTCACGCCAGCGGACAACGCAGCTTGGTGCGACGGGTCGACGATGTGACCAGCGTGCAATTGCAGGCAACTCCGCATCGTCGCCTGGCGGGCCTGCGGATTTGGGTCGAGGATGTGTTGCCGGCCGGCGGCGTGGCCGTGGGTGGCTCGCCGCGAGCTGTCAGTGACGCCCGCGCAGGTACTGCCTGGACCTGGAGCTATCTGCTGCTGCTGCGCAGGCTCGGACGACTCACCATGCCGGGCCTGCACGTGCGCGTCACCGACGGCGCCGGGCTGTTCGAGCACCATCGATTTGTGCCGCTCCGCCAAGAGCTCACCGTGTTGCCGCTGCTCGTTCGTCCCGAGACCACCGTGTCGGTGCTCAAACAGAACAACGCCCAACTCACGCTCGGACAGCATCGATTCCAACGCCCCGGCGGCGCCGGCGAGCTGCTTTCGATTCGCGACTACCTGCCCGGCGATCCCCCCAAAACGATCGCCTGGAAGGTCTCCGCGCGGCTCGGCCGCTTGATGTCATGCGAGTACGAACGAGAGACGCCCGTTCGCTCGACGATCATCACGGACCTGTCGCTCTATCAGTTCGTCGGCCGACCCGGACCGGCGCCGGCCGACCGAGTGGCCGGGATCGCCGGCTCCATCGCACGCTTGTTGCTGGCCGACCGCGACCCCGTCGCCAGCCTGATCGTCAGCGGCTCGAACACCAACTGGCTGCCGCATGGTTTTGGCGAACGGCAGTTGACGCGATTGCTGCATACCCTGCTGACACATGTCGGCGGGCACTCGGTGCCGCCGGGCATCGTGTTTGAGGATCTCGTCGAAGTCACCTGGGCGACCTGCCTGCACCACTACCCCGAGTTGCTGGACCCTCGCGTCAACCCACAGCTCGGCTGGCTGCGGTTCACTCGCTCGGGGCGCAGGCGACGCCAGCGGCGACAACTGGCCATGGCTCTGGCGCATCTCCAGCAATCGCCGCCGGGCTACGAGCATCGATTAGTGGAAGACCGCCAAGAGTTGTCTTTTGCCTGCAGGCAGTTTCTCGCCGATCACCCGTCCGATTGGATTCCGCTCGGCGTGCCTCCCGCCCAACGACTCGCGTCGGCTCGCCATGCGACGCTCGACACGATCTGCCGATCGTTGGTGCGGGGTGTGGCCAGAGCAAAAGACAACGAGCTGTTTGTGGTGATCACCGCCGCGCCCGTTTATCTAGACGAGGTGGACAAGCTCGAGGAGGCGGTGCGTCTCGCGCGAGCTGCCTACCACCGCGTCATGCTGCTCTATGGCGTCCCCGAGCCCGATGAGTTGCAGGTCGCCGACCCCGCCGCCCGCCGCATCCTGCTTGAAGAGCGTCAACGCGAGACCGAGCAGTCAATGTCCCAGTTGCGCGAGCGAATGGGACGCGTCGGCGCCAAGGTCGCCACCTTCAGCGACGCGCGGCTCGTCTCTCGAATCGTGGCGGAAGTCGAGCTATTGCGTTCCGGCCGCGGCCGCTCTGTGGGAACGCGAGGGTAATCCAATGAGCAACTCGCCCACACATCGCGATCCAAGTTCGCGACCCGATCAGTCGGGGCAGCCCACGGCCCCCATGGACTGGCTGTCCAAGCGGTTCGGCTGGCTCACTCAGCCCATGCATTCAACAAGACAGCGGGCGGCGACCTGGCTCACGGCCGGCATCGGCGCCGCCTTGTTGCTCTGGTCCGCGTCGGTATTTCTACCCTGGACCATCGTGCTGAGCGTCTCGGTCGTCACCGCGATCGGCCTGTCCAAGCGCAGCGCACTGGCGACGCCGACCATCCTGATCGTCGCTCTCGGCACACCGCTGCTGCTCTCTTGGCGCGAGCGGATGATGTACGACGGCTGGTACGGCGTGGACATTCGGCAAGCCCTGGCACTGGTGTTGCTGGTTGCGTTGCTGGTCCGCTATCTAGAGCTCGATGTGCGTGGCTTTCAACGCTGGCGACTCGGCGGACGCGGCGAAGCGCGCAACCTCGACGCGTTAACGGGTGAGCCGATTCACGAGCCGGTGGACTTGAGGGCCACATCCGAAGTTGCGGACGCGAAAGACGTGGACGTCGAGCAGTCCGCATCCGGTCAGGCGATTGAGTCTTCCAACGCACCTGCCGTGACCGCCTACTCGTGGGGATTGTTGCGAGCGCCGCTCGCGATGGCGCTGGCAATCTACTTTCTCTCCGCCCTGCCCTTCGAGAAGTTTGTCGTGAATCAGTTTCGTTTCGACCCGTCGGTCTACCGAGTCGTGACCTTGGCTTGGCTGCTGGCGTTGGCGGCCACCTTGCCCACGGCGGCGCTGGGTATGCTCCGTTGGCGGCGGCTATCGGCCGAGCAAGCGGCGTTGCATTTGCGGCAGACATTGGCCAGCGAGGCCGAGCCCGAGTTTCGGTTGCTCGAGCGCGCGCGGGCAAAATTCGTCGACAACAAGGATTAAGCGATGTCCCACTGGGTGCGTGAGTTGTTTGGCTGGGTCTTGGCCGCAGTCGGTCTGGGGCTGATCTTTTACGTCGTCGTTCTGGCGCGCAATCGCATGATTCTCGAGGCGCTTGCGATCTCGTTTCCCGCCAGCGTCGTGTTCCGCGTCGGGATGGGATTCGTGCGGATGGCCGTCGCCGCCCGCATTGTCACCGCTTCGCGACGCTCGGGATGACGGAAGAACAACTCCCGAAGGAGATTCTCCTTCTTCCCGACGAGCGCAAACTATGATGGTGCCATGCGATCTCGTCGTTGCAAGCGCACGTTAGCACATCGCAAGGTCACGACCGGCTCACCGGGCCTCACAAGGGTCGCCTGCGATGGAGGCCCGACCGGTCCACCGGGCCTCACAAGGGTCGCCTGCAATGGAGGCCCGACCACGCTCCGTCAGATTCCCTCATATTCCACCTTGGAGTTTCCCGATGTCCAACCCTCTCCAGTTTCGTCGCGTCTTGATCGTCCTATTCACCATCGCCCTGTTGGCGGCGCCGGTCATCGCCTGGCAAGCCGCGGTCGAGCCGGCGCCGGTTGAAGATGACATGCACGAATTCATGGAGTACATGTTTGAGCCCGCGTTCAAACGGGTCCGCACCGCGATGGCCAGCGAGCCCGCGGATCGCGGCGGCTGGAAAGCGATCAAGGGCGACTCGCTGGTGTTGGCCGAGGCCTGCAATTTGCTGCTGAGTCGCGGTCCCGAGGAGAAGGGGGACGAGTGGAAGAAGCTCGCCGCCGTCGTGCGCGGCCACGGCAGCGACTTCTACGGCGCCGCAAAGAAGCGCGACTTCGCCGCCGCGCGCAAGAGCTACGAATCGATGGTCGCCAGTTGCAACAAGTGCCACCAGATCTTCGCCGACGGCGAGCACCAGCTGACGCCGTAACAGCCGTAAGAGCTTGCTACAACTCCACTCGCGCCTCAGGGGCCGCGGGGTCGAGCTTGAAGGTGACCGGATATCCCTTCTTGCCCTGCGGACGTCGTCCGAGCAGTTTGCGGAGGGCGAGGAAGCCCGTGGCGCCCGCGCGTTTGCACATTGCCCCGACCGTGTCGGTTCGCTCGTCCAACGCGGCCACGCCCAGGCGCGTGCGGAGGAAATGGTTGGCCTGCAGCACGCGGATCCGCCGTCGCGCGTTGGTCGTCAGATGCTCGGTCGATAGGGACACGTTCAGCCCCTCGATATTGTCGACGCGATGCGGCGAGTGCTGCGGCCACGAGAACATGTCGCCGGGCTGCATGTCGCTGACCATCGCGCGCTCGTCCATCGCCGGGTCGTAGTGGAGCATCTCGGTCTGTTCCTGCGCGATTGTCGCGAACAAGTCCGGCCGCGTGACCACGCTTTCCTCGTCGCGGGGGTAGATCCATACGCGTTTCACACCGCGGATATGCCAAAGCAGATTGCACGGAACGTCGAGGTGGAAGTTCACGAACGCGGTCGGCGAGGAGATTAGCAGCGTCGCATTCCGCCATTGGGTGCTGAGCAGAGGATCGACCTGCTCCATCTCCCGATAAAGCTGATCCACGAGATCCTTGAAGGCCGGCTGGTGTTGGTAGATCTCACGAACATTGAGCCAAAAGCGGCCGCGTTGGAGCGAGTCGAGAATCTGGGCACCGGACAAGCCGTCATGCCGCCCCTCGGTCCAGCCCTCTTTGTTGCGATCGCGCATGCCGCAAATGGACAGCGCGTGCCGCGGGTGGCGTTCGATGATCTCGGCAAGCCCTTCGTCCGAGAACCAATCAAGCTCGTGCAAGCGATGCTTGAGCGCGACGATCCGCGTCTCAAAGGCGCCGGGCTCCAGCGACTCGTGATGAATCAGCGGCTGCATGGAAGTTCATCCTTCGGTAGACGGAATAGCACTGCGGAGCTCAGGAAGTGATCACGGCGCGGAGTCGAGCTGCCCAGCGCCCCGCATAGTGACGCAAACCGAACTTGCCGGCCCAGTCGGCCGCTCGCCGCCGCAGCGCAGCGCGCAGTCGGCTCGTGTCGGCCCAGCCTGCCGACACGTCGAACGTGCCCGAGGCGAATTTGGACTTGAACGCGTCCTCGCCGGAACCCCAATCAATGCGCTGGATGCCTTGCGCCGCAGCCTCCTCCGCCGACTTCCAAAACAGCAGGTGCCCCGGGCCGTACTTCGCAAACTCGGCGTCGTACGCTCGGATCCAGGCGTGCAGCAGATCGCCACTGCGCAAGTAGTACTCCGCCGCGACCAGGCGATCGCCAAATCGCAGCGCCGCCAACTGGCCCGACATTAGCTCGCCGCCCAGCGTGGCGTCCAGCAGCGGACGCGCCTTCTCCATGCCCGACTGCTCCCAGCCCTGTGCCTTCGCCTGCGACTCCTTCCAGGTCAGCAGCTGCGACATCACCTCGGGATCGGTCACCCACTGGATGTCCACGCTGCCAAACTCATCCGCTGCCCGGCGTTCAAGACGTCCGATCTCGCGCCGCAACTTATGACGTTTGTTGCCTCGCCGACTCTCCGAATAGGCCTCGAACCCCTCGGAGAGATCGATGTAGTAGAACGGGTGCGCGCTCCAACAGTGCGGCTGCATGCCGGATGTCGGCTGCAGCCAGTGGCGAAATCGAAAGGTCGACGCGCCACAGCCACGCAACACCGACTCGATCGTCAGTCGCTCCAACGGAAAACCGGGCGAGGCGATAAAGCCTTGCAGATCGTTGTAGCGGTCTCCCACCGGCATTGCGGACCGCCCGTGCAGCTCCAGCGGCAGGAACGCCGTCTGCCTCTCCAGCTCGACAATGCCGACACGCACTCGGCTGTCGAGCTCGCCGCAGCATTGTGTCCACTCCGGCAACAGGAACGGACTGGCGGAGCCGCCGGCCGCCGCGCGCCACTTCGCCAGCAGATCGCGATCCAGCGACGCGGGTGCGACGCATTCGATCCGAGCGCGAGTGTGCTGTGAACTGCTCACCGGGAGTGCCTTGGTTGAATTTGAATTGCCGGATCTGCCGGATCTGCCGGAACTGCCGGAACTGCCGGAACTAGCGGACGATGGTGTCTCTTTCATGAATGTCGGGCCGTGCGCAGCGGCCCGCCAGGCTTTGATTCGTGGCGGGCGCCATCCAATTGCGCCAGCACACGTCGCAAAACGCCGGCGCGGACAGCCGCGCCTCCCCCAGCGCCGATTAACATCGCCGCCGCGGCGCCCTCCTTGCCCAGCCAGGGAATCAGCCAAAACGCCGAGCCGATGGTGGCGATCATCGTCGTCACATCCGCTGTCAGATTGCACTCGGGCCGATTGACCGCCCATAAGCCGTTTCCACAGATCACGGAAATGCCGATCGCTAACGTGAACAGCGCCAACAACAGGCAGGTTGTCGCTCCGCCCGCGTACGCGGCGCCGTAGATAAATGTCACGGGCCAGTCACCCAACACTCCAAATGAGACGCAGACGGCGCCGATCACAATCACGACAATCGCAGCGCAACGCTTCAACAGTTGTCTCAACGCGAACGAGCCGTAGCGCACAAACGCGTCGGCCGCCCGAGGCGTCAAGTAGTTGGCCAAAGCCGTCACAAAGTGCAGGGAAAGTCCCACCAACGTGAAGCAAGCGCCGTAGACACCCGTCGCCGACGAGCCGTGATAAAGCTCCAGGAGCCAAGGGACGAGGTACGGCGAGCTCGTGCCGGTCAGCTGAGACGCCAACGCCCAGCGAGAAAATCGCCAGTTTTCGATCCAGTCCGGCCAAAACCGTCGCAACACGAATGACAGCTTCTCCGGCTTGGTCCAACGCCAAACGAGAATGCCCGTCAGACACGCCAGGCCCATCACGCCATAAGCCGCCGGAACCGACAATATCCCCGCTCGCCAAAGAATCAGGATGCCCCCGATCTGCACCACGCCGACGGACAGGTCGATCCCGGCCGCGGCCCAAAAGCGATAGCTGGCAAAGCTGAATGAACGCAGGAACGAGCGGACGAGCAAGAAAGGCGTCACCGCCAACATCACCAACAACGTGGGCGTCAGCGCCCGTGGCACCCAGTCAAACTGCGCCGCGGCAAGCATGGCCAACACCACGGCCACTCCGACCGCCGTCAACGCCAGTTCGTGCAGCACCACGCTGCCGGCGTATTCGCGGCGGTCCTGCCCGTGGCGTCGCTGGCGAAAGACCGCATACGGCGCCGTCACCAGCTCCGCCTGCACATTGCGCGCAACCAGCACCACCGTCATCGCCAAATAGTAAAGCGAGAACTGCTCCTCCAGCAGACAGCGACCGATCACCACCCCCGTGACGAAGGTCGTGATGGCGAACACCGCCTGGCCGATCAGCGAGGCGAGCGCACGGCGCGCATCGGTCATCACCTCGCCGTCTTGCGACGCGGTGTCAAAGTCTTCCTGCTTAGGATCGACGGGGACGATCACCCCGGAAGGAGCAGTCAAAGCCGTCTCGCGGATAGGATGCGTTGAGAGGATGCGTTCGCCGCGCCGACGCTGAGCACCATGGACTTGCCATGCTGGGACCGCGCACGGCCCCCCCGGAATCCCGGCAGGGTCGGCAAACTTTCCTAACTATACGTCGCCCTCCCCAATGTGAGATGCTGAACTCGAATTCAGATGCATCATTCGCCCCGCCCACCGCTCGTTGGAAAGCCCCTAACCCCACGAATCCACATACTTGGATCTACCGTTTCCTGCGTTCGCCGGGCGACGCCCGATCCGATCCCCCAAGAAAATTTCGAAGTCGTGAAAGATCGCGGGCCGTCGAGACATCTATCGTCAAGGCCCGACCGGCCTCCGGGGCCTCACAAGGGTCGCCTGCGATGGAGGCCCGACTTATTAAACTAGACGGCTCCCGGGCCTCGCTCCAACTCCACACACTCGCCAGAGGACAAATTAATGTCGTCGATGCTGCGTTGCCTCATAATCGCTAGCCTGCTCTGCCTTTCGCCCACCACTTCGTCGAGGCCCGCTTCCGCTGCGGACTCCAGCGCGGACTCCGACACTGTGTGGGAGGGGCAGTGGAACAATCGCAAGTACAACACGACCGGGCCGCTGCGCTGCACGGGACTCACCCGCGAAGGCAATCAGTGGAAAGCCACCTTTAGCGGCACCTTTATGGGCGACCCGTTTAAGTACGAAGTGGCCTTCGACGGCAAGCCGGGCAAGGGCCGCACCGAACTGCAGGGGCAAGCGACGCTTGACGGCGACCGATACCAATGGTCCGGTCAGGCTGACGCGACCACGATTCAAGGGCAGTACAAGTCACTCAAGGGCTACTACGGCACGTTCACACTGAAAAAGAAGTGACCTGCCCGAGTCGTGGAACACGCAAAGACGCAAAGTCGCCAAGAGTGAGCATGTCAATTTCGACTCATTCGATTTCTTGGCGTCTTGGCGACTTGGCGTGAGCAAGTTCCTTGCAATCCACGAGCGACAGTGTTTCAGCCGTGTTTCAACCCTGGCTTGGCTGCAACTCAATTCCGCCGCGGTTGTCCAAAGTCAACCGCAGCTCGAGATCGCGCTGATCGGCGTGCTTGGCTAGCCAGACCGACAATCGCGCCACGACGGCGGTCTCCACAGCCCGTTGCAGCGGCCGAGCGCCATAGCGGGCGTCGAAGCCCAGCTTGGCCAAATGGTCGACGACATCCTCCGTCCAGCTGACGCGAATGCCACGGCGACGCAACCCCTCGCGCCCTGCGATCTCTCGCAGCTCCTTGTCGGCGATTTGCCGAATCGACGCAGGCCCCAACGAGCCGAACGGGACCACCACGTCGATCCGATTGAAGAACTCGGGACGGAAATAGTCCCGGACGGCGCTGAGATACCGTTGCCGAGCCGGCCCGCCCAGCTCGCGGTCGTGAGGCATTTCGCGAGGCAACACGGCGGCCTTTGCATCGCGGCCCGCTGCCGCCCCAAACTCGTCGCCGTTGAAGCCGATGCTGGCCTTCGACGCAGCTCCAAGATTGGATGTCATGATGATGACAGCGTTGCGGAAGTACGTCACGCGTCCAAACTCGTCGCTAATGCGGCCTTCGTCAAACACATTCAGCAGCACGTCGTAGATCTCGGGGCTGGCCTTCTCCACTTCGTCCAGCAGAACGACCGAAAAGGGCTGGCGACGAATCCGCTGCAGGAACGGGCTCGCCTCGCCGGTGGGTTGTCGCAAGAGTCGCTCAGCGGCCAGCGGCCCGGCATACTCGCTCATATCGAGCCGCACGAGTCGCTCGTCAACCATCGCCGTTCGGGCAGCGCCCGTGACTGGCGAGGAGTCCTCATCGCCGGCGCCGAACAGATAGTGAGCCAGACTGCGGGCGAGCTCGGTTTTGCCGACGCCGGTCGGGCCGCAAAACATCAGCACGCCGAGCGGTCGCTGCGGATCGGACAATCCCGCCTTGAAACGCAGCACAACATCCGCCACGGCATCGCAGGCCTCGTTCTGTCCAATCACGTCGGCGCGGAGCGCCCCGGTCACCTGGTCGCGTTGCAGCCGCACTTGCGGATCCACGAACCGCTCATCCAGGCCCGTCTGCCGAATGAAACGGCGCCGCACGTCATCGGCATCCAGCGAGGCGCCCTGGCGGCGCGATGCCTCGTGCAACGCCTCGGTCAAAAAGTGGCTCGCCTCTCCCGGCAGTGCGCGATACGGCAGAAACCGTTGGAAGAGATCGACCGTCGCGGTCGCCACGACCAGGTCATCGACGGCCACCTGGCTGGAGCGGCGGATCGTGGACGATTGCTGCCGCAGCACCTCGATCGTCCGTTGGCGATCCAGCGGCTCGATGAGTTGAACCTGGAACAGGTCATCGAAGCCCGGCAGCAGCCGGCGGCAGGCGTCCAACTCCGCCGGAGTCGCCTCGGCGACCAACTGCAGCTCGCGTCGTTGCAGGTAGGGCATGCAAAAGGCGGCGAGCCCGCTCGACGCATCCGCGCCGCCGGTCTGCACGAAGTCGGCGAGGTTGTCGATGCACAAACAGCCCTCCATGTCGTTCAATTCGTCGATCAGCGCTTCGAGCCGCGCCTCCCACTGGCCGAGGTAGCGCATGCCGGCGATCAGCCTCCCCGCGCTGGACTGCCAATAGACATGAGGGCGCCGCTCGCCCGACTGGCGTTGCTCTTCAGCCGAGCGCTCGCACTGCCGCGCTGCGGTCGCCAACAGCGTCGACTTGCCGACGCCCGTCTCGCCAACCAACATCACGTTGGCCCGCACCGTCCGCAGACGGTTGATTAGCTGCCTCACCTCCGCGTCGCGCTCCCAAGCGTTGCCCACCAACGATCGCATCTGCCGCGCCGCGATGGGGTCGGCGACATTGCGTAGCACAGGTGGCGCCAGCAATTCGTGATCTCCTTCGCGCGGGTCGGTGACGTGTAGCGAGAACGACCCGTACTCCATTTCGGTGGGCGGGATAAAGCGCGTCAACTCGCGTGGCGTGCAGCCGTCCAGCCGTCGCTTGACGACAAACTCGACCAACGTCTGCATGTCGTCGGACTCGTGGCATTGCAGCCGTTCGTTCAGCGACGGCAGCACCGCCACCAACCCGCCGTGCTTCAGCTTGCCGTGGAAGACATGCACCCCGAGCCGCATGCATCGCGATACGGGAAACCGCCTCTGCCGCTCGGCGTAGGCGGGGCGCAGCGTCACGTGCACCAGCTGGTGCTCGCATTGTTCCAACTCGGGCTCGCCCATCCACGTGGACTTGGCGTAACGCCACTTGAGGTATTGTTTGAGATCGTCCACCGCGTCGCGCCGCGTTCGTCCCAAGCCGAGCGGCTCGGACCACTCCAACAACGATGCGTGGAAGAGATCGGTCTCGTCGCGCCAGACACAGTAATGAAATTTGAAGTGTGACATGGATTGGTACTCGTCGGATGACGGATCTAGCCGCCCTGCTCTCCCCGCTCGTTGTCGCCGCTCAGCTCATTCATACTCGGTCCCGGCGGCGAGGCGCCCATCGCTATCGCCGCCGCCCTCGCCTCCATCGCCACCTGTCGCAACTCGGGCGGCAACGGCAGCCGATCGGCCAAGCAATCCCAGAGCTCGTCGGCGCTCGGCAGATCGTCCAACTGCGAGTAGCGGCGGACGACCGCAGCGCGGCCTCGCCATCCCAAGAGAGCGCCCCCGTCCGCAGCGTCCGAGTTGTTCTCCTCGTTCGCGACTCGCGATTTCACCTCGAATGCGGACAATCCGTAGTCGCTGACAAAGTGCCAGCCTACCTCCGAAGCGAGCAGCCGCGAGACCGCGATGCCCTGCAGCCGCCAAGTCATTCCTGCTTGCTCTTCGCATGTCGCGCCGCAGACCTCCGCCAATCGAGCGAACAAACCACCGCACATGCGCCGTTGAGCGTCTTGGAACAGCGGTCCACTCACGGCCAACTCCAGCACTTCGTTCAGCTCTTGGTCTTGGGCGCACAGCAGCACGTCCATCCAGGCCGCGCGGCGGAACATCAGCTGAAGCTCGCGACACTGCGCCGAGTCGTCGGCACTGGCAGTTTCATCTCGATAGTCGAGGTAGTCAGCGATGTCGTCTTCCGCGTTTCGGGCGCTGCTATAGTGGCTCGCGTTGTCATCGTAGTTCGCGCGATTCTTGATCGGGGCTTTCAGGTGCCGCACCACGCGCGTGCCCTGCCGCGAGCCGTCTCGCCGAACAGCCTGCTCGAGCGGCCGCAGCTTCTGAGCGAAGTCCTGCAGCAACTCATGCAATTCGTAGTATCGCAGCACGTCGGGAGGCAGCTGGCCCGACTCAATCGCGCCAGCCGGCTTCAACAACTCCACCTTGCGAGACCGCTCGTCCATAAAGAGGCGCAGCGCGTCGATCGCAGCGCCCATGTCGACGGCCTCCGGATCCCAAGGCAAGCCGCCCTGCTCCTCCAACAGCGAGGCCTCAACCTCCAGCGAGTCGGCGCCGGGCAATCGGGACGCGCGAACCACGGTCGCCCGGCCATCCAGCGGCGCGGCGGCGAGAAACTCGGCCACGCGGCTGGTCAACTGTTGCTCCACCGCGCGGCGAATGGCCCGCGCGCCCAGCGATGGATCGTACCCCTGATCAATAATCCACTCCAACGCCTCGTCGCGAATGTCCACGAGACAACGACGCTGCTGCAGGCCGGGGCGCTCGAACAGTTCATCCAGCAGCGCCCGCGCCACGCCGTTCATGTGAGACCGGGAAAGCCGATGAAACACAATGGTGCGATCGAGCCGATTCACGAACTCCGGCCGAAAGAACCGCTCCACTGCCCGCCGAATCTTGCTCTGCTCCACCGTCTCACCCAACGGCGGATCGCCTTCAGACGGCCGCGTCGCGTCGGCGTGCTTGGCGCGGGACGGGGAGTCAAGTTCATCCGTGGCAAACCCCACCGACACCGGGCTGGACGTGGTGCCGAGATTCGAGGTCAACAGCAAGATCGCGTTGCTGAAATCGCATGTCCGTCCCATCGCATCGGTCAGCCGGCCCTCGCCCAACACCTGCAACAACATATTGTGGACTTCATCGTGCGCCTTCTCGACCTCATCGAGCAACACGACGGAGAACGGCTGGCGCCGAATGGCCGACGTCAGCAGTCCTTCCGGCTGATGGAGCGTGCCGACCAGCTGCGCCGCGGAGCGAGGTCCGACGAACTGGTTCATGTCGAATCGGACGAGGCGCTCGGGGTTGCCAAAGAAGCATCTCGCCAGCTCCTTGGCGAACTGGGTCTTGCCCACGCCGGTTGGGCCGACCAATAACATCGTCGCCACCGGCTTCGTCGGGTCGTTCAGACGGGACTCGAGCAACGAGAACACATCCACAGCGGCCTGCAGCGCCTCGGGCTGCCCGACAAACCGGCGGCCGATCCGCTGTCGAATGGTCGAGCCATCGGCCGCCGTCGGCTCCTTCGCTGCACCGCTTTGCGTTGACGACGAAGCGCCGGCGCGAGTGTCATCGATCAGCGCCATCGGCAGGCCGGTCTCGCGTTGAAACTCGTCGAGCACCTGTTGTCGATCGATCGAGTTGGACGCCGACTCGGCTCCGCCGCCCAGCGCGTGCTGTTTCATCGCCAACCGCGCAAGAGCTTGGCAGCCCTTGCCGGGGAAAGCGCTGTCGCGTCCAAAGCGGCGCTGGATGTCATAGACGGCCGGCGTCGCGCGAATCCCGAATTGGCAGCCCCACCGCGCCTCCAACTGCCGCGCCGTTTCGACCAGAATCTGGTACGTCGTGATCTCGTCCGGCTCCTCCAGACGCACGACGTGAAACAGATCGGCGAACGCGCGATCGAGCTCGTTGAGCTTGGCAAACGCCTCGGGTGTCATTTCGCCAACCACTCGCACAGTGCGTCGTTGCATCGCGCCCTTCAGCACGTGAGCCACCGACAGCGACGACTGCATCGAACGGCCAGCTTGAAACAATCCCAGCACATTGTCGAACACGAGCACTCGGTCGCGGCGCTGCGCCGCCTCGAGTATCGCCAGTAGCCGAGACTCCCATTGGCCGACGTAGGACATGCCCGAGATCAGTCGTTGCGGGGACATCAGCCAGAGGTGGCCGCGATCGCTCACCCGCGACTTTTCGTCAAGCATCCGGCGCCGCACGATCTCGTGCAGCACGGCGGTTTTCCCCACTCGCCGCGGGCCGACCAACATCACCGGCCGGCGGTCGGCGCCCGCGAGCAACCGAGCCACCTCCTCGACCACGTCGTCGTAGCGAACCGCCTGCTCCAGCTCGCCGGGAAACAGATCTCGCAGCCGGCGACCGACTCGATGGATCTCGGCATCGCCGTCCATCTGCTCCTCGCGGCCGAGCAGCGCAAACAACGAGTCGCCGAGGTTGGCTCGCGCCTCGCTCGTCGAACGCGTCAGCTCGATCGTGGTTGCCCAAGCTCGCCCGCGCGGCTCGCGCACCTGTGGCGACACGAAGTTGTCACCCTCTTGCTTCTCGAGACGGAGAAAGTGCTCTCGATACACGGCGCTGGCCCGCTCCTCGAGCTGGGACAGCGAGTCGGCCTCAAACCACAAGTCGAAGTAGGTTGGGCTGAACGCCAGCCAGCGGTCGAACGCTCGAAAGGCCACAAACAGCAGCCGTGCATTCACCGTCTGACGCGCCAAGCTGAAGGACAAGCGCAGCCGCTTGGTTGTCAGTTCGGGGTTCCAGGCCAGATGCGACAACTCCTCATGCCGCCGCTCCTGAACGTGCCCTTGAATCACGTTCCGCAGCGTCTTCTTCATGCTGGCCGTGGCCTGCTCCAGCGTGGCCGCCTCGGCCGTCAAGTGCGGATGAAACAACGCGGCGAGCCGGTAGACACGATCGCCCTGGGGCATGCTATCCGTCTGCACATAGACCGGAATCGTGAACTTCATTGCGTCACCACCTCTCTCGCCACGCGAAGATGCCGAGCGTCCATGAGTTGGCCAAGCACCTCGGCGAAGTTGAGACGTCCCTTGGCCAGACTCCGCTTAAGCACCGGATCTTCGATCGCCTGCGGACGGTAGATGCGGCGGACGAACTTGGTGCCGGGCGCCTCCCGTTGAAATCGCCAGGGTGGCAGGAACTTGGATGCTGGCGGTTGCTCCTCCAGCACATAAACCGACGACTTGCCATCCCGCTCTGCAAACTCGTGCAGCCCCGCCTCGCCCATGAACTTGGCAAACGCCATGGCGCCGCGCAGCTCGAGCAACAAACCCAGCGTACCGGCAGGCACAGCGTCCCCGAGAAAGTCACGAACGTCGCGAACCCGCAGCCTGCGCAAATAGCGATGATGGTCTTCGTCTTTCGGTTCAGCCAGCCGCCAGGCTTGGTCAAATCGGGGTTGCTCCGCCCTGGGCACGGCATCGATGTGCCAAGCGAGCTCCTCCATCGTCCACCTCTCGGGCGTCAGCTCGCCCGCCGAATCGCCCTCGCGAAACTGATAGAGCGTCAGCTCGATCTCCGCCGCGGCGCAGATGCTCGCATAGCCACCACAGAGCTGCGCCAACGCCTCCCGTGCTCCGCCATAGAGGAACAGGTTCATCTTGTCCGGGCTGTCCAGCGATTCGGCGTGCAGCCGCAGCGTGAGCTCATCCATCTCTCGTTGCCAGCGATTCAGACGGTCCTCTGCCTGCTCCTCCCGCTCGGGCGCATCTCCCGTCAACGCCTGTTCCGCGGCGCGTTCTCCAAGGCACAGCATCAACATCGCCGCATCCTCGAACTTGAGCAGCTCGTCCGCGGCGCCGTCAATCTGCTGGAGCCAGCGTTGCAAGCGACCGTGCTCGGCCATCTTCCGCAACTCCGCCTCGCTATAACTGTTGCGTCCCTCGACGCGCGTCACGAACCTGCGCAGCTGAAACTCTCGATCGCGCAGCTCCCGAGCCGTCGAGCTACCCTGCATGCGCTGCCAGAATCGCCTCAATTGTTGGACGGCCTCCAGTGTCCGGTACGTGGAGCGACGACGCACCTCACTCGCCACATGCTGGATCGAGTCAACGCTCACACGCACGTTATTCGCGTGCACGTCGACGGTGGCCCGCAACGGCGTCTCGGTCCCGAACGCAGTCAGCTTTGATGCCAGCGGCACCAAGACTTCTCGCTCAAGCACGCGTTTCAACGAGCGTGCGCCGTAAGCCGGCTCGAAGCCGCGCCGCAATAGATGCTCGACCACGCTGTCGGCGATCTCCAAGTCGATCGGTCGCAGCCGGATGCCGTCCCGCTGCGAGGCCAGCTCCAACTCGCGGCGCACGATTTGCCTCGCCGTGTCATCGTCGAGCGCGTGGAACGGAATCACCTCCTCCATTCGGTTGTACAGCTCCGGTCGCAGGAACCCCTCCACGGCCCGAATGAAGTGCGCCTCGGCGGACTCGGCTGACACGCTGCCGTCGAACCCGGCGCGCCGAGCGGCGAAGTCCTCGGTGCCCAGATTGGATGTCATGATCACGACACTATTGCGAAAGTCGGCGAGCCGGCCGGCGCCGTCGGTCAGCCGCCCCTCGCCCAGCACCTGCAGCAACAAGTCGAAGAACAGCGGGTGAGCCTTCTCGAACTCGTCCAACAAAACGATGGAGAACGGCTGCTCGCGAACCTTGGCGGTGAGCACGCCTTCGCTCGACAAGCTGTCGCCGATCAGCCGCTGCACGCCGAGCCCGTCGGCATACTCGCTCATGTCGATGCGAATCAGCCGCTGCGGGCTGCCGAACAAAAACCGCGCCAGCGCCTTGGCCAACTCCGTTTTGCCGACGCCGGTCGGCCCGACAAACAACAAGGAGGCAAGCGGACGGTTCTCCCGATTCAGATTGGCTTTGATCTTCATCAACAGATCGACGACCTTGCCCACCGCAGCCTGCTGGCCGATCACACGACTCGCAAACCACTCGAACAGCTCCGCTGGCTCCCAGGCCGGGCCGCGGTCCGATGGCTCCCGCGAAGCCACCTCCTCGAGCATCGCCAGCGGCAGGCCCGTTTCCTTGGAGAACGCCTCGGTCACGTCAGCCGCCGTCAATGACTCGTCGAACGACGACCGATCGGCGACCAAATTGCGGAGGAATCGCAACGGCCGTCCCGGCGACGCCGAGTAAGTGGCGTAGCGCCGATGCAACGCCGCCAGTCGCTCCAAGGCCGAGTCCGTCAGGGGCTGGGCACGATGTTGCGCAAGGTCCTCATGCACACGTTGCAGGATCTGCAACTCGGTGGCCTCATCCGGCTCGGCAACTTCCAGCTGTTGAAATGCCGCTAGCAACTGCGGCGCAGCTCGCTCAATCACGGCCAACTGCTCGGGCGTGCACTCGGCGATCACCAGCAGATCGCCGCGGGCAATGTAGGGGCGCAGAAACGACGCGATGCCCTGGCTTTGGCCTTCGCACTTGCCGACTTCCATCAACTCCACGAGCGAGCCGACGTGCAAAATCGCGTTCCGTTTGGAGCACTCACGCCACAGCTGCTGGCAGCGCTGCTGCCACATGCCGAACCCCAACATGCCCGAGATCAGCTGCGTGCCATCGGTCTTATACACAGGTCTGGCCTCCATCGCAGGCGACCCTTGTGAATCGCGGTGGGCCGCACTTCCGCTCAAGGCCTGTCGCACCACTTCGCCCACCAGCGCCGTCTTGCCGACTCCCGAAGGCCCCAACAACAACAAACTCGCCGGGCGCCGCGCCGTCAGCAGCTCAATGATTCGCGCGACCAGTTCGTCGCGGCAGTAAGCCGGCGCCGTCTCCGTGCGCGCAATGCGAGTCGCCACTTCGTCCAGCACCGACTTCTCGGTGTCCTCGCCCTGCTCTTCGAGTCGCACCGTCTGCCGCAGCGAGTGCCATGCGACGCGCATCGGCGCCAACTCGACCGACAGCGACTCGACTCGTTGCTGTCCCCATACCATCCGCAATGAATGAGTCCGCCTGAGCCGTCGCAGGGCATTCAGCGTCTCCACTCGGCAGTTTTCCGCAAGGCTGTCGGCCGAATCGCCCTGCACCTCGATGCCGAGCGAGGGGAAATAGGCGACCAAACTTCCATCATGCTCGGTCCACTGCACGCCATAGAAGCAGAGTTCAAGCTCCCCATGCCACGGCGCCGACTCGGGACGCCGTTGAGCCTCTGCAGGCGCTGCCAACCGATAACGACATTCGATCGGCGCCAAGTCGCGGCGCACAAGCCGACGATGCAGTTCGAGTCGATCGTCACTCTCCAACTCATCAAGCCACTGGCGAACATCTCGCCCAAGCGAGGATCGCAGCCCCGCATCCGCCTGATCCAAACGGGAGAACTCCGGAAAGAACAACACCTCCCCCAGCCGCATCTCCTCGCTGAACCCTTGAATCAGCAGCGGCAAACTCAGCTCTTGTTCCAGCATCGGCGCGGGCACTCGGGGTCACAGCTTGTCGAAAGACGACAAAACAGCTATTGGGAGAGCGAAAACAAACTCGACCCTATGCGCAGAATCGAGTGACACAATGCGACGTCCTCGCCCGTGAAAAACTGCCGCAGTTTAGCACCCTGTCGCACAACACCCAACCAGAGCAGCCGTCCGCAGCATGGGCGCCCTCGCGCGTGCGCGAGCGCGGCGAGCAGCCGTCCGCAGCATGAGCATCCTCGGCTGTGCGAGGCGAGCAGCCGTCCGTAGCATGCGCGGCGAACAGCTCTCAAGCGAGACACTTGTGGTTGGAGGCATCCGTGTTCAATCCGCGTTTCATCCGTGGCCCCAACCGGACTCGACGGAACAGGCTCAGTCCAATTAGTGGCTCGCCGTCTCAGAAAGGTTCGCCAAAACGACGAACTCGGCTCCGACACGAACACAAATCCCGCCCAAGTTTGCGAGCGGACGGCGGCGGTGTCTGCTAGGCTTTCCTTTGGCGCGCCACCGCTACTCGCAACTGCCCTGCCCACCCTCGCCGGTGCGGGCAACCCAACTCCGGAGTCGAACCGATGGAAACGCCTGCCAACCAAACTCCAGCGGCGCCCAATCTTGCTCCCCATATCGCGCTGGTGACAGGCGCCGGCCGCGGCATCGGCCGCGCCATCGCCCAACAACTGTCCGCGGCAGGTGCTCGCGTCGTGCTCAGCGCGCGGTCCGAGCGGGAGTTGAACGAAACGGCCGCGGCGATTCGCGACGCAGGCGGCGACGCGGCGTGTGTGGTTTGCGACCTGTCCGACCGCAGTCAGTCCAGCACGCTCGTCTCGGCAGCCAACGACCAGTTCGGGCCGATCGACATCTTGGTGAACAACGCGGGCGTCGGCAGCGCTAGCGACCCGCGACCACTGGCCGACTATCGCGACGAATTCTGGGATCTGTCGCTCGAGGTGAATCTGACCGCCCCTTATGTGCTCTCCAAAGGCGTGTTGCCGGCGATGCGTCACGCTCGTTGGGGCCGCATCATTACGATCGCGTCCATCAACGGCAAGCAGGCCAATCTGCACGCCGGCGCATACGCCGCCACCAAACATGGCGTGATCGGCCTGATGCGAACTCTGGCGCTGGAGCACGCCGCCGAAGGAATCACGGTCAATTGCATCTGCCCGGGGCCCGTCAAGACAGCGATGAACGACATCCGCATTCGCTACGACGCGGAGCGCCTGGGGCGAGACCTGGCCGAACACGAAGCCGGACTTACGCCTATCGGAGGACGGCTCGACCCCGACGACATCGCCGCCATGGCCGTCTATCTCGCCAGCGACTCAGCGCGAATGATCACGGGCCAGTCCTACAATATCGATGGCGGCCGCTGCATGTTCTAATCCATCGGACCCCATCGGCCTTCGTGGCCACCCTCCCTATCAAACCCTGCCACCAGACTCCTGCCACCCTGCCCTTCACCATGTCCATGCATCCTATCGCTTTGTTAATTTGCTCGATCTTCCTCGCCACCTTGCCGTTGCCGTGCCGAGGCTTGGCCGCCGAACCCGCTTCGTACCCACGGGTAACGGTGTTCCGCAATGGACAGGATGGCTACAAGATCTTTCGCATTCCTGCGGTCGTGAAAGCCGTCAACGGCGATCTGCTCGCGTTCTGCGAAGCGCGTGAAGGCGGCGACGCGAGCAAGATCGACCTGGTGATGAAGCGATCAACGGACCAGGGGCGCACGTGGAGCCCGTTGCAGGTTGTGCAGAGCGCCGACTCGTTCGTCAAATACTTTCGGGGCGACGTACCGCCCATCACGGTCGGCAACCCGGCGCCGGTGGTCGATCGGCTCGACGAGCGGCATCCGGGACGGATTCACTTGCCGTTCACCTTGGAGAACGACCGCGTGTTCATCTGCCACAGCGATGACCATGGCGCCACTTGGTCGCCGCCGCGCGAGATCACGTCGACGACCAAGCAAAAGGAGTGGGGCTGGTATGCGACGGGGCCGGTGCACTCGATTCAGCTCGAGCGCGGCCCGCACCGCGGACGGCTTGTCGTGCCCACGGACCATCGCCTGGGCGCCGACGGCGCGGACCACGGCCCCAACGGTGTGCATGCGTTGCTGAGCGACGATCATGGCGAGACCTGGCGAATTGGCGCGATCGATGCGACGTACGAGGACGGCCTGAACGCCAACGAGACAACGGTGGTCGAGCTGAATGACGGCCGGCTCTGCTTCAACACTCGCGACCAGAACGGCGCCGCGGCGGGCACGCGCGGCGTTGGCTACAGCAGCGATGGCGGCGAGACGTTCGACAACAGCGGCGACCGAAAGTACCGATTCTTTGTGCCGGCCCCCGCGGTGCTGGATCCGCCGGTGGTGCAATGCGCGATGTTGCGAGCGGCCTCGACGCTGAACGGCGACAAGCAAAACGTGATCCTGTTCTCCGGGCCGGACGAGAGTGGTCCGACCGGCAAGGGCCGCAGCGACTTGCGGCTGCGATACAGCCTCGACGAAACTCGCAGCTGGCAAGACGGCCCGCTGCTGCACATCGGCCCCGCGGCCTACAGCGACCTCGTGCAACTTTCGGGAACGGTCGAGCCGAATAAGGCGAGCCAAGACAACCCGGCCACCGACCCCGAGCGGAATCGCGAGTTCGGCGTCCTCTTCGAAGCCGGCGCCGCCAACGAGAAGAGCTACACCCGCATCGACTTCCTCCACTTCCGGCTCTCCGACGTCCTCGACGCCAAACAGCCCTGACGGTGGGCCGAGATCTCGTTGCGAGAGGATCCATCATGAATTCCGCGGCCGATTCCGAGCCTAACAAACGGGACGACGAGCGGGCTCAGCAACTCTTCCTGGCCGCGTTGGAGGTCGCCCCGGAGCAGCGTCTGGACTGGGTGCAAGGACAATCCAAATACCATGAGGCCGTACGTGCTCGCGTGACTGCCATGCTGCAAGCTGACGCGGCAGAACAAGAGACGTGGGGCAAGCCCGATGACAGCGTTTCTGTGGCAACCGTGCATCTATCTCTGCCACCCATGGACTCGACGCCGAAAACATACCCGCGGATTGCCAACTATGAGGTGCTCGAAGAGGTCGCGCGGGGCGGCATGGGCGTCGTCTATAAAGCTCGCCAGCATCGGCCCAGCCGCATTGTCGCCATCAAGATGATCCGTGGCGGCGCCTTTGCGTCCAGGACGGAGGTCGAGCGATTTATCACCGAGGCCGAAGCGGCGGCGCAGCTGGACGACGAAGCCGTCGTCCCGGTCTACGAGTTGGGAGTTGTTCAGGGCGAGCCCTTCATCGCCATGAAGTACATCGACGGCGACAACTTGGAGTCGCTGTTGAGAGCCGGCAAGCTATCTCTGTCCGAGTCGCTGCGGATACTCATTGCGGTTTGTCGCGCCGTCGCCATCGCTCACCGCCGAGGGATCGTTCATCGCGACCTCAAGCCGTCGAACATCCTCATTGAACGGTCCAGCGGGCGTCCATGGCTGACCGACTTTGGGCTCGCCAAGTATCTGGACAAGGACTCTCGCATGACTTCAGCGGGCGACGTCTTGGGAACTCCCGGATACATGGCGCCCGAGCAGGCGTGGGGCAACACGGATGCCGTCACGGCAGCCACTGACGTGTATGGCCTGGGCGCCATTCTCTATCGGCTGTTGACGGGAAGCCCGCCGATCCAATCCGATGCGGCGAACCTTGCTCGAACGATACAACTGATTCGCGATCACGATGTCATCGCGCCTCGATCCGTAAGCCGGAAAATCCCCAGGGCGCTCGATACGGTCTGCATGAAGTGCCTGGAGGCGGAGCCGAGGCAACGTTTTGCCGACGCGGGAGAACTCGCCGACGACCTACAACGCTTTCTTGACGGAGAAACCGTGCAGGCGAGGCCGTTGGCCTGGACCCACCGCCTCCACCGTTGGGCGAGACATCGCCCTGGGCTGGCAGTCACTTGGTGTGCGCTGGCAACCTTCTATCTGTACCATCTCGCCGCGCGGTGGTTCGACTGGATCCACGACGATCCCGCCTTTAACATGGCGGTGGCGAGCGTCTCAATCGGCGCGGCGACACTGGCTTGGATTTGGCAGCGTCTGCTAATTCGGCGCAGCGGAGCCACCTGGGTGCTCTACGCTTGGTTGACCAGCGATGTCATGTTATTGACGCTGATGCTGTTCTTCGGCGACAGCGTGAAGAGTCCGCTTGTCGTTCTCTACCATGTGGTCGTGGCCGGCTCCGTTCTGCGGTGCCGAACACACTTGGTAGGCTACGTCACGTTGTTGGCCATAGGCGGCTATTGCTTTCACCTGGCGCTAACTCATTTCCAGCTGACACGAGCAAAGACAGAGCCCCCCTGGTCAGAAGTCGTGCCCATGTTGTTATCGCTCGTCTTGATCGGCATCATCCAGTATTTTTCACTTCGTCGTTCCAATTCCAGCTACGAGTCGCCGCAGGTGCGTTGAACCTCTGGCTGAGGTCGGTGATGCCGAGCTGTCCCGAGAGTCAAGTCGACATGATGTCGACATGACTGACAAATTGACGATGCAAAAACTTGCATCGTGATGCCGCCAACAACGTCATCGTGGTGCAGGCTGCCAGCCTGCAACTTGCATCGTGCTGCCTCCAGCATATTCGTCGTGTTGCCGCCAGCAATTCGTCGTGGTGCAGGCTGCCAGCCTGCAACATGCGTCGTGCTGCCGCCTGCAATTCGTCGTGTTGCAGGCTGCCAGCCTGCAACCAGCCCTTTGAAGGTGGTTTCTGTCGCCTATTTTGCCTTGGTTCTTGCCTGAAGCACCCTGTGTGTCGAGACGTGGGGCTTGCCCTTTGCGGACGCGCGTTTTGGCGGCTTCTTCTTGGGTCCGCG
>JAGQPF010000383.1 GCA_020426845.1 Planctomycetales bacterium
ACGTGAACGGCAGCGACGACAGCGGCTCGGGCGACAAGGATGACGTGAACGGCAGCGACGACAGCGGCTCGGGCGACAAGGATGACGTGAACGGCAGCGACGACAGCGGCTCGGGCGACAAGGATGACGTGAACGGCAGCGACGACAGCGGCTCGGGTGACAAGGATGACGTGAACGGCAGCGACGACAGTGGCTCGGGCGACACGGACGATCAGAACGGCAGCGACGATGGCGCGGTCGATGATGTGGACGGCTCGCATGATGCCGAGAGCGACTCGGACTACGGCTACCGTTACACCACTTCAATTGCTCCGTCCGGGGAAGCTGAAGCCGAGTTCGATGTGCCGGCGGCGGTCGCGGCCATCTTTGGCGACCCCAACCTCGATCTGGGCCTCGGCCTTGGACTCCACGACGTCGAGTGGGACGGACGTGAGCTCGCCGACCTGCATGAGTTGAACGAACTGGACGACTGAGGTTCGGCGACATTCTCGCCGGCGAAGGGGCAGATGGGATCCGTAGGATCGCTTTCTTTGCCGGCGAGTGCCCCTGGAACGCCAGGGGTTTGAGGGCAGGTGTCAACGGAGTGGCGCCTGCCTTTTATTCTTCCCTGCGAGTGCCTTCGCTTTCGTGACGGCGCCGGAGTCCCCACAGAATGGGCAGCGACACGATGGATGCGGCGCACATCCACAACAGGGCGGACGGATAGCCTCGAGTCTTGATCAGTTGGCCCGCGGCGTAGCTCGACCAGGACTCGCAACCGTTGGTGGCGCCCATGAAGGCGCTGAACTGCGTCGCGGCTGTGGCGGGCTCCGCGAGGTCCATGTACATCGCGTAGGACGACGAGGTGAACATGCCGATCCCCAAGGCAGCGGCGGCGAGCCACACGAGCAAGCTGGCGGGAGTCGCTTGGCCGGATAGGTCCGTAAGCGCCAGGCCTGCCACCGCGAGGACGATGAACAGCAGCGAGCCGGCGACGCAGTGCCGGCGTCCCCAGCGGTCCGCGAGCCAGCCGCCCAGCAGTGAGCCGATGATCATGGAGCCGATCATGGGACCCATCGAAAACCAGCCGATCGTTTGCTTCTTGATGCCGCGGTCGATCAAAAACGGTCCGTACACGACCTCCAGCGACTTGAAGACCGCCGCGCCCGTCGCTGCGAACGCCAGGGCAAACCACGTCGAGCGCGCGGGCCTCCAGCGGATCGAGCGTCTTGGTTCCCCCTCGCCCATGGAGGCGTCGATCGGCGATTGACTGCCGCCAAGCGGGGGCGGTTGCGGAGCCGGCGACCGCGCATGGACGATGACCATCAGCATCGAGCACCAGATCAGCGCGATCAGCACGAGCACCACCGAGCGGTCGCCGATGTAGGTGGACAGCACTAGCGCCCCGCCGCCCATGCAGGCCCGCCCGAGCAGCATGCCCGCCTGCATCCAGCCGTTCAATCGGCCTCGCTCGCCGATGTCGGTGGTGGCGATGCACCAGGCGTCAATGGAGACGTCCTGCGTGGCGGCGACGAACGCGTGCAGGATCAGGCAGGCCGCCATCCCGCTGAATTGGCTGATCGGGTCCAGCCATAGCAATGGCAGCAGCGTGGCGCCCATCAGAATCTGCGACACCACGATCCAGTGCCGCAACGTCCATCGCGTGCCATGGAAGGCGTCGACCAATGGCGCCCACAGAAATTTGAAGGTCCAAGGCAGCACGAGCACGGCGGTGAGCCAAGTGATCTGCTCGACCGGCAGCCCGCTGTCTCGGAGCCGTGTGGGCAACGCCAGCCAAAGGTAGCCAATCGGCGCCCCCTCGCTAAAGTACAACGACGAAAATAGAATTCGTTTGCGAATCGGGTTGATGTGGTCCCCGCGGATCGTCAAGCGATTCTCCTTGCTCCCATTGCTCCTTTTGCCTGTGAGGCCAACCGATGGAGCCGATTGATCTGAAGGAATTCGAGTGGAAGACCGTCGTTCGTCGCCTGACGATCGACGACTTCGATGCCCTGGTGGCGATGCAGCAGCGCTGCTTCCCCGGAATGCCAACGTGGACTCGCGAGCAGATCGAAAGTCAGCTGGCCATTTTTCCGGAAGGCCAGCTCTGTGTCGAGATCGATGGCAAGCTCGCCGCCTCCTCCTCCAGCCTGATCCTCGAATACGATCCGGTGCTGGAGTGGCACAACTGGAAGGCGGTCGCGGACAACGGCTACATTCGCACGCACAAGCCCAAGGGCGACACGCTGTACGGAATCGAGATCATGGTGGATCCCGAGTTTCGTGGCATGAAGCTCTCGCGCCGGTTGTACGATGCTCGCAAGGAGCTCTGTCGCAACCGCAACTTGGCGCGGATCATTATTGCCGGACGCATTCCGGGCTACCACCGCCAATCGGAGGAGCTGTCCGCGCGCGAATATATCGACCGCGTCGTCGACAAAGCGTTCTACGATCAAGTGCTGACGGCTCAGTTGGCCAATGGCTTCTCGGTGCAGGGACTCATTCCTAACTACCTGCCTTCCGACACCGAGTCGTGCGGCTACGCTACCTACCTGGAGTGGCCGAACCTCGACTACATTCCCGGCGCCCGACGCCGGTTCCATCATGCGGTGGAGCCGATTCGCGTGTGTGTTGTGCAGTACGAGATGCGATCGGTCAGCAGCTTTGACGAGTTCGCCAAACAGTGCGAGTTCTTTCTGGATGTGGGGTCGGATTACAAGTGCGACTTCGTGCTGTTTCCCGAGCTCTTCACCACTCAGCTGCTGTCATGCGTCGCGGCCAATCGACCGGGACTTGCGGCCCGCCAACTGGCGGAGTTCACCCCGCAATACCTCGACTTCTTCACCGAGATGGCGGTCAAGTACGACGTCAACGTGATCGGCGGCTCGCAGTTCGTCGTCGAGCGAGACACGCTCTACAACACGTCGTACCTGTTTGGCCGCGACGGCTCCATCGGCAAGCAGTACAAAATCCATATCACGCCCAGCGAGCGAAAGTGGTGGGGCGTCACGCCCGGCAAACGTGTGGAGGTGTTTGACACCGACTGCGGCCCGGTCGCGATTCAGATCTGTTACGACATTGAGTTCCCCGAGCTCACGCGGATTGCCGCTCAAAAAGGCGCGCAAATTGTCTTTGTGCCGTTTAACACCGACACGCGGCACGGCTACCTGCGGGTGCGCCACTGCGCTCAAGCGAGGTGCGTCGAGAACCACATTTACGTCGCGATCTCGGGGTGCACGGGCAATTTGCCGTTCGTCGAAAACGCCGACATCCACTACGCCCAGTCGGGCATCTTCACGCCCGCCGACGCCGAGTTCGCTCGAGACGGCGTGGCGGCCGAGTGCAATCCGAATGTCGAGACCGTGATCATTCACGATCTGGACTTCGAGCAGCTGCGGCGGCATCGCGAATCGGGCACGGTGCAGAACTGGAATGACCGTCGCCGCGACCTGTACCGCGTCGTCTACAAAGAGGGCGACAATCAGCTGGAGGTTTGACGGTCGCCAAAGTGCCCGAGGCGCCCGAGGCAAACAATCGCGGAACGCCAGCGTTACTTGACCGCCACGACGTAGCACAGCCAGCTCGGGTGGCTCGGGTTCTCCGTCGCTCGCTTCCATTCCCCCGTGTCTTCGCCGTTGGCGTCCTCCTGCTCCCAGTAGGTGTGCGTCTCGCTGAAGCCCGCTTCGCGTAGCATCTCGAGCACCTCGGGGAGCGTCCAGAACCGCCAGTGATATTCGAAGGCGTGCCGCAGCTTGCTGCCATCCTTGAATTTGAAGTGGATGTAGAAGCTGCAGTCGGCGTTCACGGGATTGAAGTAGCCTTGCTCCCAGTCGTAGCGGAAGCTGTGTTTGCCCTTGCCGATCTTGCGCTTGTCGACGTTGCCGACGTTGTAGCATTCGCCGCCGCCCATCATGTCCATCACCAGGATGCCGCCCGGGTTCAGGTTGGCGCGGGCGATTTTGAAGTAGTCGATCACTTCGGGGCGCGTTTTGAAAATCCAGAACGAAAAGTTCTGCGCCGCCAGCACGTCGACGTGCGGCTGATTTCGTTTGCGCACATCTTGTTCGAGCAACCGGACGCGCTTGGCTTGCGTCTCGGTGAGCTTGGCGAGATTGTGCTCGCGGCCCCACTGCAGCGTCTCGCCGCAGAGGTCCACTCCGACGGCCTTGCGGCGCGGGTCCGATTTCACCCACTCGCAGCAGACGGCAAACGTGCCGCAAAAGTCTTCCCGTAGCAGCAGCGGTTTGCGGCGATGCACGTCGCGATAGGCTTGCTCGAAGAACTCCACTTCGTGCTCGGGCGATTGGACGGCCCGCTGGTAACAATCGAATCGGTCCGCCCGCTCGGCAAGCGTCGACGGCTTGGGCTTCGACTTGGCTTGTTCAGACTTCGATGGCTTCGATGGTTTCGATGGTTTCGATTGGGCCGCCTTGGATTCCTTTGCCTGCTTGGACGCTTCATCCTTGGCTGCTTCTGCCTTGGTTGCCTTTGCCTTGGCAGCTTTCTCCTTGCCTATTTTCGCATCTTGCGATTGGTTCGACGGTTTTGCCTGTTTGTCGGCTTTCGCGCGTTTCTTGGCCATCTCAATTCACTTCAGCGGCAGGAGGTCATGGTGAGCGTTCATTCTAGCAACGACCTCCCGCCTTCCGCTTCCCGCAAACGGCCCGCTGGCCGAATTGGGATAAAGTGGCCTGAATTGGGCCGAATCAGGGCGAACTAGGCCGGAAATTCGGCGTCGAATTGGTCTGGCCGGCCCACGTGCTTTCTCCTACACTCCCCGCCCACAACCGAGGAAATCTGCGCTCCCGGGACGCTCGGCGTCCAGGCGAGGAATCCTCGGACGGATCCACGGCGCACTGCAAGGAGGCTTCCATGCGTTCCATCGCGATTATCAATCAGAAGGGCGGCGTCGGCAAAACCACGACGGCCGTCAATCTATCCGCCGGGTTGGCCGCCGCTGGCCATAAGGTATGCGTGATGGACCTGGACCCCCAGGCCCACGCCTCGCTGCATTTGGGTGTTGCGCTTGGCGAGGAAGAGCCTTCCATGTACACCGTGCTCACCGAGGACGGCACGTCCCTGGCTTCGATTCGCCGACAGGTGGACGAGAATCTTTGGGTGGCGCCGGCCAGTCTGGATCTCGCCGCGGCGGAGATGGAGTTGGCGGGCGAGGTCGGCCGCGAAGTGATCCTGCGGGACCGACTGGCGGAGGATCCCGAATCGTTCGACTACCTGATTCTCGACTGCCCGCCTTCGCTCGGCGTGTTGACGCTCAACGCGCTGACCGCCGTCAACGAGGTGTTTTTGCCGCTGCAACCGCACTTCCTCGCGCTGCATGGGCTTAGCAAGTTGTTGCGGACGATTGAAGTCGTCGGGCACCGATTGAATCGAGGCTTGAAGCTGACGGGCGTCGTGCTCTGCATGTACGACTCGGGCACGCGGCTCGCGGCTGAGGTGACAGCGGACGTCGAGGACTTTTTCAATCGCCAAACATCTCGGCCCGGACCTTGGGAAGGCGCCAAGTGTTTCGAGACCCGGATTCGCCGCAACATCCGGCTCGCCGAGGCCCCCAGTTTCGGCCGCTCCATCTTCCAATACGCCCCCGACTCACACGGCGCCGAAGACTATCTTCAGCTGGCCATGGAAGTGCAGGGGCTGCCCGCCACCTTCCGCGAATCGCTCGCGGCCGTGTCCTGAGCAAGGCCACAGCTGAAACACCAATCGAACACGGATGTCATGCGCGCAATGTGCGAGTGACTTCTGGGGGCTGCGCTTCGGAGCAGTTCCGAGGCCACGATTGCAAAGTCATTCCCTCGTTCTTTCTGAACTTTTCAATTTGTTGAGCAGATCTGTGTTCGATCCGAGTTTCTTCCGTGGCTAAACAAGACTCGGCGTCGACTACAGGTCGAGTTTGAAGTCGTCGGGATCTGCGGGGTCGTGACGCTGTTGGCCAGTGTCGATCTTAAAGTCGTCCTCGTCCACTGTGTCCGATTCCTGATCGGCCTCGATTTCCTGGTCCAGCGCGATGGTCTGCGGCGCGTCGAGTTCGATGGTGGCGTTGCCGGAGTCGTCGACGGTCTTCGAGAGCAGCGAGAGATCTTCCACCTCGTCGGGCTCCTCCGCCTGGTTGCCGGCGGCGTTCGCTTCGTGAGCGGGCCCCGATAATTCGTCGCCCACGGCCAACTCGAGTCCGAGGTCGAGGTCCATCGACTCGTCCGACAGTTCGTCGTCGTCCAAGTTCAGGTCCTCGTCCAAATTCAGGTCCGAGTCGAGCTCGAGATCGGCGAGCGGCGCCGGCTCCAACTCCGCCGGCTCTGGCTCATACGCGATGGGCTCCGCGATCGGATCAAGCTCGATGGTTTCGGCGATCATGCCAACGCCCGATTCGTCAACGGATTCGGAGTCGGCGTCGAGGTCGAGTGTGTCGCCGAACGGCTCAAGCTCCATGGCATCCGGGATCGGTTCGGCCATCGGCATTCCGAGATCGAAATTGTCGGAGGATGGTTCTTCAGTCGCGTCGATTCGATCCAGGTCGGAAAACTCGTCGCCCAGGTCGAGGTCGAGCTCGGCGTCCGCCATCGGCGCGGCGTCCGCCATTGGCTCGGCGTCCGGCATCGGCTCGGCGTCCGGCATCGGCGCGGCGACGGGCACGTCAAGATCCAGATCGAGATCAAGATCGTCAGCGTCGGCGCCTGCTCCCGCGTCGGCCGTCAACTGGAACTCGTCGGCCTCGGCGATGTCCAAGTCGAGATCCGAGGCGCCGTCCTGGTCCAGGTCCAAGGTCGCGTCGGAGTCGAGCTCCACGGTTTCTAGAGAATTGACGGATTCGCTGGCCGCCATGGCGCCGGCCAAGCCCGCCAGGCTCGCCAAGTCGCTGGGCACATGAATCTCCTCTTCCATCGGCTCGTCGTCCCAATTGGGAGCGGAAACCGCAGGCGTGGAGACTTGCCGCAGTTCCGGAGGCGGAAAGTACGGCTCGCTGTAGTGACTGCCGACCTGGAAGATCCGTTCGGAGTTGTCGCGGAGCACTTCGAGCCCGAACTCAATTGCCCGCTGCTCCGACCAGCCGCGGTCGATCACATAACGCTCCGCGAGAATCTTGGCGAGGATCCGCTTGTACATGTTGAACTTGGGCAGCGCGAACTCCAGCTTGTACATGTCGCTGTAGTAGCCGA
>JAGQPF010000384.1 GCA_020426845.1 Planctomycetales bacterium
ATCAGCTCTTTCGCATTGAGCAAGGCGAGGCCGATCAACTCGTGCTCGGGCAGTACGTGATTCTCGATCAGCTCGGGGAAGGGGGCATGGGCGTGGTCTACCGAGCGTTCCATCGCCGCATGCAGCGCGAGGTGGCGATCAAGATCGTCGCACCGTCGGTGCTGCACCGGCCCGTCGCCATCGAGCGATTTTATCGGGAGGTGCGTGCCGCGGCGAAACTGCTGCATCCCAATATTGTCACCGCCTTTGACGCCGACGATTGCAACGGGCAGCACTATCTGGTCATGGAGTACGTGCAAGGCCGCGACCTGGCGCGACGGTTGAACGACGCGGGGCCGCTTCCCGTCAGCCAAGTGATCGATTACATCGCGCAGGCTGCCCGTGGTCTGGCTTACGCGCACGAGCGAAACATCGTGCATCGCGACATCAAGCCCGCCAATCTGCTGCTCGACGACAACGGAGTCGTCAAGGTGCTGGATATGGGATTGGCGCGGATTCGTCAGCACGAGGCCGCGACTCCGGCGCCGGCGAGCGAACTGACCGTCTCCGGTCAGATCATGGGCACGCTGGAGTACATGGCGCCCGAGCAGGCGGAGGATGTGACCAAGGCGGATCACCGCGCGGATATCTACAGTCTCGGCTGCACGATGCACCGGCTGCTCACCGGCGCGACCCTGTACGGGGGCAACACCGTCACGGCCCAAATGATCGCTCATCGCGAGCAGCCGATTCCGTCACTTGCCCTGCAGTGCGAAGGCGTGCCGGATGAGCTCGACGCGCTGTTTCAGCGGATGGTCGCCAAGCGGCCCGAGGATCGCCCGGCTTCGATGGCAGAAGTGATTGAATCGCTCGAGAAATGCCAGGCTGCGGCCTCCGCCATTCAGCAGCAGGAGTTGTCAACGCCGCCAAGTGCGCTGGCGAAGGCCGCTCGGCCAAACCGGAGCCGGTCGCTGCTGTGGGCGCGCATCGCGCTGGCGCTGCTGTTCTTCGCGGTGTTTGCCACCGTGTTTATCGTGCGGCTTCCCAACGGCGCCACGCTGCGAGTGGAGATTGACGATCCACAGCTCGAGGTCGCCGTCAAAGGCAGCGACGTTGTGCTTCGCAAGGGAGCCAACGAGACTCGCATTCGCGCCGGCAAGCAAACGCTGCTGGTCAGTCGCGGCGATGACTTCACGTTCGAGGTCGACAAACTGGTGCTGAAGGACGGCGACAAGACCACGTTGGCGGTCACGATCGTGGACGACGGCGTGGAGCTGTTGCGCAACGGCGAGCTGATTCATCGAGAGCCGGTGGCAAAGCCCGAGCATGTTCCGGCTCCACCCGCTCCGCCCACTCCACCTGCGGGCACGGCCGACACCGGCAGGGCGCCCCGTGCCAAACAACCTGTCGGCTCCTCGCCCACGCCCAAGACAACCGGCGATGATCTGGGCGCCGCGAAGTGGCTGTTGTCCGTCGGCGGCATCATCCATATGTCGCCCGACGAGGATTTGCTGAACGATTACTACTGGTTCGACAACGTCGACAAATTGCCCAAGGACCCGGCCACCGCGCAGCTGATCGGCGTTGTCGTCAACTCGCAGGGCGACGGCGCGGACATCACCGACGCCGACTTCGCTCGCTTGGCAGGACTGCGACATCTGCAGATGATTCACCTAGGGAACCCCGAGAACCAACGCGTCGAGGGAACCGGCGCACGCCACTTGGCCGACTCCCCGTTGATCAGTTTTGGCCTGTTCAATTCCCACGTTGGGATTACGGAGGAGGGGGCCAGGGAGATCGCCGAGCTCAAGTCGTTGCGCGTGCTGCGATTCGACTACAATCCGGGGATCAACCCGCGCACGCTCAAAATTCTGTGCACACTTCCTCAACTGCACACACTCAACATCTACGGCTACCGTGGCGCGGAGCCGCTGCTGCCGACCGTGGCGGCTTGCAAGCAGTTGCGAGTGCTGAATGTCGGCGCCTCGGGGATCACCGACGCGGCGGCTCCCGACTTGGCGCAGCTGACGCATCTCGAGGAGTTAATGCTCGAGACGAACCATTTCTCGGACGCGGTGATGCCGGCGCTTTCCAAGTTGACGAATCTGCGAAGGATGACGCTCAGCGTCGGCGCCATCACGCCTGCAAAGATCTTGCAGCTTTCGAAAACGCTGCCCAAGTGCGAGCTTCGCGTCCACTTCGGCTTGGACATCGTCATTGTTATGAACGGCGAGTTTCAGGACCGGACGGCCGCCCAGTGGGCGCTTTCGCAAGGAGCGTCGATTCGCGTCGACAACGAGACCGAGCGGCGAACCGAGCTGCCCGACGGCGTGTTTCGCCTCCGCGGTGTCTATGCCGACGCGGATCAGACCATCAACCTGAGGAAGATCACGTCCCTCAACGGCCTCAGCGGTCTCGAAGAGCTGGAGATCAATCGCGGGATGGACGACGTCGCTGTCGAAGCGTTGCGAGACCTTCCCAATCTCCGCTCGCTCTCTTTGAGTCATGCGGAAGGGAAGGGAGCCACCGACATGTCGATTCCCCACCTGACTCGTTTCCCCAAACTGCGGAGCCTCGACCTGGTCCAATCCGGCTTCAATCGCGAGGCGATTCGGCGCCTGGCGACCATGCCGGAGTTTCGGGAACTGACCGAGTTGCGCCTCTCCCACATCGATGATGACGACACCCTGCGGGCGCTGACGCGATTGGGGAAACTGCAGCGGCTCTCCTTGCGGCTGTCGCAAGTTTCCCCTGCCACAGCACAGACGCTCTCCGCGCTGCCGTTGCGGAGTCTGATGCTGGATGACAGCCATGTGAATGACGAGTGCGTGGGCGCCTTCGCCCGCCTCGAGGGACTGCAGGAGCTCAGTCTGCAGCGAACGCAGGTGACCTTGGCGGGACTGAAGGCGTTGGCCGGGCTGAAGTCGCTAAAACAGCTCGACATTCGTGGCGTGCGTTTGAGCGACGAGGAGCTGCGGGAACTGCGTGCGTTGTTGCCGAGTTGCCGCATCCTTGCCAACAAGTAACCGAGCCCTGCCCCTATCGAAACGTGAGGCCTGCTGATTTCATGGTGGAAGTTCCGTTTGAATCCTCGGTGACGCTCTGGATTGAAGAGCTGAAGCAAGGCGATCAAGAGGCTGCGGAAAGGTTGTGGGAGCGGTTCTTCCCGAAGCTGGTGGCCGCGGCCGGACGCAAGCTGGGGGCTGCCGCGAAACGCATCGCCGATGAAGAGGACGTTGCCGTCAACGTCTTTCACAGTCTATGCGTCGGTGCGCGCGAGGGGCGGTTTCAGCAGCTCTCGAATCGCGACGATCTTTGGAGGCTGCTGGTCGCGATGGCCGGCAAGAAGGCCGTGAGCCAAGTGCGCCGACAGACCGCCCAAAGACGCGGCGGCGTCGAGCTGCGAGGCGAGTCGATTGTGGCCGATCGATTGACGCCCGACGCGGCGCCGGGCTTCGATCAGTTCGACGCTGGAGATCCGACTCCGGAGTTTCTGGCCCATGTCGAGGAGCAACAACAGTTGTTGTTCGGCAAACTGCGCAACGATGTGCTGCGCGAGATCGCTCGGCTGCGGATTACCGGCTACACGCACGGCGAGATAGCCGAGAAAGTCGGCATCTCCGTTCGCTCGGTCGAACGCAAGCTGAGCCTGATTCGCGACACCTGGACCGCGGTGCTCGAGGAGGCCGAAGAGTGACGCGGGGAGTTAAGAGGCCTCGTTCAACAGGCTGTTAGGAGGCCTCTTTCAACAGGCTGTTACGACGCGGCGAGGTCTCGAAACACGATGCTCGAGGGGTTGCCGATCGGCACATAGTGCTCGGTAAACTGAAGTTTCCCCGTCTGGCGGTCCACTCGGAAGACCGCCACATTGTCCGCCCGTTGATTGCAACAGTAGAGAAAGTTGCCGGTGGGGTCGAAGTTGAAACTGCGCGGGTAGTTGCCCCGAGTCCACTCGTAGCCGACGAATGTCAGCTCGCCTTGATCGCCCACGGCGAAGATGCCGATGCTGTCGTGCAGCCGGTTGCCGCCGTAGACGAAACGGCCGTCGCTGGAGACGAGGATCTCGGAGCAGAAGTTGCTGCCCGCATAGCCCGGCGGCAGGCTGGATACGGTCTTGCGATGCGTGAGGCGGCCGCTGGTCGCGTCGTAGTCGAACAGCGCGATCGTCGAGCCTTCCTCCTGGATCGAATAGAACCAGCGCCCGTTCGGGTGAAAGTGGAAGTGGCGCGGGCCGTCGCCGGGCGGCAGAGAGACACTGTCTTGGGCCGCCGGCGTCAACGCGCCGGTTTGCGAGTTGAATTGCCAAACGAACAGTTTGTCGAGCCCCAGATCCACATGCAGCACAAAGCGCCCCGCAGGATCAGCCTGAATCATGTGCGCATGGGTGCGGTCATGGCCGCTGAAGGCAAAGCTGCCTGGAGGCGCATGGGGCGCTCGCGTGGGGCCGATCTTGCCCGCGTCAACCTTCACATCGACGGCCGCGCCGAGTTGGCCGTCGGGCAGAATCGGCAGCACCGCCACGGATCCGCCGAAGTAGTTCGCCACGAGCAGATGGCGGCCATTCGGATGCACGCTGACATAGGTCGGGCCGGCGCCGCCCGAGCCGACCGTGTTGAGCAACTTCAGTGAACCGTCGCGATGGTCCACCGCAAATGCACTGACGGAGCCCTGCTTGCTGTCACCCACGCGGTCCGTCTCGTTGGACGAGTAGAGCCTCGTCCCATCGGCGCTCAAGGCCACGCAACTGGGGCTGGTCCCCATTCGCTCGACGCCCACCTGCTTCAACTCGCCCGTCTCGCGATTGACCTCCAAGATGTGAATGCCCAGGCCGTTTCCGGGCGGCAGGTCGACCTGCGTCGGCAACACATCGGTCAACGGCGAGCTGAATGTGCCGACGTAGGCCATCAACGGACGCTTGTTGTCGTCGGCCAACAGGTTGCCGGCCAAGGCCGTGGCGCCCGCGAGGGCCGTGGATGTTTGCAGAAAGTTGCGGCGTGATCGAAGTGGCTGAGTCATCTGGAGCATCCATCAAACGGGGACCGGAGGCAGCCCGAGGGCGAACGCTCGGGAAGTGCTTGGTGGCTTGAACTGCACATGGCAGGGATTGCCAGGGCATTGCTGGGCATGGCTGGAGCGTCGCCTGGCGGAGCTCCACTATATTTGAAAGTCGCTGAGAAAGTCGCGGCCGCGATGATTTCGGGGATGAGCCCCAACGCAGGAGGCCGGAGCAACTTCCGAAAATTAAATTCGAAATTCTTGGCGGGTCGCGACGACGACTTGCGAGCGAAGGGTGTCAGATGGATCACGCCGCGAAAAAACACCCTCTTGAAGGAATCAAAGATGAAACGCCTCGTCACGACCCTCGCCCTTTCGCTCGTCGCTCAATCGCTCGTCACCTTCTCTGCCGCCACCAGCGTCGCCGAGGACCTGGTTTTCCAGCAAGTTCCCGAAACTCGGGTGGAGGTGAGTGAACGCCGCGTGCGGTACTTCAATCGTGAGACGGGCCGCTACGAGTGGGTGACGGTCTACGAGGAGGTGCCGGTTCAGGTGTTGACGACTCAGCAGATATCGGGACGCCGGGCTCAATTTGCCGTGGAGTTTGTCAACAACTGCGATGGCCCGGCGACTCTGTACATCAACAACGGCAAATTCACATTGCGGCCGGGCGAGCAGCACCACGCTCATGTGGTGGAAGGACAGGACTACTCGTGGGTTGGACCGCCGTCTCGGACGCCATCGGGTCAGATGTTGGGCGGCGTCAGCATGGCGGGCCAATGCCGGCGAGGCGAGACGACGGTTTACCTTGGCGGCGCCACTCAACGACTCCGCAAGCCCTCGATCTGGTCACCGGCAGTGCAGGGCGGCGACGACGAGCCACAAGCAACCTTCACCAACGGCGGACTGTTTCAGGTCACCTTCTACAACCACTATCAAGGTCCGATCACCATCAATTTGTTCTCCCCCAGCGGCCGCTCACTCGGCCGCCGCACCATCCAGCCGGGCAAGTTTATTACCGGCGAGGTACGTGACGGCGCCAGCTTCGAGCAAGAGGGGCCCGTGGTATACGGTCCCGGCACGGCCAAGTCGAGCACCAGCCGCGGCGTGATCCGCTCCTCCAACCCCGACATCCACCTCGGCCGCTAGAGCAAGCTGAAGTCCTTCCTGATCGAAAGCCCGGGGCCGCAGCGCTGCCCCGGGTCTTTGTATGCGCGCGATCCATCCGCAGGTGGACTTCTTGATCGTAGCCCAGGGCGAGCGCAGCGCTGCCCCCAGACTTTGTTTGCGCAATCCATCCGCAGGCTGAAGGCCTTCGCACCCATATCGCACCCGGGACAGCGCCGCCCAGGGTGCGATGCGGGAGCTCTCCCTGAAGGCTGAAGGCCTTCTTCATCGTAGCCCGGGGCGAGCGCAGCGCTGCCCCGGGTATTGGTTCCCCAACTTTCCGAAGGCTGAAGGCCTTCCTCATCCGTTGCGTGCCTGGGTGTGTTGGGACGCTCATCGTCGTTGCGTTCTCACATACGTTGCGAGAATTGGTGGAGTTCCCATATCGCACCCGGGACAGCGCCGGCAGCGCGGCCCAGGGCGCGATGCGGGAGCGTTCCTTGAAGGCTGAAGGCCTTCTTCATCGTAGCCCGGGGCGAGCGCAGCGCTGCCCCGGGTCTTCGTTTGCGCAACCATCCGAAGGCTGAAGGCCTTCCTCATCCGTTGCGCGCGCCTGGGTGTGTTGGGACGCTCAACGTCGGTGCGTCTCTGACATACGTTTGCGACACATGGTGGAGCTCCCATATCGCATCTGGGACATCGCCAGCGCCGCAACCCGGGTGCGGTGCTACGCTGGCTACGATGAGGAAGGCCTTCAGCCTTCGGATGGATTGCGCGAACCAATACCCGGGGCAGCGCTGCGCTCGCCCCGGGCTACGATGAGGAAGGCCTTCAGCCTTCGGATGGAATGCGCGAACCAAT
>JAGQPF010000385.1 GCA_020426845.1 Planctomycetales bacterium
CGAAGCAGGTGTTGAAATGACCCCACTGGCAATCGGAACAAACATCGCTCTGTGACAAAATGCTTTGTCGACTGCCGGGTTAGTCAACGGCCGCTAAATCAGCTGGAGCCGGTCATTCGATCCAATGCTCGAGATCGGCGGCGATTTCCCCCAATCGTTGCAACGCCCGCCGGTAACGGATCGAGGCGGCCTGGGCGGATAGTGTCAAGAGCTCGGCCACTTCACCGTTGCTGAGCTCCTCAAAATGCCGGAGCATGAGCACTTCGCGGTCCTTGGTGTCCATTTGTTGAATTTTCGACATCACGATCTGACGCAGTTCTTCGCGTCGGGCCACGCTGCTGGGTCTTGTCACCGAGCCAACCAGGTGCTCCACGAGCACCCCTGATGAGTCGCCCTCCATCAGGGAGTGGGCCTCGAGGTTGACATCGCGTTTCGCCGCGAGGTGTCGACGCAGTGCCGTAATCACCTGGTCGTGGCAAATTCGCCGCACCCAGAGGAAAAATTGGTCGCCCCCCTGGTACTTATCCGCCTTGGCGACCACCGTGAGCCAACTCTCTTGCACGACGTCCTCGGGGTCCAAGCGGCGACGCAAATCGGGCGCCAGCAACGCCATGCGCCACCGGACGAACTGTTGCATCCGCTGCTCGTAGCGTTTGTGCAGGACTTGCCCCGCGCGATCGTCCCCCGCCGCGATCCGGCGGAGCAACTCGGTGTCATTCTCGGTTTCCATCGTCTCTCCCCTTCATAGCTGCAAGGAAACTCCAATTTTAAACGGGCAAAGCTCGTGCGCCACAGTCAGCGGTAGGGAATTTTCCATCTAATCCCTTGTTGATGATCAGCGAGACATTGCAGCTTCTGACAACACATGCAATCTCCTCACGAGGCTGCCATGTACCCGCCTAGGCATTCCCGACCCTGCTTCCCCTGCCGACCAGCCCATGGCCCACCTCACTTCCCGCCAACGTTTCCACTCCCGCCGCTCCCGCCGCCGCTTGTTTATGGAGACGCTGGAGACGCGCACCCTGCTGGCGGGCGACTTGCCGATTTCCTTGAGCGACCCGGATTATGTCGGTCATTTGCTGCAGGCGGGCGACGGGCAAGCGAGCGACGTGCTCGGCCGGGCAGTCGCGATCGACGGCGATTTGGCCGTCATCGGAGCGCCATTGACGAATATCGCAGGCGCCGCGGACGCTGGGGCCGTGTACGTCTACCGACTTTTGAACAGTAGCTGGCAACAGCGAGCCAAACTGATCGCCTTGGACGCGAACGCGAATGACCAATTCGGATCGAGTGTCGCCATCCAGGGCGCCACCATTGTCGTCGGAGCACCACTGGACGACGAGTTTGGAGCCGACGCCGGCGCCGCCTACGTGTTTGTCGGCAGCGACTCCACTTGGACAGAGGACGCCAAACTGTCCAACGCCGCGGCGGGCGATCACTTCGGACACGCCGTGAGCGTGGATCAGGATCGGATTGTCGTCGGCTCGCCTCTGGACGACACGTCCCAGAACAACACGGGCAGCGCATTCATCTACGAGCGAAACACGGCAGGCCAGTGGCCGTTGATCAACCAAGTCCTGGCCAA
>JAGQPF010000386.1 GCA_020426845.1 Planctomycetales bacterium
CCTACCGGCAAGATCGGCGGGCTAGGCGATGAACGTTCTGACGGTGGAACAGTTCGGCGATTCCGTCATGCGCGATTACTGGCGCCGCCGGGCGGGTCAGCGGTCAGTTCAGGCATCGTCGTCCCCGTCGTTGGAGAGCAAAGCGCTCGGACATCCGGAATTCGAGAAGCTCGAGGTCGGCGATCGGCGCTCGGCGGCGCTGGCTGCAGCCTTCATAGACCTCACCAACTTCACCGGGCGCTCGTTCTGGGACGACGACGATGAAGTGGTCGACCTCGCGCACGCAGTGCTCAGCGCCTTTGTGCAGATAGTTGTCGGCTTTGGCGGGTATCCGCTCGGCCTCCGCGGCGACGGCCTCTTCGCGGGATTCGGGCCGGGTAGGGATTCACGGGTGGATGCCGCAATGGCTCTTGCGGCATGCGCTCACGCGCTCAACGCGGTGGAGCAGGGCCTGAACCCAAGGCTTGAGGCGGTGGGCATCCGACGCGTCCAGGCTCGGGCAGGCGTCGATCATGGCCGGTTGACGTTCGTCCGCTCGGGAAGCCGGGACCATAGCGAGGTCAACGTGATTGGCTTCGCTGCCAACTTTGCGGCCAAGTGCGAGAAGCAAGCGAATTCCTGGGAAGTGGTTGCGGGCCAGGGTGTAGGCCAACTGCTGCCCGATGCGCAACTCGTCGAACATGAGAAGTCGCCGAAAAGGTATCAGCGCGACCACGAACAGCGTACCTATCGGTTCTATAACTATCTCTGGCGCAACACAATTCAACACACTCTGGGAACAATGGCGCAACTTGGCGGCCACCCCACAAGTGAGATAGCGATCCACTGATCTGGAGGTCAAGATGTCCATTCCTGCGCTTCTCAAGCATCACGGCGTGCACGTTCCGAGATTCGTTACCGTTGCAGGGCGCGTCGTTTTCGATGAGGTGGAATCAACGCCTTCCGGGCCTGTCCACCATGAGTATGGCCCGGTTACTGCAGTCGCTCCACACAGGTTTCACGGTGGCGAGGAGGAGCCTGAAGATGAGCTGGCTGAACAGCGTTCGGATTGGTGGGACGAACCAACTGCCCTTGCGCGACATGTCGACGCCATGCGCAGGTCCTTCCCGGGATTCCTCTACCTGCCGGCAGAAGAAGGGCTACCGCCCTCCTGGGGAGGGATCATCAACACGGGCCGCGGGCAGTTTGATGTGCTGATTATGACTCGCCGTGACCAAGGTTTGCCCCGCGTGCACGTGACTAAGCCGCGCTTGGGTGCGAGCGCCGGCCGCCGCTGGCAGAAGCCACCGCATTTGTATTCGAGCGGCAGCCTGTGTGTCGCGGACAGTGGTGACTGGGATCCCTGCAGGGACACTGCGGCGACGGTAACCGCATGGGCGGCGCACTGGTTGGCTGCTTATAGCGAATGGCGGATTACCCGGCAGTGGCCTGTCGAAGGCGTTGACTCCGTTGTCGCCTGATTCTGGTTCCTCCGACGCTTCGTTGACGCCCCCGGAGTCCACGACTGGTAACTCGATGCCACCCGACTCGACGGGAAGCGTTGCCGCTATTGACCAGATAGCGGAGTGGGCTCGCTTTGGCGACACCAAAGCGACCATTCTCGCCGCGGGCCTCGGCGTGGTGGCGACCATGTTCGCTACCAACGCCTCCGCGGTGTTGGCCGCAATGCACAAGCCATGTCCGACTGGTCTCATCGTCGGCGGGCTCGCCTTGATCACGCTGTTGGCGTTCATGTGGACGTTGTTTTGGGTGGTCCGGGCCATTGCGCCTCGGTCAGACATTCCCTACGAAGGGCTGAATAGGTTCGCTTGGCCATCCGTAGCCCGTGCCACCGCGGCCCAACTTGTTGAGCATGCTCAACAAAACGACGTTGAAGTTGACGCCTGGCAGCAGGCGGTGGACCTCTCCAAGATCGCGAAGCAGAAATTCGAATTCTGCAGGCTGGCCGTTTACGGCTTTGGAGTTACGACCGCGACGGGCGTTCTTACTGTGATCTTGTCGGCGCCCTTCGCGCCTTCGGAAAGCTAAGGGTCGTTACGAACTCTTGCTTGTGTGTTGAATTCGACTGCGAGCTGCGACATCTAAGCCCTCAAAGGCGCGTTGCAGGCACCGATCCGGAGCGGTTCAAGTCAGCAACCGGTATCCCGAATGTAGGTGATCCCGAAGG
>JAGQPF010000387.1 GCA_020426845.1 Planctomycetales bacterium
AATGTCGTACAAATAGACCTCACGCAACCGTTTGTCGGTTGCCGCCGCCGCGCCGATTCGTGATGCCAGAAGTTGACCGATCGGCCCCTCTACTTCTAGCACTCCGCCTTCGTAGTGCACACTCTGGAATGACTTTGCCAACGAAGTCAGTGTGTTGTCGTCCGCCATGGTTGCTCCAACAAGCAAGAAATCCGAATTCCATCAGAATAGCGTGCGGTGTCATTTGACCATCCAGATTCTCTCACAATCAGGGATTCCTCGGTTCAGGCTGTCCCCGGACGAGAGCCCAACAGGCACTCGTTCAGGAACACCACGCAGGTGCTATATCCATCGACCGTGGCGGAGCAGCGGGCGAACCGCAGAAAACGGCCGGCCGGCGCAACCTTCCAGAGCCGGTTGCGAACGCCCCGCTTTCCAGCCCAACAGGCGAACCCAATCCGGGATTGCTCGGGCTGGTGGTGACTGCCGACCCCAACAAACAAACAACAGGAGCCGCTATGGAGCCAATTGTGCACCGTGGTCCATGGGACACATGGGAATACCCAATGCCCGTCACTTGGGAAGATCTTTCGCCCAACGATCGTTCAGGGATGACTTCGTGGATCTGGCGTTTCATGAACATGGAAGGTGAAGAAGCCGCCGCAACCTTGGCTGGAGATTGGAGTCACTGTTGCGAGGGCGTAGCCGCACAGATGAGCGAGGTGCTGCGTTCAGAGTTTCGCCCTGTGTCGCTGGCCTTTGATCAAACAGAACCATCATGGAACCGGAGCTATCTGGTCCTGTGTTCAAAGAACGAGCAAACGGCTTTGATGCTGCAGGACCCTCTGGCAGACTGGCAATTGCAGCCAGTGCTTGACGTGTTCGGCAGAAACTCGGTCTCGGATCTGTTTAAAAACTTCTCGATGAACATCTGTCATCCCAAGTGCGTCAATCCAACCTTCGATGCGTTGAAGCTGGATCCCTATGCCGCAACGCAAGGAGACCTCCACCGTGGATTGGGAGAATGGGGCGATTCGGAGCAGAAGTGCTATGGTGATTGGCTGGGAAGTTTCTTCCTCTACCACCCCGGCAATGGTGATGGCTACTACCTCCGTCGTGATGGAAGAATCGGGTTCTGGTGCCACGAGGTATCCAATGTTCCGATCGAAGTGCGCTTTGACTCCCTCGAAGAATTCATGAGAAAGTTCGTTGGGTACATTCTGGGCGAACGAAGCGACTTCTGTGAATTCCAACGGCCTGTTGACGGTGGCAGTCCGAGCTGACGTGGTGGCTTGGTGGGCAACGATCGACACTCTCCCAGCTATCAAGCATGCCTGGCGGACAGGCAGCAATCGATCGCGCAGGCGGAGTCCCTTGCATCGTGGAGATAGTCAACCGATTGGACGTGTGAGGCGAGATCAATCGCTCGCTTCTCTCTCTTGCAGAAGCGCTGGATCGCGCCAGACCACGGGTGGCCCTGCCACCATGGCGTACATTGCATTCAACCGGCGCGTCCACCTGGGAGAACAAGGTGGCACGCTGTCGCGCCGATGCCGAAGTTGCCGCCACCCCCCACATGAGTGTCCAGCCAGCCAATGATCGCCTCGCCGCAAGCATTGGCGGCTCTTGTCGCCGCGGTGCCTGGTGGATACCTTAGTCGCGGGCGATTTCTCGAAAGTGGGTTTGGCGGTAGGTTTCCGGCTCCTAGCCGAAAGCAGTATTACCACCGGCAGTACCCGAGTCCAACCGAGGGCTCGCTCCGCTTGAGAAATCACGCGTTTTCCGCGTCCGGATGGGTGGCCGAGTGGCCGAAGGCGGTAGTCTTGAAAACTACTGTACCGCAAGGTACCGTGGGTTCGAATCCCACCCCATCCGCTCCAACACGACCGCAAGTCCATCCACTCAAACGACTTGCGCCAGGCAAATGCGAGGCAAGTACGGAACCGGCGACGAGTTTTTTGCAATTGGCTCGAACCATTTCCGCTCCACCTGCGTCTTCTCTGTTATGAAAGGCAAGGGGAACCTCTCAGTCATTCTCCCTTCCCTTTCCGTTGGAGACATCTTTCGGGAACCGCCGCGGTTCCGACCGACGGGAATCGTGCGGCGTTCGAACTCCCCTCGCGGAACTCATCGAACATTCCTACCCCGCAAGAGCCTCAAACGATGGGAGTGCGATCGGTTCCAAGTTGATCGAGCGTCCAGTATCTGCCGCGACTTACGAGGTCGATTTTCCGGCACAACTGTATCCTTGATCCCCCAATCCCCAACCTCCCTTCAGCCTCCGACATCCCAAGCTCGGCCACCGCGCCGAGCTTTCTTTTTTTTCTTGCTCGCGATTTCTCCATCCCTCGCTGACGCTTCGGGTTTCCTTTTGAGGCGTAGCGATGGAGTGAATCGATCCCTCGCTGACGCTTCGGGATTCCTTTTGAAGCGTAGCGATGGAGTGAATCGATCCCTCGCTGACGCTTCGGGTTTCCTTTTGAGGCGTAGCGATGGAGTGAATCGATCCCTCGCTGACGCTTCGGGTTTCCTTTTGAGGCGTAGCGATGGAGTGAATCGATCCCTCGCTGACGCTTCGGGTTTCCTTGGGAGGCGTAGCGATGGGGCAAGACATCCTTCGCTGACGCTTCGGGTTTCCTTGGGGTGGCGCGCAGCCTGTGGCTTCGAAATGGAAAGTCAACTTGACTTTCTACTCGCAGCCGTCGTTATGTGCAAATCTTTGCGGCTGATGCGAGCCCACACGAATCAGCGGCATTTGATAGATACTGGTGATCCACGCATTTGGATGTCTCGATACGTGCGGAGCAAATCTCGACCAGCTCGCAACCTGAAGCCAACCTGAAAAATCTCCGCTTCGGGCAGAGACCTGCCGAAACGCTGTCCAAATAAAAGTGCCGATTCAGTATACTCGTGAAAACCGACGGACACGGTTGGGGGGAAACTCATGGCACAAATCACTCAGCAAACGGGCAACTTGCGGGCTCCCGTGGGGATCACGGGTGAACAAGTGTCTGCTCTCGGAGTGGCGTTGTTACGGATTGATCAGCACGGCGACATTGTCGCAGCCAATTCCCCCGCAGTCGAGTTGCTTCGACTCGACGACGCTGCCGCGTCGCATTCCTTTGCCGATTTTATTGGGCGACATTCGGTTTGGGCGGAGATTGTCGCGGCGCTGCGAGGTCGTTCTCAGTGGCAATCGACCGTGGCGTTTCGTCTTCCCGACAAGAAGGATTTCGTGGCGGAGCTGCGCGCGACTCCGGTTGGCGCAAACGGCGAAGTCACGGTGATGGTGTTGCCGACGGCCGATGGGCACCAGCATCCCGAGCGCGCCGAATGGGCGCAGCGTCAGGCGTTGTCTCATGCGTCGCGGCTGCAAATCATGGGCGAGTTAATCGGCGCCATTGCTCACGAGATGACACAGCCGCTCGGCGCGATCTCCAACTTCGCCAGCGCTTGCCGGACGCGATTCGTGCAGGGACTCGCCGCGGACGGCTCGGCGCAGTTGGACGCCAAGACAGCGGCGCAGTTCAACAAGTGGCTTGACGCCGTCATTGACCAGACACACCGCGCGGGCAGCATCATTGACCGACTGCGACGGTTTTCGAAACGCTCGGCCCCGCATCGCTCGACCTTCGACCTGAATCAGGTGTTGGAGGAGTCCATTCAGCTGCACATCACCGATGCATATAACGAGCAGGTGAAGCTTCGCGCCCGGCTCCAGCCCGGCGCGCCGTTGGTGATCATCGACGAGGTGCAGCTGCATCAAGTGATGGCCAATCTAATCCGCAACGCCTTCGAAGCCACCGAAAGCAATGCCGACGAACGATGGGTCGTGATCCAGTCGCGCATCGACGACACCAAAGTCACGGTCACGGTGGAGGACAATGGCATCGGGGTCTCGCAAGACCTCGGCGACATCTACGAGCCGTTTGCGACCAGCAGGCCAGACCGCATGGGCGTGGGGCTCGCCATTGCTCGCTCGATCATCGAAGCGCATCATGGCCGACTGTGGCATGAAAACAACGCCAACGGCGGCGTCTCCTTCCACTTCTCGCTGCCGCTCGTAGCAGCCAAAGAGCAGCCGGGCCGTTAAAGAAACAGCCGATCTGGTTATCGACCTTGTTACGTCGATCCCTCGATCCCTCGCTCACGCTTCGGGTTTCCTTTTGAGTCGCAGCAAAAATGAGAACCGATCCCTCGCTCACGCTTCGGGTTTCCTTTTGAGACACTTCGTCGACCTCACTGCCCCCGTTTGACGATGATCTCGCGCGAGTGGGGCATATTGATCGGCAGGGCTTTCAGCGTTTTGCCGATCGACAGCGGCCGCACTTGCTGATTGGTCACCGGCAGCAGCACGACGAAGCGAAATTGCGTACCCGAAGGAGTCCGTTCGTTGCCGCAGCGCATGCGAACGCGAAACGTCCCATCGGGCTCAACGTGCGGCTTGCCTTGAATCCGCCAGACGCCGTGCTCCACGTTGGGCCGCAAGAGCACCACTGGCTGAGTCGCGAGCGGCGCCTGCCCCTGGATCTCGAACACCTCGCCCACTTCGGCAAGCGGGGCAGGGGAGAGCACGATCTGCTCGTCCACGGTGCCTTCCGTCGCCTCTTGTCCGACATCCTCTTGGTCCATTCCGATCCCGACTGCTTGTCCGGGCGGCGGATTGGCGGCCAAGCCGTTGCCGGGCATGGGCGGGGCATCGATCACTTGTCCCAGCGGCAGTGCCTGCAGGCCCAAGGGTCCCGGCAGCGGCGCCGCGTCCTGCACGGCCTCGGGGATAGCAAAGTTGACCACCGCGGCTCCGTCAGCTGCCGGAGCTGCGCCGCGGGTGACCACGATCACGGCGCTGCGCGGCAGTTCCGGAGGCAGAGTGGCCAGGGCGCGGCCCACTTTGAACGGCGCTGCTTGGGCGGGATTCAAGGCCAGCAGAGCCAGCACTTCGAATTGGACTCCGTCGGGGGTCTCTCCATTGCCGAACTGCGAGGCGGACATGAACCGCCCCGGAGCCGTCGGCAACGCCGGCTCCTGGACCCACCAGGGCGCTCCGGGTTGTTGCACGCGCACCAACACGATCGGCTGTCCTCGCTGCGCGAGCTGCCCATGCACTTTGTGCAACACGCCCACGTAGGCGCCGTTGGCGGGCGACGTCAGCGCAATGGCCGTGTTGGCGGGCAGGGGAGGCTCTTGACCAAAACTTGTCACTGCTGACGAGACGACAACTGCCAGCGCCAGCCAATTGCCGGCCGTGCACACTATCCAATCCGAGTGCCTCAACATCTCCCATCCTCTGCTTGGTTCGAGCTGCATTCGCCCCGCATTCTCGCCACAATCCGATCGCGCCGCGCCCTGCCAACAAAAGGCAGTGTTTCGGCGCCACGCGGTCGAGCCTACCAAACCCTCGTCATGGACCGTGCGTGAAACACGCCTCTGCGGGCGAGAATTCGCGAGGCGGTTCGGATTGTGAGGACCACGTTCACATCGCGGAGGCGGACGGGGGCTCCTGCTCGTCCGATTACCGCGACGGCGCAGTTTGTACGGCCGGCGCCGTGGGGAAAACGCGTCGTGAGTGCGTGTTCTGCAACCTCGACTGGCCCTCAAGCTATGTTCCTTTGGGCAGCAGCGGGCAGCAATGTAGGCAACGATCCGGTCAAGCCACCAGCGGGTTAGCCGAAAACTTTGCACAGAGTGACAGCAATATGTCTTGGGAATCTCAGCCGCCCTCGCCCCACCGCCACGCGCGCGGAACACGAGCGCCCTCTGCGTTGCCGACGGCCGACGAGGCGACGGCCCGTCCCGCCGCCCCGATGCCGACACGTCCCAAAGGCCGGCTCGTGATCGGCGGAATGCTATTAGCCGTCTGCCTCAGCGTCTTGTTCTCGGTGTGGGACGTGCTGGCGAGAACTGCGGTCTACGGCGTGGTCGAGGGCCGGGTCGTGCACCTTTCGCCCGAGTGGTCAGGCGTCGTCGAGTCAACGCACGTTCGCGAAGGCGACGAGGTGCGACAAGGCCAGTTGCTGCTCACGGTTCGCAGCCTGGAGCTGAAGAATGAGCTTGCCAAGATTGGCGACCAATTGCGGTTGGCCCAGGCGCAGCTTGAAGCTCAATTGGCGCAAATGCGCTGGCAAGCCGAGCAGCGTGACGACCGCAGCCAAGTCGCGGCCAGCGAGTACTACGAGCTGTGGAGCGACTTGGCCAAGGCGCGGGGAGAGCTGCAAGAGAAGCAAGCGTTCTGCGAGCGCCTGCAGCGAGCCAACTCCCAGACGCCCGGCGCGGTCGGCGACCACGAGCGCGAGGCGGCCTCCATCGCCGCCGGCGCCGCAACGGAGCATGTGCAGCGGCTCACCGAGGCGCTCGACAAGGCGCGGCAACGGTCGGCCGCCTATCGCGACTCGAGCCGAGATGTTCAGCTGCAGTTTCAGCCCCAAGTCGCCTTGGTCGAGTCGCTTCAGGCCGAGTGGGAACGAGTGCGAAAGATGTTGGACCGGGCCGAACTGCGCAGCCCCTGCAACGGTCGCGTCGCCAAAGTGCTGCGTTACTCCGGCGAGTACGCCCACAAGGGCGACGCCGTCGTCGAAGTCGTGGAACACGGGTCGCTGGAGGCAGTGCTCTTCGTGCCTCAGGAGCAGGCTGGCAGAATCGTCCCCGGCGATCACGTCCACGTCCACGTGAGCCCGAATCCCGGGGCCGTGCCGTGTGAAGTCATCGCCTGTGGCTCGCGACTCGAAGACGCGCCACCCTCCATTCGCCGCTACTACAACGCGAACGAGCCGTTGCTGCCGGTCCGCCTGCGGCCGCTGCCCGGACGGCCACACGTTGATGACTGGCGTCAGGGCAGTCGCGTCCGCGTGCCTTGGGACGCCGTGCAGACGCCGAGTGAACGAACGCAGGTGACCTCCCGCAACGTCTCCGCGTGACCTCGTGCGCCGACGCCTACATCGCGTTGGCACGTCTCCATCGCGTCTCTCTGTCCTGCCGCGACGCAACGAACACTTCAACGGCCTCCTATCGCGAGGGCGATGAGCATCATGACTGTCCACTCCGAATCTCGCCTGTTGTGCATTGCCGCGGACCGTCGCTTCGCGCAGCTCGTCGACCGTGCCGTTTCCAGTAAGTCCGCTGGCAACGTGCTGCACGTCGACCGTGTCGACGCGGGCCTCGACCATTTGCGACGCGAGTCGTTCACTGCCGTCTTGTTCGACATGGAACTGGCAGGTGACAGCCGAGAGACTGACTCACTGTGTCGGGCGTGCGCCGACACACCCCTGGTGATCGCGACCAATCCGTCCTGTGAACACGCGAGCAGCGCGAGCCCCCTTGGCGATCCTCTGCCTGGCTCTCCTCATACGACCGTAGTGCCCAAGGCCGAGCTCGACGAGGACCGGCTGGCCCACGAGATGTTGCGGCTGCTCGCCAACCGAGAAGCTCGGCTTCAGCGCGTGCTTCGCGCGGGCCTGGAACAGCTGCTGCCGCCCACGGAGCCAGAAAATCGACCGCCGTTGGCAACCTGCAGCATCTCGGCAACGCTCTGCACCGTTCACCATCGGCTGCCCGAAAACACGCGTGCCTGCCGCATCACCGGTGCGTGTGAGTCGTGGCTGCGGATCGAGCTGCCAGCGGTGTCCTTGTTGCGGCGCCATTGCGACCATGCCGTGGTGATCGTTGAGCAAAGTGGCCGGCGCCGCGCCGAGTTGTTTCGCATTCGGGAGCGCCAGACGACCGGCACGCGTCTGATGGAGCTGCTGCTGCAGCGGGAAGATCTGAATGACCTGTTGCCAGCCGAGACGCTGCGGCCTTGTCTGCGCGACGGCCGCATCGCGTTGGAGCTGCCCCAAGCGGCGATCGACGCGTGGGAGTCCGTCGGCGTGCTGATCTCAAGTCCGCTCGACCGGGTGTTGGTCTGTCCCAAGTGCGGCGGGGTGCCGTCGCTGCGGCCCGGCTGCCGCTCCTGCGGCTCTCCCTGGGTCGAATCCACAACGCTGATCCATCACTACGCGTGCGCTCACGTGGGACCCGCCGCCAGTTTTGGCGCGGCCGAGTCACTGCAATGCCCCAAGTGTCTGGCGCAGCAACTGGCCATCGGCGCCGATTGCGAGCAAACTCCGGGGCCGGCTCGCTGCCACGAGTGTGGCTGGACCGACACGCAGCGCGAACTGTACGGCCGCTGCTTTCGATGCACTCATTTGTTTCCCGCCAGCGAGGCCGTGGAGGAGGAGGTGATCCGATACGATGTTGATCGATTGGACCCACTGGATCTCGTCGCTGCACCGTGATCAATGGATTGCGGCCTTGGCGCCGTTGCTGTTGTTCGACTCGCCGCGCTACGCCTTGTCCGCGATTGCCGTCTGGCTGCACGACTTCGTGCGGCTCATCGGGAGCTTCGTGACTGGCGCACCGCGCGACGAACGAGAATTCACTCACGTGCCTAGCGTGTGTGTGGTGGTGGCCGGCTTGAATGAGGCGAAGACGCTTGGCGCCACGCTGCGGTCACTGGATGGCGCTTATCCCAAACTGCAGATCATCGTGGTGGACGATGGCTCGAGCGACGGGATGTCGAAGGTTGCCTCCGCCTTCGCTCGCGGACGTCACGACGTCCAGGTGATCACTCGCCCCAGGCGTGGGGGCAAGTCCTCCGCATTGAATCACGCCTTGCCGCTGACCAGTGCCGAGATCCTCGTGTGCGTGGACAGCGATTCGCATCTGGAGCCCGCCGCCCTCTGGGAAATCGTCCAGCCGTTTCGCGACCGACGCGTCGGGGCAGTCTCGGGAAACGTCGGCGTCCGCAACGCGTTCTCGTCGCTCGCCTCGTGGCTGCAGACGTTGGAGTATCTGCGCTGCATCTTCTTGGGACGTCGGTTTAGCGCCGGCACGGAGACCTTGGGCATCGTGTCGGGCGCCTTTGGAGCGTTCCGGACCGACATCGTGCGGCAGCTTGGCGGCTGGGATGTGGGACCGGGAGAAGATGGCGACCTGACGTTGCGGATTCGCAAGGCGGGCTATCGCATCGAATTCGCGCCCTATGCGGAATGTCGCACCAATGTCCCCACCACCTTCCGGCAATTGCTTCGACAGCGACGCCGCTGGGAATGGGCCGTCGTCACGTTCGAATGCCGCAAGCACGCCGACATGGCCAATCTCCGCAGCGCCAACTTTCGTTGGTCCAACCTGCTGCTACTGCTCGACCGTTGGACCTTCAACATGCTGTTGCAGTTTGCGTTTTGGTCCTATCTGGTCTGGCTCGCGCTGCACCCCGAAGTGCACATCGGCTGGCTATTCGTGTTGGACTATCTCGTGTTTCTCGCGTTGGACGTCATTCAACATGGCATCATTTTGTACTTCTCCAACCACCGTCGCCGAGACGCATGCCTTGGGCTCGCGATACCGGTGATGCCGTTTTACTATCTGCTGCTGCGAGTCGTCCTGATCTGGGCCGTCCTGGAGGAGATGTTCACCCGGCGGTCCTACCGCGACAGCTTCGTCCCCGAGCATGTCCGCAACCGCACTTGGCACTGGTGAGCCAGCCGAGCGGCGCACCGGGCCTCACAAGGGTCGCCTGCGATGGAGGCCCGCTCGTTGGGTCTCACGAATCAGCTCGACGCGAATTGGAGAAACTCGGCGGCGTGCGACTTGACAGTGGTGACGTGGCTCGTGCCGGGATCGATGCACAGGAAACTGCCCGGCAACTCGCGATGCATGTACTCGGCGTGCTCGGGAGGCACGAGCTCATCGCAACGCCCGTGCCAGAATCCCACCGGCACACAGCGTGCCTGGCAAACATTGAATCCCCACGGCTTGGCAAGCAGTTGGATGTCGTCGGCCAAGCCGTGAGGCTGGCAAAACGCCTCCAACAGATTGAGGCGAAACTTTTCCCAATTCCCGGGCGAGCACAATACGAGTTGCCGATCGGCGTCCGTCCAGGCCTTGGCAAGCGACTTCATGGCGGCCGACGGATCGCGACGCAGCTTGGCGCCGATGAGCGCCAGCGCGGCGCTGCCCAGTCCTTGACACGCGCCGACGATGCGCACCAACGCGTCCTGGTTGCCGCGTGGCAAGCCTCGACGAAATGGCGCATGTCCCGAGACAATCGCGACTCGCCGCACACGTCGCGGCAGGCAGACAGCGCAGGCCAGCGCAAAGGGTGTTCCTCCCGAGACTCCGATCACGGAGAATTCCCCGATGCCCAAGGCGTTGGCAACGGCAGCCACTCGACCTGGCCAATCCAACACGCGATCGCGTTGCCGCGTGGAGCCGCCGATTCCGGGGCGGTTGATGGCGATCAGCTGCACCCCCGCTGCCCAGGCCTCCTCGGAAATCAGCGCCGGCTCGAGCCGTGAGCCGGGCATGCCGTGAAAGTAGAAAACGGGCGCGCCATCCGCCGGGCCAAACCTCGCATATTGCAGGCAGCCGTCGCACAACGGCACGGCCCCGAGGCATTGCTCGGCCCCCCGCGCACTTTCCGCAAGGCAGCCGAAGGAAACGGCAGGCAGAGCCCAAGCGAGTCCTCGCAAGGTGCCACGTCTTGAGATTCGCCAAGTCATAGCGGAGCAGACGCCTTTGTGCGTTGGTGCCGTAAAAGTGACGCCGCCCGGCAACTCCGCGGCTTGCTGCCGCGGCAACGTCGCCAAACTCCGGCGTGCGGGGCGGACCTGCACGTCATCGGCCAAGCAGCCGTCGCTTCGCCTGGATTCTCGTCACGACCCGCACACCCTCGCAGGGCCATGTGAATCTGGGCAGTCCAGAGGCACCTTAACGATCTTGCGGATTCATCCAACGTGCCCACGTCGACCAGCCGAATAAAGTTAGGACCCAATTCCACATGTCCAGCCCGCAACGCAATGAATCACTACCACCTGACTGAGTCCGTCCGTCAACGCGTCAAATCGCTCTTGCATTCCATGGGCGCCGACGGCGACACCATCGAAGAGACCGTGCTCATTCGCGACGGTCACTACTGCGGACGTCGTTTTGAGCTCGACGGCAACTCCGCCGTATGGTTTGTGGAAGAGAACCAGATCAAGTGCTTCACACCCGACGGAGCTCTGCACACCGTCGTGGACGCCTTCAGTGACGTCGACTCCAAGGCCGCCTGAGGGCGATTGGGGGAAGGTCCGTCTCGACGGTCCACACATTGCGGACAATCAGCGGCTAATCAGCGGCGACCTCTAGTCGCACTTGAGCACTGAAAGTCATCGCCCCGCAATGCCGCCTTGGCCGACGCGGCGGGGTTGCGCAGTGCTGCACGGGCGAGGACGCGCGAGGACGCCCATGCTACGCGCGAAGCGTGCGCAATGCGACGTCGCCGACGCGGCGGGGTTGCGCAGTGCTGCACGGGCGAGGACGCCCATGCTACGCGCGAAGCGTGCGCAATGCGACATCGCCGACGCGGCGGGGTTGCGCAGTGCT
>JAGQPF010000388.1 GCA_020426845.1 Planctomycetales bacterium
ATGTTAGCCCTGGGCGCAAGCCCAGGGATCCGGCGCGCAAGCCCAACGAACCGATGCGACACGCGCAAAGCCCCGTCAGGGGCGACAGATGTTAGCCCTGGGCGCAAGCCCAGGGATCCGGCGCGCGAGGCTCGGTTCTACCGGTTTGCGCGAGAATTGCGAATTCTTTCGATTTTTTCCGGCTGCCGCCAAGATTGACGAATTACTACCGAATGCGTAAAAAATACGACAACAGTCATTAACCGCCGTACGCCTCCGGGCGGCGGCGCGGTTGGCCACCAGGGCCGCACCGACCCTCGAGAGATCCGCATGTCGAAAAATTCGCTCCCCCCCGACAATCCCAGACGTCCCAGTGACGGCGACTTGGAACTGCTCAGCTTGCTCTGGGAGCGGGGGCCTCAGACCATCTCGGAAGTCCACGAGCAGATGCCGGGCACGGGGTACACGACGGTTCAGACGCGCCTGAATCGGCTGGTCGACAAGCAACTGGCCACCAAGCACAAGCCGGGCCGGCAGGCGACCAAGTACGAGGCGGCGGTGGCGCCCGAGCAGGTCACGGCCCCGCAGCTCGACACGCTCGTCGAGCAAGTCGCGGGCGGCTCGATTGTGCCGCTCGTGGCCCACCTCGTCAGTGACAAGTCCCTGACACGCGAGGAGCTGCGAGAAATCAAACGGCTCATCAAAGAGGCCGAGCAGCGGCTGCAGTAGCGATCGCTGCAAGAGCCCATGGCCAACGCCGGCGGGTTGCCTCACCACCACTTCCTCTGCGCGGAGTGCTTTCTCCATGATCTTTTGGTCCCTGTTTCGCGCCTCGTTGCTGCTGCTGGTCACCAGCATCGCCGTCGCCGCGATGTTGCGAGCGACCCGGCCGCGCTCCTCGCGCCTGCATCGCATCGCCTGGGTAGCCGCTTTGGCTCAGGGCGCGATGCTCGCGCCGTGGATCGTGCGTCTGCCGGTTTTGTCTGCGCCATCCGGGGCATCCGCGCCGGAAACGCTGTCCGCCTGGTCCGAGGCGTCGCTGCCCGCACACGGCACCGCGTTCGCCTCGGCGACGCCGGCCATCGAGCCGAGCGGTGCGCCGATCGACTGGCTGGGCTGGGCCGCGACCGTTTGGATCGCCGGCGCGTTGACGTGCTGGGGGCTGATGGCGCTGGCCTACGCGGCGCTGTGGCGCACCGCCCGCTCGGGGCGCGAGGCGCCGGCGCTTTGGCGCCGCGAACTGGATGAGACACGGCAAGCCATGGGCGTTCGCCGCGCCGTGCGGCTGACACTGCATCCCGTCCTGGGGCCGCTGCTCTGCCGGCTGCCCGGCGGCTGGCAAGTCATTGTCCCCGCCGCTCAGTGGCCGTTGCTGACGGCGGCCGAGCGGCGAGCCGTGTTGCGCCACGAGCTGACTCACTTGCGGCGTGGCGACATCTGGAAGTCGCTGGTCGCCCGGCTGCTCGCCGCGCTCCACTGGCTGAACCCGGCCGCTTGGCGCGTCGTGGCCAAGCTGGAGGAGGCCGCCGAGTGGGGATGTGACGAGTCCATGTCACGCGACGCCCCCGCGCTCGCCCGGGCCCTGCTGCGGTTCGCCGAATCGCCGCCGCCCATTGGCCCGCTTTCGGCCGCCGTCAACGGAGCGCCGCTCTGCACCCGCTTGAAACGAATGCTGCAACCCCCAATCAACCAGGAGTCCTCGATGAAACGCGCCGCCATTCTCGTCGTCGCCGGCCTGCTGCTCGCAGCGGGCGCCGTCCGCCTTCGCCTCGTCGCCCAGGACGCCCCGCCGCCCGCCGACGCTCAACTGGCAGGCCAACTCGATGAGCTGCGGGCCAGCCTGCCCGAAACCGGAGTGCTGGCCGAGCTCAAACGCGAGCTGGCCACCCCCGAGGGGAAAATCGTCATGCGTGGCCGCGCCGAGGCGCAGGTCCGCGAAGATCAACAACAAGAACGCAATCACGCTTTCGAGAGATTCTTGCAACGACGCTTCCAGGCGACCAGCGGGGGCAAGCAGGCCGTCCGTCCCGAGTTCGCCGCATACGTCGAGCAACTGCGGGACGAAGCCCGCCGGTTCGAGGAAGACACGCGGCGGATCGCGGAGGTCACCGCGCCGCTCGCCGCCGGACTTGTCGGCAACGACCCCGCGACGCAGGTGGCTAAGCGGTTCCTGCAACAAGAGGAGGGCCCCGTGATGCTGTACGTGATGCAGCTGCGGGACAGGATGCGACCCACCAAGCGGGCGTTGGAGTACCAGCTGCGCAATCTGCTGACACGCACCCAGACGGGCGAGTACGTGCTCCGCGAGGATCACCGCGAACAGGCTCAGCAGTTCGCCGACCGCGCCTTGCCGCTGATTCAACAACACCGGCGAGTCGCGGATGCGCTGGCCGAATGGTCCCGCGAGCTCGCGGAGGTCGATGCGCTGCATCGACGAGCCAAGCAGGCTCTGCAAGACCCCGACTTCGCCGCGATGGTGATCGCCCAGTCCATCGACGGCGACAAGCCAAGCCCCGAGCGGCTGGAAGTCAAGGTGATCGACCAATTGGATGAAGCAGTCGACGCGACCGCCAACGGGCTTGCCCTGCGCGACAACGTGCGGCCCGAGGTGACCCGGCTGCTCGACGAATTTGACCAAACTCGCCGATCCATGACGTCGATTCGCAAGCCGCTGAGCGAAATTGCGACGAAGATCGCGGACCGCGACGAACTCCACCGCGCCTGGTCAACGCTGTTGCAATCGAATATCGGCGTGCTCAAACTCGCTCGCGACATGGGCCCGGCCGACACCGACGTGCGGCAGCTCGTGATGGACACAATCGGCGACTCGATCGTCGAGCAGGGCGAGGGGCGATACGCCGTTGCCGAAGAACGCCGCGATCATGTCTACGAGCGGCTGCAAGAGGCGCTGCGCGAATATCGCAAGATCGTCCGCCACGGCAAGCAGCTCGAGGAGTTTGCCACGCAGATCGCGGACGCGCCAACGCAAGCAGCTCTTCAAACGCTGGCCGCCAAGTTCATCGTTGCCGGCGACATCCAGGCAGAGCTCGAGCAACTGCACAGCGACGGACTTCGCCGCTGGCGGGAACAACACCTGAAAGTGACGTCACAAGGCGTCGCCTTGGCGCCGGAGTCGGAGGCCGAGCTGCGGGCGATCCTGCGGGAAATCAACGAAGTTCGCAACGAGGCGAAGAAGGATGACTTTTAGAAGGGAAGGAAACCGAAGCGCAAGCGAGGGATCGGCAGCTCAGTCCCGGCCTGAATTGAGACAACACATCATGTACCTCCGCGCCGCTGTCACGCTCACCGCGCTGACCCTGCTCGGATCCGCAGCAGCCGCTGATCCACCCGGGCAACAGCCCTCCCACTCGCCCCCTGAGCTGGCGACGACGCGTCAGGCTGACCGGATCTTGCAGGACGTCTGGCGCCAGGAACATGTCACTCCAACGGCGCGTTGCGAGGATGGTGTGTTCCTGCGCCGCGTCAGTCTCGACCTCATCGGTCGCGTGCCGACGCTGGCAGAGTGGCGACGATTCGAGGCCGATCCGGATCGGGCCGGGCTGGTCGCCGCGCTGGTCGAGTCGCAGGAGTTCGCCGAATTCTGGTCCCACGCGTTGGTCACGCAGTGGTACGGGCGGCAGCGCATTCCCGGCGCAGACCGCGAAGTACTGCGGCTGTGGCTGCGCGACGCGCTGGAGCAGCGGCTGCCGTATGACCGCATCGCCACCGCATTGATCGTGGCGGAGGGCGGCTCCGCAACCAATGGCCCCGTCAACCTCTTGCTGCGGCACGGCGAGCAGGCTGGAGCGAAATTGTCGCGAGTGTTCCTCGGCGTCCGCCTGGATTGTGCTCAATGCCACGATCACCCGTTCGATCGCTGGACGCAGGACGACTATCAGCGGATGCAGCGATTTTTCGCAGGCGTGCGCGTCAGCCCGATCTCCGAGGGCAACCTGCGATTGAGCAACGCCGAGCCGCGCGGCGGAGCGGATCGCGAGCCGACACCACGCTTCTTGACGGGAGCCAGCCCGAGATCCATGCGTTGGCGCGACGAATTCGCGCTGTTCGCCGTCTCCAGCAAGCCGTTCGCGAGAACCTTCGCGAACCGCGTCTGGTACCACTTTCTCGGCAGAGGCATCGTCGACCCGATCGATGACTTCGGCGCACACAATCCGCCGGTGTCAGGTGAGTTGCTTGAGCTGCTGGCCACATCCGCCCGCAGCAGCCGGTTTGACCTACGAGCGATGTGCCGAGTGATCTGCGCCACGGAGGCATACCAAGCCAGCTCGGCCACGGACAATCCGTTGGGCGAGCGTGGGCGGCTGTTCGCCGTTCGCACCGTGAAGCCGTTGACCGTCGAGCAACATCTTCGCTCGCTGGAGGCAGTCGCCGGCCAGGCCCTGCCGCGACCAGCACGGGAGGAGTTGCGTGGCGCATTGCTGGGCGAGGCGTTGGATGAGGACCAAAGCCGACTCTGGGAGCACCGCGAGTCGGATCAAGCACTGCTGACTCGGCTAACCCTGCCGACGAACGCGCTACAAGGGTCTCCTGCGATGGAGGCCCGGGTTTCCCCACAGTCCGACCAGTCGCTCGACATTCTGTTTGCCCGCATGCTTTGCCGGCGGCCTACGGACGCCGAGCGAGCCGTGTGTGGCCAGTGGCCGCTTGCCGAGGTGGCCGCCGCGCTGCTGCACAGTCACGAGTTCTGTTTGAATCATTAATCCCGTGTTGAGGTGTCATTGCCATGTCTCTCTCCTTCCATCGGCGTCGCTATCTGGCGGCCACCGCGACCGGCGCCCTGGGGCTTGCCCTGCGATCGATCTCGTCCGAGCAATTGGCCGCGGCCCCGCTGGCTCGGCTGGACACGCAGCGGCTGCTCGTGCTGTGGATGAACGGCGGTCCCAGCCAATTGGAGACGCTCGACCCCAAGCCCGGCTCCGAACAGGGAGGCCCGACGAAGTCCATCGCGACCACAGCTGACGGCGTCCGCATCGGCGAGCACCTGCCGAAGCTCGCCCGCCAGTTGCATCATGTCGCCCTGCTGCGCAATCTCTCCTCGCCCGAGGGCGCTCACGAGCGAGCCCAGTATCTGCTGCACACGGGCTTTGCCTTGCAGCCGAACTTTCCGCGTCCGACGCTCGGCTCGGTGGTCTCCCGGCAGTTCCCCCCGGCGCCGTTCCCCAAATTCGTCTCTTTTGGTCAGCAGCGATTCGGTCCCGCGTTCCTCGGCTCGCTCCATCAGGCGTGGGCGATCGGCGATCCCCGGGAAGCACTGTCGCGGCTACGAGCTTTGCGCAGTCGCCAGCGGCAGCTCGAGCAACTCAAGCTGCTGGGGCAGGCGTTCGCGGACAGCCGCCAACAGCCAGTCGTCGCTGAACGTGACGCAGCTCTGTCACGCATCGAGTCGATGTTGTCGACGGGATTTGTCGACGCCCTGGACGTGGAGCAAGAGGCTGCGGCGCTGGAGCGGTATGGCGACCATCGTTTCGGCCGCCAATGTCTGGCGGCGAGACGGCTGCTGGAGGCCGGCGTGCGCTGTGTGGAGGTGCAATTGGACGGCTGGGACACGCACACGAACAACTTCAACGCCACGCGCCGGCTCTGCGAGCAATTGGACTCGCCGTGGGCCGCGTTGCTCGAGGACCTGGACCGCTCCGGCTTGCTCGCCGAAACGACGGTGCTTTGGCTCGGCGAGTTCGGACGCACGCCACGGATCAACTCCAACAACGGCCGCGATCACTTTCCGCAAGTGACGCCCGTCGCGCTGGCGGGCGGCGCAGTGCGAGGCGGTCAAGCCATCGGCTCCACCGACTCGGCCGGCGCCCCGGCCGGGCAGCAGCACTCCGTCGCCGACTTGTTTGCGACGCTGCTGAAATCCATCGGCCTCGCCGCTGACTTCAAGTTCACCACCGACTTCGGCAGCCCGACCGCGGCCACCGACCAAGGCAGCCCGATCGAATCACTGCTGTAGTAGAGCCATTGAATCAGGCTGTCAGGTAGATCGAGACGCATGGTCAAGTCAGCGTCAGCCATTGCGGCTGCAGCAGCATCACGACCCCAAGTGTCAGGATCACGACACCACTGACCAACTTGAGCCAGCGGCCTTCGCCTTCCTGCATGCGGCGGTTCGAAAGCGTCACTAGCGCGATGCCGAGCATCAGCGTGTCGTCGGCCATGTAGGCGGCAATGTAGAGCGCGAGGTAGCCGTAGTTGGCCCAGATCGACAGCCGGTGCATCGTGAGAATCTGCGTATACATGGCCGGCAACCCAGCGGTGCACAGCAGTTCGACGACGTTCACCACGATCGCCAACGCCACGGCGCCCGTGATCGCGGCGCTCATGTAGTTCGCCTTCACAATGCCGCGCATGCGTTGGTACAACTTCGGCTTGACGGAGTCGGGAATGGACAGGCTCAGTCCCTGGCGGAACGCAAAGAAGTCCTTCACGTTGACGACTCCGACAAACACTGCCAGCAAGCCCAGCGCGATCTGCACCGGCCGCATCAGCCCGACAAGTTGAAAGACGTTCAGCCAGGCGGCCATGAAGGCGAAGTAGGCGAGCCCGCTGACCAGGACAAACACCCCGGCGATGGCCAGAATCTTGCGGCGATCGCGGATCGCCACCAGCAACGACAGCAGGAAGATCAGCACCCACATCGCGCAGGGATTGAAGCCGTCCACCAAGCCGATCACCAACGTGAACATGGGCAGCCCGAAGTCGCGCACGGCGAAGCTCAGCCGCCTTCCGAACAGCTCCACCTCGATACGTTCCGCCGCAACGTCCTCATTGCCAGCGTTCGCCGCTTCGGCGCCGGGCAATAGCGCCTCGCCAGGCAACGGTGCCTCCCCGGGCAACTGCGCCTCACTCGGCAACTGCGCCTCACTCGGCAACTGCGCCTCCTCGGGCAGCGCCGCTTCATCGGGCAGTGAAGCTTCATCAGGCAGTGATGCCTCGTCTTTCAGTGAAGCATTCGTCGTCGACGCCGGAGGCGACTCGACCTGCCCAATCAGCGCCGCCTGCACGAAACCGGCTGGAGTCGCGTTTGACCAACGAGACAGCTCACCGGCCGCGTCGCGCCATTGGAATGAAGTCGAGCTAGCAGCGTTGGGCGCCACGGCAGCGGGCTGACGGAACGGCGCCTCAATCTTCGCTCCGGTCACATCGTCGGAGATGTAGCCTACGTGAAGCCGCCCCGCCGCCAGCACGACCGGAAAGGACACCGCCGTCGCTTGATGCTGGCGGGCAAGTTGGTTAGCCTGCTGCAGCGCCGTCGCGTCGGCCGTGACGTCGTGGTAGCGAATCGCCAGCGCCGGGCGGCGGCGTCCCAAGCTGTCCAGAAACCGTTTGGCGGCCTGGCAGTGGCCGCAGCCGGGACGAACATAAGCGTCGATCGTCAGGCCACTGCGCAACGAGTCGCCCGTCGTCTTGCCGAACCCGACCCAGAGCCGGTCCGTCATGTAGATGGTGGGCAACTGAGCCCGCTCGCGTCCAAATCGACGAGTCAACGTCTCCAGGCGATCGAGCTCGTCGGCGTTGCGCGAGACATCGATCACTCGCAACACCAACCCCGTTCGCTGTTCTGAAAGCGCCGTCAGGTAGTCCTCGGCACTCCGACACTGTGGCGAATCCGGCCTAACAAACAGCTCAATCGCCACGAGGTCGGGCTTTGTTGTGGGAAGGGGAGGTGGCTGAGCCATCGTTTGGGCGTCCAGCGCCAGCAGAGCGGCGCAGACAGTGTAAGCGGTGACAAACGAAGCGGTGCGGCGAAAAGTGGGCGCGTTCATGGTGCAATCTCCCGGGTCCATCAAGACGAGGCCGCAACTCCCGTGCCGCTCTTTCCGGTGACAGCTCCAACACGATTTTTGAGTCGTTCCGAGCGACGTCTCAACGCTTTTGCTCCGACGAGCCTGAATCGGGTCGGGATCGGGCCGGGAGGTGGACCTAAGCGTCCCAAACCGATCGCGGCAAACTGTGCGATCGGGCACGGCAGAAATTGGACACGGCGGCGAGCGCAGGGGCGTTAGAATAAAGAGGCCGAGGCTGGCGGATCGGCCTTCCCGGGCGGATTGAGCGTAACGCCGATTGCCGGACCAGATGGTTTCAACGCCTCTCGTAGTCCGTCAAGTTTGTGTTTCCGGGGCGGCGGCCGACTCGTCGCTTCGACATTGACGGGGCTGGTGTTGCACTAGCCGAAACTCCCGAGGATGACACAACCATGGCGCCCGTTTGGATCAATGTGGCCGACCGCGTTCCCCGCACGGAGGCGGAGGGCCCCGGCGCGCGCTATGCGATCTGGGTGCAAGGCTGCCCGCTGCGGTGCCCCGGCTGCTGCAATCCCGAGATGCTCGAGTTCCGCCCGGCCGAGCGGATCGAAGCCGGCGCGCTGGCCGAGGAGATTCTGCGAGTCGCGGACATCGAGGGCGTCACGCTGTTGGGCGGGGAACCGTTTGCTCAAGCGCCGGCGCTGGGCGCCATGGCGGAACGAGTTCGCGAGGCGGGGCTGAGCGTGATGGCTTTCTCGGGATTCACGCTCGAACAGCTGCGGGAACGGGAGGATGCCGCCGCATTGCTGTCCCATGTCGACTTGCTGGTGGACGGGCCCTACCTGGAAGGCCAAGCAGTCCACGACCGGCGCTGGATCGGCTCGGCCAACCAGCGAGTACACTTTCTCACCCCGCGTTACCGCGCGTTGGCGAACTCCGAGCAAGGCTGGGACCGCGGACCAAACACAATCGAATTGCGGATGGTCGATGGCGAGCTACAAGTCAATGGCTTTCCCACCGAAACGCTTGCCGCGTTGGCGCGACAGCTCGCCAAGCGTCAGCCGTAGCACACGCTGCCAGCCTGTGATTGGGCGGTGTGGCCAAACGCAAGCAGCGCCGCCCCTGGTTGTTTTGTTTGTTGGCAGAGTATTCATCGAAGGCTGAAGGCCTTCCTCACCCTAGCCCGGGGCACAGCGAAGCGCCGCCCCGGGTGTCGCCGACCCAAACAATCATGAAGGCTGAAGGCCTTCCTCACGAAGGGGCAAGAACATGCCCCGGAGTCGCCCTCGGCTTCGTGAATTGGGGGCCTATGTGGGCGCCGACTCGTTGTGCGTGCCGCCCCTGGGATATTATTGCCGGGCATTGCTCAGGCAACGATGAGGAAGGCTTTCAGCCTTCAATAGATATATCGGGACGGCTCCACCCGGGGCGGCGCTGCGCTAGCCCCGGGCTACGGTGAATTTGGCCTTCGGCCAATTGCGCGCACGACTGGCACACGTTCATTTTGTGTATAGCCAACTACGGTGAATTTTGCCTTCGGCCAATTGCGCGCACGACTGGCACACGTTCATTTTGTTTGTCGGCAGAGTTTTCATTGAAGGCTGAAGGCCTTCCTCACCCTAGCCCGGGGCAAGCGCAGCGCCGCCCCGGGTGTCGCCGACCCAAACAATCATGAAGGCTGAAGGCCTTCC
>JAGQPF010000389.1 GCA_020426845.1 Planctomycetales bacterium
GATGGTCACTCCCCGGTAGGTGATCTTGTCCCGCTGGGAGGTGATTCACCGGCCAGGGGACACATTGCACGCTCTGGCCACAGCCGCTGCGTGAAAGCCGAAGGGCCGCATAGCTAACAAGCGGTTCGGTGACGCCCGCGGCGCCAGCCAACTGCGCCGGCAGCCATCAAAGAAAGCGGTGTCGTCATGGGCTCGGGCGCCGTGAGGAATCCTCCGCCGCCTCCGCTGTGGGCGCCGTAGTTCGATCGCCACGCGGCGTAGTCCTCGATCGTTACCAAGCCGGGCGTTTGCGTTTCGTTCTGCAGGGGGCCCCCGTCGCGCCACACGGTGTAGTCGGCCGCGTCGACAACGCCGTCGCCGTTGTAGTCGCCTGCCAGGCCGGCCTGAAAATCGGTTAGCAAGACCACGTCGTTGGCGTAGTCGTAGTCGATCAGGAATGAACCGGAGCTGTTGCTGGCGGTGATGCGGGCGCCGTCGGCTGCATTGGCGAATCGATTGACGAGATTGCCCGCGGTGAGAATCCTGAACACGTCCGACGGGTCGGGCGTGAAGCCGGCCGCCAATTCGACGTCCAGGTCGCCGGACAAACTGGCCGTGCCCCCCACCACCAGGGCGTCACTCACGTTCTCGCTGAGTTCGATCTTCAAGAGCGATCCGGCCTGCTGGGTGAAATTGCTGGAAATCGAGATGCCCTTCGAAGCGCCGAAAGTCACCGAACCGCTAGAGAGCGCCGCGTCGAGTTCTAGCGACGTGAGGTTCTTCGTCGAGAGGACGAAGCCGTCCACAATCGTGCCCACTTCGCGCCCCCCGACAGCGAACGTCTGAGGCCCTTGGGCAAGGCTGTAGTCGATGCCGCCATCCTCGGGTCCCCAAACCCCGCTTAGCGCCGCGAGGCTGGGCGACAGTTGCGTCCATACCGCGGCGTCGAAATTCTCGGCCGCGAGCGACTGAACCGCATCAAAGTTGCTTGTGGTCGTTTCCAGGCTGGCGGGGTTGCCAGAAACCCACACGCTGTTGTTGCCACGTTCTCCAGTCGAGATGTCACCCGGGACTACCGATACGCTGGGCGCGGCGATGCGAGCGAACAGGCGCCAGGTTCCCGACTCTGGGATATCGACCGTGGTGGAAAGCATGGTGCTGGCCAGCGGAGCGGCGGTGTTTTCGTTGCTCACCAAGATGATGCCGCTGCCGCTCAGCCCGTTGCCGTCGTACGAGCCCCCGGCGCCGACTCCGTGCAGGTTGTTGTTGAACACCGCCCAGTCGCTGCTGCGACTCATCGACTCGGCCTGCACCCCCAGGGCGTAGTCGTCGATCTGAAACCCTGTTTGGGGTTGGACGACGCTGCCGCTAGCGGCCACCAGGCTGCCGAAGACCTGGCCAGAGCCGCTCACGGTCTGGCCGGAGGGCGCTACGTAACCCGATGAGATGCTCGCTACGTCGAGCGCGGCGCCCTGCTGAACCTCGACCACGGTCGAATTCTGCAGAGCGGATGCCGCCTGGACCCTCAGCGTGCCCTGCTGAATGACCGTCGGGCCGGTGTAGCTGCTGGGGCCAGAGATGAAGAGC
>JAGQPF010000390.1 GCA_020426845.1 Planctomycetales bacterium
CTTCACTCCCAGCGCACCGAGCTCGCCCGTGTCGATCAAGGCGTTGACCACGCCGCGGCTCCGCAACAGTTCGCGAACTCGATCCAGGGCGTAGCCTTGCGCGATGCCGTTTAAGGTGACCTCGGCGCCGGCCGCGAGCCGCACGGAGCGGCCCGTCACCTGCACTTGTCGATAGTCAACTTTCGCGCTGGCAGCGGCCAACAACTCCGCCGTCGGCAGTGTCGGCTGATCGGCATAAGCGCGCCACAGCGGCTGGATGGTGACATCAAAGGCGCCCTGTGTCGCTCGCGACATACGAGCCGATTCGGCCAGCACCGCCAGCAAGTGTCGCCCGGCCGACTCCAGCGACCCAGTGCGGTTCAATCGAGACAGATCACTCCCCGGACGGTAGAGACTCAGCTGGTTCTCAAGCTCGTCCAACAGCGCAAACGCGTCATCAAACAGCGTTTCGCTTCGTTGGCGATCCCATGGTGCCGGGACGTCGATGGTCAACGTCACCGTCGTGCCCAGCGCGTGGCCGGACCGAGTCGCGAGGCGGGGACCAGAGTGCGACGCCTGCGGCGCCGGCCCCGAGACGCTCGCCGGACGGCAGCCGGCGCCGCAGAGCCCCGCACCCATTGCTACGATGAATTGCCGTCGCGATTGTGCGCCGAGCAGGGCAGTCGTCCCGCTGTAAGGGAGATTCGATGTGTGTTCGCGCATGCTGTTGCAGGGTGAAAGGAGTGAACCAGCCCCGCCCAGCGGAGCCCCGCCGCATTGTACCTTGCCGGTCTGCCATTGATCCAGCAACCGAAGCAAGCAGGCGTCCATGGCGGGATTTCCTTTGTGTTGGTCGCCATTCCCGAATGCGATAGTATTTGGGGAAGGGTGCTCCGCTCTGCCGACAACGTCCAACAGGGCAGTCGAAGCGCCCTTTCAGATCCGGTTCAACTGGCGAGGCGCCCCACCGGCTGCCGCCGTTCCCCACAAATACCTACGCCCGTACCCTTTTTTCAAAACAGCACTGCTTACCTGTCTGTCGCTTAGCTTCTCCAAACAGTCGGAAGGAGGTGTCCTGTGGACAAAGATATGGAATTGGCTCTTAAAGTGTACGCTGGCGTGCAATTAGGCGCTCATCTGGTGCTGGGTGCGTGCATTGGTGATTCCTTCACGGATGAACAGTACGCGGCGATCGACAAGCTGCTCCACGCCGTGGCTAACGGGACAGAAACTCTGCCTATCAGCTCAACGGCGTTCGGCCAGCAGTTTCCTAGCATGACCGACAAACAAAAACGGATGTATTTTGGCCGCCACAATGACAAATCGAAGCGGGCTCTGGACGGCTGCTACCGAGAAATCGCCAAACTTGCAATTTGGTGGAATGACAACGCGCATGGCTGAGAAACGGTCATCGAAAGGTCTGGTCGACCAGTTGAGCCCACCGTTTCGGCTCCGCGTTGCCAGATGCACAGCGAACTCTCATACTGCAGAGACGCCTCGCGGCCCCAGACTTTTCAACACGCCGCCGAGAATCGCTCGCTCCTCCTCGACGACTTCGCATGGATCCTGTCCCGCCGCCCTTGCCAACGCCTCCCGCCGGTGACCTGGCCGGGCGGACCGTGGGCGAGTACCACGTGGTTCGCAAACTAGGGCAGGGGGGCATGGCGTTTGTCTACCTCGCGCACCAGGAGAGTCTCCATCGCGACGTGGCGTTCAAGGTGCTCAAGCCCGAGCTGGCCGGGACGCAGGAACATGTGGAGCGGTTCGTCGCCGAGGCGCGGGCGGCAGCCAGAATCGTCCACCCCAACATCGTGCAGGTCTACGACGTCGGCGAGCATCGCGGGCTGCGCTATATCAGCCAGGAGTATGTCGACGGCGTCAATCTTAAGGAGCACATCCAGCAGCACGGACCGTTGGAGCTGCGAACGGTTGTGCACATCGTCCGGCAGATCGCCTTGGCGTTGCACAAGGCGGCCATCGCGGGAGTGATCCATCGCGACATCAAGCCGGAGAACGTGATGTTCACCCGGGCCGGAGAAGCCAAGGTCGCTGACTTCGGGCTGGCTCGAGCGGTGATCGATGTGGAAGAAGTCCGCAAGACGCACCCCGGCATGGTGATGGGCACACCGCTTTATATGAGCCCCGAGCAGGTGGAGGATCGCGAGGTGGACCACCGCAGCGATCTCTATTCGCTCGGCGTCACCGCGTACTATCTGATTTGCGGTCGAGCCCCGTTCACCGGCGACACGCCGCTCAGCGTGGCCTTGCAGCATCTGCGCAAAGCGCCGCCCGATCTGCGGCAGTTTCGCCCCGAGACGCCCGAGGCGCTTGTCGCCATCGTGCTGCGGCTGCTGCAGAAGCGCCGCGAGGATCGGTATTCGAGCGCCGTCGAGTTGTTGCGAGCGCTACGCCCCGTCGCCGAGTCGCTCGGGGATCTGTCGCATGACGAGCCGGCGGAAGCGTGGGCGGTGAATGAACAGGTGTCGCTCAGCGAAAGCCGTGTCGAGCAGCTTGGCGCAGCGATGGTTCAAGAGAGCCGCCATCGCGCCACGGGGGTGATTCGCGGCCTGGCTTTAGCGGCCGGCTCGTTGCTGACCATCCCGCTCGGCATCGGCCTCGCCTATGTCACTCGACCGACACCGCTGTTCCCCGAATCGATGGAGGCTCCTGCCTCCGAGGCGTTGGACACAATGGAGGAGCAATACACGCACGCGATGGTGGTCGGCACCGAGCCGGCGATTCGCGCAGTGTGGACGCATCACTCGCCGCAGTCCAAAGGCGACGAGTATCTGGTGAACATGGCCAAGCGGCGCCTGGCGTTGCTGCTGGTCGACGAGGAGCGACTGGACGAGGCCGAGGAGGTGTTCACGGAGTTGGCCGGTCTTCCGGACACCGAATTGGAGTTCCGCACGTTCGGACAGTTGGGACAGGCTCTCGTCCATTGGCGGCGCGACGATCGCACGGCGATGGCTCGCAAGATCAACGCCGCGATGAAGAACCTTCGCGAGATGACCACCGTCCAGCGCCGTCAAACGCTGCAACCGTTCGAGCCCCAGTTGCAGCAGATGTTTCAGGATCGCTTTGGCGACATCCTCCGCGGCGGATTGCAAGCTGGAAACGCCACCGACACAGCTCCGAAGACCGACGCTCCGAAGACCGACGCCCTCAAATTCGGGGCGCCGAAATCCGAAGCGGCAAAAACCGGAACGCCGAAAACCGGCGCTGTTCGCAACTCGGACGGACCGCGGCCATCCAATTGAGGATTGCCCGTTGATCGTTATTCGGCGCGGATCTCGGGTCGCCGTCCGGCCACGAACGCTTTCATCGCGTCAAGGGTCTCTTTGCTGACGTGATGCTCGATGCCCTCGCTGTCCACAATGGCAGCGGCCTCACTGACGCCGATCGCCTTCAGGAACTCGAGCACGATGGCGTGCCGTTCGGCAGCGATGCGGGCGAGCTTCTTTCCCTTGGCGGTAAGCGTAATCGGGCTGTATGGCTCGGTCTTTGCATATCCATCTCGCACGAGCCGGCCCACGGTTCGATTGACCGTAACGTGGCTGACCTCGAACTGCGACGCGAGGTCGACGACGCGGCACACCCCCCGGGCTTCAATCGTCTCGGCAATTGCCTCGACGTAGTCCTCGGCCAGCTCGGTAGCGTGATCCGACCTCGTGCGAGGATGGCTTCCGGTTTGTTTTTTCTTGGCAGCGGACAATGAGGCGGCTCGCAATCACAACTGACACAACGGGCAACAGGGCGGGCAAGTCGAGGCCATGCTCACCCGCGAACTTCTCGAGAACAGTGCCTCGCCAACGTTCTTGCGCTGCGAGGCCAGTTTCTGGGGGCTCCTCGCTGCTTGTCGAGCACAACGAGCCTGGCAATCCAGTATAGCAAGCGACCCAGCGGCCCGTGTATCGCTGGAGAGTTGCCTGCCTGGCTGGCCGGTCCACCGGGCCTCACAAGGGTCGCCTGCGATGGAGGCCCGACCGGTCCACAGGGCCTCACAAGGGTCGCCTGCGATGGAGGCCCGACCAGTCGCAGGCGATGGAGAACCCCTTGCATCCATTTGTAGCACCTGCTACAAATCCAATTCGTAGCCGATGCTACATTTGTTTCCTGCAGCACCAGCTCCATGACCATGGACATACACGATGTACGCCCGAACTCACTTCAAAACACGCCCAACCCAAGGGTTCACGTTGGTGGAGCTGCTGGTTGTGATAGCGATCATCGGCTTGCTGACAGCCTTGTTGCTGCCCGCCGTGCAAGCGGCGCGCGAGGCGGCGAGGCGGATGGATTGCTCGAACCGCCTGCGGCAATTGGGGCTGGCGGTCCACCACTACCACGACGCGTTGGGGACGCTGCCGTCAGGTTATCTCAGTTTTTCGACAAGCGATGGCGCCGGTCCGCCGCGCGCGGCAATCGACCCGCTCACCTGGGATGCGGCGCCGGGCTGGGGCTGGCAGGCGTTGCTGCTGCCCTTTGTCGAGCAAGCGAGCCGCTCCGACTCGCTTAATTTCGACCAGCCGATCTGGGATCCCGGCAACGCGGCGTCCGCGGCGACCCGTTGGCCGTTTTTGCTCTGCCCTTCGTCCAGTGGACCAACCGCGCCGTTCGTCGTCCGCGACCAGGCCGGCGGCGCGCTCGGGCGTTACGGCCGCAACGTCCGCTTGGGGCGGTCGCACTACGTGGCCAGTCACGGGCAAGAGTCGTGCTGGGGCGAGTGTGGCTCCGCCGCCAACGGCGTGGTCTTCACCGACATCTACACCGGCGCCACCACCGTCGTCTCCGTGCAAGGGGACGCCGGACGCATCGCCGATGGACCGTTCTATCGCAACTCAGGCGTGCAACTGGCCGATGTGACCGACGGCGCCAGCTCAACCATCTTTCTCGGCGAACACTCGTCGCGACTGAGTGACAAGAGCTGGGCCGGCGTCGTCCCCGGCGCCTTCACGCACCCTCGCTTCCGTAGCCCGGAGAATGGCCCGGATGCTGCGGCGACCTTGACCTTGATTCACGCCGGCCCGTCGGGCGGAGAGCTCGACATCACCGGCACTCCGATCATTCACCCCGTCAACTACCCGACATTGCATGTCGGTCAGATGTTCGCGGAACACCCTGGCGGCGGCAATGTCTGCATGGGCGACGGCTCTGTCACATTCATCGCCGAGACGGTCAATCTGCTGGTCTGGGCCGAGCTTTCCAGCATGAATGAGCAAGAAGTGATCTCGGGGGACTACTAAGCCATGCCAACTCAAGTTGCTTCGCACCAACGCTGGATCTGGATCGGGACTGCCTTGGCCGCCGTTGCCATTCTCGCGGCATGGCTGAGCTGGAAAGGTTACGGGAAGACCACCGACGAAGGCTACCGCTACGCAGTCGCGATCTACACCGCGTGCAATCAACAAGACGCGGAAAAGCTGCAAACGATCTCGCGGATGCTCGAGGCCGCCGCGGCGGCGAGCGAAATTGCTGCCGACGAACAACGCTGGCTACAGACGATCGTCGCGGATGGAATGGCCGGACGGTGGGACGCCGCCAACGCCAAAGTACGTCAACTGATGGAGGCCCAGGCCGAACAGGCTGGCGAACTTTAAGTCAGTCCACGCCGAGCGCCTTGCGCAGAAAGGTGAGCTGATCGGCGGCCTCTTCAATCCGCTTGCTGGTTGGCGTGCCGGCGCCGTGGCCGGCGCTTTTCTCGATCCGAATCAGCACGGGCGTCTCACCATTGTGGCAGCGCTGCAGCTCCGCGGCGAATTTGAAGCTGTGGCCAGGCACCACGCGATCGTCGTGGTCGGCCGTCATCACCATCGTCGCCGGATACGACGTGCCCGCCTTGAGGTTGTGCAAAGGCGAGTAACGCAGGAGCGTGCGAAATTCGTCCGCATCGTCCGATGAGCCGTACTCGCTGACCCACGCCCAGCCGATCGTGAACTTGTGGAATCTCAGCATGTCCATCACACCGACCGACGGCAAAGCGGCGCCGAACAGCTCGGGACGCTGCGTCATCACGGCGCCGACGAGCAAACCGCCGTTGCTTCCGCCCTTGACGGCCAATCGTCGCGGGCTGGTGTACTTATTCGCGACCAGCCACTCGGCCGCGGCGATGAAGTCGTCGAACACGTTTTGCTTGCGGTGCTTCATGCCCGCTTCATGCCAATCGCGCCCGTACTCGCCGCCGCCCCGCAGGTTGGCGACCGCGTAAACGCCGCCGCGTTCGAGCCAGACCACATTGGAGACGGAGAACGAGGGCGTTAGCGAGATGTCGAATCCCCCATAGCCGTAAAGCAGAGTCGGGTGATCGCCGGTGAGCTCCAGTCCTCGCTTGTGCGTGATGAACATCGGCACCCGCGCGCCATCCTTGCTTTCGACAAACACCTGCTTGGTCTCGAACTGGCTGGGATCGAAGGCCACACGAGGCTCGCGGAACACACGTTGTTCGCCTGTCTCGACGTTGTACTGGTAGATGGCGCCCGGCGTGGTGAAGTTCGAGAAGGAATAGAACGTCTCGGGATCGTCCTGACGACCTCCGAAGCCGCCGGCCGATCCCAGCGCCGGAAGCTCCAGATCGCGCTCGTGCTTTCCGTCCAGCCCATGAATTCTCACCACGGTGTGAGCGTCGTGCAGATAGCTGGTGACCAGACGACCGCCGACGAGATTGGCGCCGTTGAGCACATCGTCTCGCTCGGGAACAATCGTCTCACGACGATCCGGATGCTCGATGTCAATCCGGATGATGCGCTGATTGGGAGCGTCCCAGTCGGTGGCGAAGTAAAACTGCGGCCCAAGGTTGCCCAGAAAGCCGAACTCGGCCTCGAAGCCCGGCAGCAGTTCGACGATCGGCGTCTCGCCAGCCCCCAGCCGCTGATAGAACACGTTGTTCTTGTGCTCTGTGCCGCGCCATACGGAGATCACCAGATAGTCGCCGTCCTCGGTGACATGTCCCGAGAATCCCCACTCTTTTTCATCGGGCCGCTCGTAGACCAGCCGGTCCTTCGCTTGCTCATCGCCGATGCGGTGAAAGTAGAGCTTCTGGAAGTAGTTCACTTGCGAGAACTCGTCGCCCTCGGCTGGCTCGTCATACCGGCTGTAAAAGAACCCGGAGCCGTCGGGCAGCCAGGAGATGCCCGAGAACTTCACCCAACGCAGGTGGTCCTGCAACGGCTCGGCGGAGCCCACATCCATCACCTTCCATTCGCGCCAATCGCTGCCCGCGGTCGCCAGGCCGTAGGCCAATCGCTTACCGTCCTTGCTCGCCACCCAGCCAGCCAGCGCGACCGTGCCGTCCTCCGACAAAGTGTTGGGGTCCAGCAACACGCGCGGCTCGCCGTCCAAGCCGTCGGCGACGTACAGCACACTTTGATTCTGCAGGCCGTCGTTGCGAGTAAAGAAGTAGCGGCCACCGCGCTTTCTCGGCAAGCCGAACCGCTCGTAGTTCCACAACTCCGTCAGGCGTCGCTGGTATTGCTCGCGCTGCGGCGACTCCTTCAGCCAGCCAAAGGTCACCTCGTTCTGAGCGTCCACCCAGGCGAGCGTCTCCTCGGAATAGGTGTCCTCGAGCCACCGATACGGATCGGCAATCGCGCTGCCGTGGTAGTCGTCGGTCTGGTCGCTGCGTCGAGTCTCGGGATAGGCAAGCGGCATGATTCGCGTTCGCTAATTGGCGTTCGGTAATCGGAGGTTCAGTCACCAACACCATACCGGCTCTCCTCGGTCGCCGCGAGGCGAGGTGGGGTATCCGGCGACCGACAGAGCAGGGCAGGGCAGGGCGGGGGAGTGACACACGGTTGTTCCGGGTGACGGGAATCTCGCTCGCGATGCGGAGCTGTTCGGCTAATGTGAGTCCCTCATGCGAATTCCTCATGCGAATTCCTCATGCGAATTCCTCATGCGAATTCCTGATGCGAATTCCTGATGCGAATTCCTGATGCGAGTCCAATTGGATGATCGTGCCCTTGACGCGGGGCGGCCCGCTTGCGAGCCACGCGCCACTTGGGCTCGCTGCAGAGGACTCGCAGCAGCGGCCACGAGACAGCCAGGGACGCGGCAATGTCAGGAGCAACACACCACCAACGGCGTGCGAGCGGCGAGTCGATTCCGTCGGCGCCGCCGGTGCTTGCGACTTATCATCCCATGGCCATCTTGCTGGCCAGCGTGGCAGCGGGGGCATTCGCCGACCGAATCGGCGGTCTGACATGGCAACAGGAGGCCGCGGGCGCGACCGCCTGCGGCATCGTCTGGATCGCCCGCGGTCGCAACGCGAAGTCATGTGCTTGGCTGCTGGCATTGACCGCATGCACGGCAGCCTTTGCTCACCACGCCGCTTGGCAGCTGACGCCCGGCGACGACTTGCACGCGGCGGCAACCGAGACGCCAGCGCCCGTGATTGTCGTCGTGAGGGTGATTTCCACCCCGCGGCGATGGAGCTCTCGAGCCCTCACAACACCTGACGAGCACCAGCAGGCCAACACGTTTGATCACGCCGGCGCCAACAACCGCACCGACGACCGCAATGTCCCATCCAACGACCACAAGCGTCTCCACGCACCTTCGCGCGGCGGGCGATTGAAGCGACGCGTCTACTGCGACGCGCAGGTGCGGCAGGTGCGAGACGGACAAGACTGGCGAACGGCGCGGGGGCGAGCGAGCGTGACGGTCACGTTGGACGACGAAGACGCTTGGCCGGAGTGGGCGCCGGGTGACGAACTGCGATTGCATGCCGAACTGCGCCGCCATCCATCGCCCGCGAACCCCGGCGACTGGGATCCGTATTCCAGCGGCGCCACACGGCGACAAGTATTGCTCCGCGCCCGCGCACGAGCCGTGAGCGTCGTCCACCGGGCAAATTGGTGGTCGCCTCGACGGCAACTGGCCGCCGCGCGGAGCCACGTTGCCGAGTCGCTGCGCCGGCTGGTCACCCGCGATCAAGGTCGGTTGGCAATCGCACTGTTACTCGGGCGTCGTGAGTTGCTCAGCGCCACCGAACGTGCCCAGTTCATTCAGTCGGGAACTTCTCATCTGTTGGCGTTGTCGGGACTGCATGTCGGATTATTGGTGAGCGTCGTCTGGGCAGCGGGGCGAGTCGGATGGCTGGGGCGCCACGTCACTTGTGGCGTCGCTTCGTTCGCTGCGATCGCTTACTTGGTGCTGGCCGGGCCCAGAGCGTCATTGGTTCGAGCCACGTTGCTCGTCATCGCGATCGCCTGGACGCGGTGGATCGGTCGCCCACGAGCTGTGTGGAACACCCTGGCAGGCGCCGCGTTGGTGTTGTTCGCTTGGGACCCGACACAGTTGTTCGACACCGGCGCCCAACTTTCGTTTGTCGCCGTCGCGGCGCTCTGCCGTTGGGGCACGGCCCCTTCCTGCCCACCGTCACCCTTGCAGCGTCTAGCGCTTCGCGCCGCTCCACTTTGGCTTCGCGCCATCGGCAGCTTGAGCCGGCTGGCTTGGCAATGGCTGCGCGTCAGCGCCGTCGTGTGGATGATCACCGCCCCAATCGCGGCGTGGCGCTTCGGCCTGCTCGCGCCGGTCGGGATCGTGCTCAACCCGCTTGTGGGGCCGCTCGTCGCCATTGCGTTGTATGGCGTATTAATGACGGCGTTCACGGCGGGAACTGCGATCGGCCCGTGGTGTGGGGCCTGGGCCGGCGCGACCCTGCAGCAAGTGCAACGCGTTGCCGCCTGGGGACAGTTGCTGCCCGGCGGACACTTCCATGTGGCATCGCCTCCCGCGGCCTGGGCGGCAGCAGGATGCCTGCTGTGGATTGGCTGGGCCAGTTTAAAACCCGGCCATCCCGCAATGCGGTCCACGCCTGCCAGCCGCGGTCATCCGGCCCCGCAGGATCGGACGCAGCGGGCAAGCCCTGGCGGGACCGCGTCGCGCCGGTTGCTCACTGCCGCCACTGCGTGGTGGCTGCTGTGGGGCATCGCGGCGCAATTGCCTCAGCGAACCGACGGGTTAACGGTCACGGTGTTGTCGGTTGGCCACGGCGTCTGCGTCGTCGTGCGAACACCGGAGGGCAGAGTGGTGGTCTACGACGCCGGCCGGCTCGGCGGCGGCGGTCCCGTCGTCAAGGCGCTGCGACAATGCTTGGCAAGCCATCGCGACGTGGCGATCGAGCGGCTGTTTCTGTCACACGAAGACACGGATCATTACAACGCGGTCGAGTCGCTGCTCGGCATGACACCGGTTCGGCAACTCGCAGTCGGCCCACGGATGCTGTTGGGCGAGTCCGCTGAGCCAAGCGTGCGGCGGTTGGAGCAATCGGTCCGTGATTCACGGACGCCGCTGGTGCGGTGCAGGGCAGGGGAGGTCTGGCGCCCCGAGCCGGATGTGGCATTCGAGGTGCTGCATCCACCCGAGACCGGCACACACATCGCCGGCGGCGCCGACAACGCCGATAGTCTCGTGCTGCGAGTGGTCTATCGCGGCCGCGCCGTCCTGCTGACGGGCGACGTCGAAGGCGAGGGACTCGCACGACTGCTGCGACAGCCCGTGCGAGCGGACGTGCTGCTGGCTCCGCACCACGGCAGCCCGCACAGTTTTCCGGAACAGTTGGCCAACCACGTGCGCGCCAAATGGATGATCTCCAGCAGCGGCCACATCCGACCGTTCCACTGGCGACCTAGCCACACGAATCGCGACAGCCGCGTGCTCCAAACAGCCCGCGACGGCGCCGTCCAGGTGCGCATCGATCGCTCGGGCCTAACC
>JAGQPF010000391.1 GCA_020426845.1 Planctomycetales bacterium
AGCTTGATCACTCCGTCTCTGCTGCCGGAAACCAGAGTTTTGCTGTCAGGTGAAAAAGCGACGCAATCGATTGCCGCCTCGTGGCCCGTCAACACGCGTACCGCCTCCCCCGAGGCGACCTCGCGAACAATGATCCGATAGTCGTTGCCGCCGGACACAAGCCACCGTCCATCGGGACTGTAGGCTAGTGTGCTGACCCCGTTTGCGTGGACGGGCTCCTGGTTGCCAAGGACGGCTACGAGGCTGGCAGGGGCCCTTGCCGGGTCTCCGTTGCCTGACGCCGAGAGAACGCTGGGCGAGATCTGATCGCGATGCAGAGCCAGAAGCTCGGGAGCGGGCTCCGTGATTGCTTCGGCCTGCGAGTTTTCGCTGCTATTCGGATGCGCAGTGATCTCGGCAGTTGAGTTGGAAGTGCTGTTCGCGGAGGAGTTCGCTGCGCCTTGTCCATCCGTTTCCGGGCCGCCGTTCGTCAGCAGAAAACCGATGAAGACGGCTACTGCCAGGACTCCCCCGATCAGCCAGCCGACAAAATGATCCTTCTTTGGGCCTAACGTCGAATCTCCTGTCGTCAGGTGCTGCGCAGCAGCCGTTTCCGCGCGGTGCTCGACACACGTCACCTGACCTTTGTGCTCTAGTTCACGCTGGCATCGAGCCAGCAGGTCGGCAACTTCCTGAGCACTCTGGAAGCGGTCACCTTGGTCCTTTTCCAGCAGTTTGAAGATAATTGCTTCCAGCCAGGCGGGGGTTCCGGGTAGCACATCCCCCAAAGGCCGCGGCTTGTCTTCGCAGACCCGTTTAAGCACGGCCACCGTGTTAGTCGCGCGGAACGGAGGACGCCCCCCCACCATCTGATAAAGCACGCTCCCTAGACTGAACAAGTCGGCGCGGTGATCCAACGTCTCACCGCGGGCCTGCTCGGGAGCCATGTACATCGGCGTCCCGGCGATCATGCCCGATTTGGTCATGCTCGCATCGTCCACCGCTCGGGCCAAACCGAAGTCCGAAATCTTCGCCCGTGAGTTGGGGCCTTCCGAGAGCAGAATATTGGACGGCTTGATATCTCGGTGAATCAGGTTGGCCGCATGTGCGGCCGCGAGACCAGCCGCCATCTGCTGTCCGATCCGCAGGACTTCCGCAATCTCTAAAGGACCATTGCTGTCCATTCGTTGCTGAAGTGTCTGTCCGGGAATGTACTCCATCACCAAATAGGGAATCGGTTCTTCTTCCACCGCATGAATCGCGACAATGTTCTCATGCATGACAGCGGCGGCCGTCCGGGCTTCTCGAAGGAATCGCTTGCGCGGCGGCGAGGTCGAAGCAAGGTCCGGTCTCATCAGCTTGATTGCGACCACCCGGTGCAGTTTCTCGTCGAATGCCTTTGCGACAATGCCGAAGGCCCCACACCCCAGGATCTGCTCGATCTCGTAATGTGCCAGCCGCCCCAACCAGTTAGGACGAGTAGCTGTCTCCAGGTACTTGCAGAATTCCGTCTCGCCAGACGTGTGGCCGGCGATCGCATCGTCGTTGTCCGAACCTGTCTGAATCGTCTGGTCAACCACCGAGCCTATTGACGCGGCCGGCGTTTCCAGAAATTGGCTGGCGTCCCCGTGGTTCTTCAGCAGCTCTTCGACTTCTGCCCGCATTTCCACGTTGCCCTGGCAAGCCTCGTCGAGGTACGCGCGGCGTTCATCCTCATTGGCGATCTCTATGGCGGCCAAAAAAATCTCTCGTTCGTTCATCGTGTTGTCCTGTGACGATTCCACTCACGGCTTGTTTCGCGTGCTCGAACCGGTCAAATGGGTCAAAATGAGCCACAGCACCGAAAAGCCCCGTCCGCAAGTCCGTGGCGATGTTCAGCGGGAAAGTGCGCCAAGAATTTGAGAAAGTTTTTCCCGTCGGCATTACGGGGAATCGTCGGTCTCGCGACGCACCTCGCGAAGCAGCCACGCCTTGGCATAGGCCCAAAGCCGATCAGCCGTTCGCGGAGCCAGTTCAAGTGCCTGCCCGGCGTCTTTCAGGGAGAGTCCGGCAAAATACCGCAGTTTGACTAATTCACAGGCGGTAGCGTCGACCTGCTCGAATCGCTGCAGGGCCTCATCCAACGTGTCGAGTAGGCTGTCCCCTGCCGCGACCGGGACCTCTTCGACTTGAATCGTGAGTCGGCGCCAGTCGGCGCCGTGTTTCTGACGTCCCTTGCGACGGGCTTGATCCACCAGTATCCGCCGCATCGCCTCTGCAGCGGCTCCAAAGAAATGACGGCGGCTCGACCAGCGCTGATCGTACTCTACATCCACTAGCCGCAGCCATGCTTCGTGGACCAGCGCCGTCGCCTGAAGCGTCTGCCTGGGACGTTCCCGCGCCAACTTCTCCGCAGCCATCTGGCGAAGTTCGTCATAGACAAGCAGCAACAACGCCTCAGCGGCTGACGAATCCCCGTCTTCCACTTTCTTTAGGATCTGAGTGACGTTGTCCGCCTGGTTCATCCGGTCAAGAACTCCCGACAAATGGCCATCTTGGAAACCATCGTGGAAGGAAGAACTTGCTCAACCACGATGGCTGACAATGCTCCGCCGCATGAGATGGTTCCCATCCAGAATGGGTCGCTGGATAGCCATTCTCCTGACTCGGGGCAAGAGACGCCATCCCCACGAAGGGAATTGCCGGTTGTCTCATGCCATCGAGCGATTGCATCACGTGCCGCCAATTGCTTGTAGCAACCTTTCTGGAGAAGTGCTCAGCTGGTTGAGCAGGGAACCCGGACACGAATGGCGCCCCGTGCCACAATGCGTGAGGCAGTTGAGTTCGAACGGCGCCGTTGAGCCTATGCTTAGTGTAAGATTAAATGCGACGAAGAGCTCCGTACCTTTCCCTTTGTGTGCCCGCTCTCAACTGAATGCCGACGCATCGCGCGTCCTTCATTCCGAGCAACAAGCCACGACCAGCCGGCATGGCCGTTTCAGCGCACCATCGGAGGATGACAATGAAATGCAGGAGCGTGTCCGTACCGTTGTGGTTTTGCCTAATGCCAGCGTTTTGCCTGTCCCAAGACTCCATTCCACAACACGGCGAGGCACTTCGCACGGTTGTTAAGATGCTTGCTGAGGAGCACACACAAGTCAATTGCGAAATTGCTGTCGGGTGATGTGGACTTCACAAAGGACGAACGTTTCCCGCTCGACTTTGACAAGAACGCACTCACGGCGGATGAACTGACAGAGCGGTGGCGACTACGGGTCAAGTTCGAGTTGCTCGTTGAGCGAGCCAGCAGCGAGAATCCGCAGCACGCTGTCGAGTTCCTGAAGTCGCGGTACGAGGCACTGCGGATTCAAAAAATGGCTCTCGACGAAGAAAGTCTCTATCAGATATACGCAAACTCGTTGGCTGCTCTCTATGACCCCCACACGCATTACCTGTCGAGGTCGGAAATGGGGTTGTTCAGACGCACCATTGCTCGCCGGAGTTTCACCCTGGGATTTGAGCTCAGACCGGACCATGGCGACTATCAAATCACCAAGGTCTCTCCGAATTTCGTGCGGCACCACCCATGCCGACCCCAAGAGCGTGACAGGCTGGCTGCTGCTCGCAGTACGCGTAAATGGACACACCTTTCACCTCACGGAGATGCCCCCTGCGGATGTCAGATTGCTGATCACTCCGTCGGAAGGCGAGTTGGGTGCGATTCAAGAGGTCACCTTGGAACTTTACCACCCGCACAGACTCAGAAGAGCCTCCGTGAAATGGCCGCGGGTCATGCTGCCGTGAATTGCCTCCCCCAATGGACAGCGCCATGATGCTTCGATTTCGATTCGGCTTGCGTGCAGTCTTCCTGGCAATGGTAGTCATTGCTGGAGCGGCGTTACTGCTTCGGGAAACGATTGGGCGACTCTGCCTGGAGAGCGAGACGCGAGCAACGATGCTCACGACAAGCACCCAAACATTATCTCGCAATCACAAGATTGCAACGGCGATTCAGGCATTTGTGCTGCCCCAACCGCACGATGGTAAGTACGTCACGATCAGCGTGCCGCCAATTGCTTGCAGCAACTTGACTGGACCAGTGGCCCACTTCGACTTTAAAACTGGCCGTCTCGTTGAGGAGGGAACCCCGGACTACGCTCCCTCCGTACCTCAGTGGTAACTGCCTTGCCGTGGAGGTTGTTCAAAAACTGGACAATGGGAACAGGGCGCTGTTCTGCGGCACCGTCTGGGCTGCGACATAGTGCAGGCTGCCAGCCTGCATTCGCGATTCCGATCCCTCGCTTACGCTTCGGGTTTCCTTGCTGAGGCATGCCGCATTCGCGATTCCGATCCCTCGCTTACGCTTCGGGTTTCCTTGCTGAGGCATGCCGAATTCGCGATTCCGATCCCTCGCTTACGCTTCGGGTTTCCTTGTTGAGGCATGCCGAATTCGCGATTCAATCACAGGCTGGCAGCCTGTGCCACGAGCAAGGGTCCCTCGCTGCGATGCCTTGACATCCCTCGCCGCTCGAACCAGGATAATCGTTAGCCAAGCTAACGGCATGAGCGACCTGGTCGCTGCGCCCCCAAATGGCCGCCCATGCATCGCTGTGGCCGCGCGTTTCCCTCACTTGATAGGCCGACTCGATGAGCGATTACGACTTCGAAGCGAGCGTCGGCTACTGGATCACCTTGACGTCGCACTATTACCAACAGCAGCTGCATGAGGAGCTGGCGCCGATCGGCATTACGCTCCGCCAGTTCCAGGTCATGGCTTGGCTCATGGTCGATGGCGAGCTGGCGCCCGGGCAGCTTGCCGAACGGCTGATGGTGGAGCCTCCGACGCTGGTCGGGATTCTCGACCGCATGCAGCGCGAAGGCTGGCTCGAGCGGCGCTGCTGTGCGGACGACCGTCGCCGCAAGCTCGTCGTGCTGAAGCCCGGCGCCCGCCGCGTTTGGAGCAAGGTGGTGCAACGTCTGATGACGATGCGCGAGCGAGCGACATGTGGCATGACCGAACAAGAGGTCGCGACACTCAACCAATTGCTGAAACGCGTTCAAGAAAACCTGGTCGCCGCCAACGCCCGTCCCCTGCCTCAACTTGCCTCGCTGCCGGAGAACCCCGCCCCGTGACGCGCTCTTTTGTCCCATCGCATCTTGCCCGTCTCTGCCCGCCCACGCCCCTGTGCGGGGCGTTCCTCGCGGCTCTGCTCGCAGCCTCGTCGCTGCTGGCTCAGGCGCCTCCCCCCGCGCCCGTCGTCGTCTCGCCGATCGTCGACCGCGAAGTCGCGGCGGGCCAGACGTTTGTCGGCACCGTGGTCCCGTCGCGCACCGCCCTGATCGGCAGCGCAGTCGCCGGACGCGTCGTCGAGTTTCCCATCGAAGAGGGAGATCGTGTCGATGAGGGCGGGCAGTTGGCTCAGCTGCTTACGGCGACCATCAAGCTGCAACTAAAGGCGGCTCAAAGCGAGCTGGAGCTGCGAACCAAGGAACTCGAGGAGCTCAACAACGGCTCGCGGCCCGAGGACATCAAGCAGGCCGAGGCGGCGATGTTGGCGGCCCGCGCCGAAAATGAGTATCTGCAAAGCAAAGCCAAACGCATGACGACGCTGGGAGGAGCGGCAGCTCGCGAGGAGCGTGAGCAAGCTCAGGCCGACGCGTTGACGTCCATCGAAAGGCTGCGGCAGGCCGAGGCGGCTCATCAACTGGCAGTGCTAGGCCCGCGCAAGGAGCGAATCGCTCAGGCCGAGGCGAAAGTCGGCGTGCAACAGGCGATCGTCGAGGAGTTGGAAGACCGGATTAAGAAGTACACCGTCGTCACGCGTTTCACCGGCTATGTGACGGCCGAGCACACGGAGGTTGGCGAATGGCTGCAGGTCGGCTCGCCCGTGGCGGAAATCGCCGCGTTGGACGAAGTCGACGTAGTCGCCCAAGTCGTCGAGAACCATGTGCCGTTTGTCGAGCATGCGATGGTTGTCCGCGTCGAAATTCCGTCGTTGCCCGATCGCATCTTCACCGGCCGCGTCCTGAGCGTCGCACCGAAGGGAGACCTGCGAGCGCGCACGTTCCCCGTCAAGATCCGACTGGCGAATGTGATTGAGAACGGCCAGCCGCTGATCAAAGCCGGCATGTTCGCTCGAGTGACATTGCCCACCGGCGCGCGGCACCGGGCGCTGCTCACCTCGAAGGACGCCATTGTGCTGGGTGGACCGCAGCCGTTGGTGTTTGTCGTTGTGCCTGGCGAACAAGGCGCCGCCGCCAAGCCGGTGCCCGTGCAACTGGGCGTCGCCTCCGGCAGCCTGATCCAGGTGATCGGCGCGCTGGAGCCCAACGCCCAGATCATCGTTCAAGGCAACGAACGTGTGCGTCCGCTGCAGCCGGTCGCCGTAACCAAGGTAGTGCCTCTCGACGAGCCTGCCGAACCCCAGCCGGACGCTGGCACTGAAGCACCCAAGTAACTGCCGCCCGCTCTTGCCGGGCATTCGTGCCAATCGTTGCCGCAGACCTTTCGTCAGCCAGCAAAACTAGCGGAACTCTAGACCGGATCATCCATGTCCTTTATTGACGCTGTCATTGCCAACCCCGTCAAAGTGGCGGTGGGCGTGCTGTTGGTCGCCTTGTTTGGCGGGGTGGCCCTGCTGCGAATGCCGATGCAGCTGACGCCGGAGGTCCAAACGCCGACCATCACGATCGAAACTCGCTGGCCCGGCGCAAGTCCGCAGGAGGTGGAGCGAGAGATCGTGATGGAGCAGGAAGATCAGCTCAAGAGCGTGGAAGGCATTCGCAAGATGTCGTCCGAAAGCGCCGACTCGAGGGGCACGATCACGCTGGAGTTCAATGTCGGCGAGAACATGGAAGAGGCGTTGTTGAAGGTCAACAGCCGCCTGCAGCAGGTGCGCGAGTATCCCGAGGATGCGGACCAGCCTGTCATCAGCACGGCCAACGCGGCTGACCGCCCGATTGCCTGGTTCATTCTCAGCCCACGGCGTCCGACCAACGAAGCCTTGGACAAGTTCGCGGCAGCTCACCCCGATCTCGCGTCGTTGTTGCAGCCGGTCCGTGAAGCGCACAACGTCGGCGTGGCCATGCTACGGTTGCGAATTCTCGCCAAGGAGCACGCGGCGTTCTATGAACTGCTGCCGCCCGAGTCGCTGCGGGTGGTGGAGATGCGGCGGTTTGCCGAGGACGAAATTGAGGCAAGATTCGAGCGGGTCTCGGGCGTGTCGCAATCCAACGTGATTGGCGGCCTGGAGGACGAGCTGCAAGTCGTCGTCGATCCGGAACGCCTCGCCGCGCGCCAGTTGACGCTGGCCGAAGTCCGCGCGGTGTTGCGCGGACAGAACGAAGACACCTCGGCCGGCGACTTTTGGGAAGGGAAACGGCGCTGGGTCGTCCGCGCGCTCGGCCAATTTCGCTCGCCCGAGCAGGTGGAGCAACAGCTGTTGGCCGTGCGCGACGGCGCTCCGGTTTTTGTTCGCGACGTGGCGGACGTGCGACTGGGGCATAAAAAGCCGGATGGCCTCGTGAGGCGATTCGGCGAGTCCAGCATCGCCATCAACTGCCAGCGTGAAACCGGCGCCAACGTGCTGGCCGTCATGGACGGACTGCGCCGCACCGCTGCCGAAATCGATCGCTCGTTGCTCGAGCCGCGCGGCTTGCAGCTGACTCAAGTTTATGACGAGACCGAGTACATTCTCTCGTCGGTCGACTTGGTGCGGCAAAACATCTTTGTCGGCGGCGCATTGACCATGATCGTGCTGATGCTGTTTCTGCACTTGGGAGTCCGCTCGCTGCTGGTGATCCCGGTGATCATCGTCACCGCATTGGGGTCCGTGTACATCTCGCCATGGATCTTCGCGGCCTGCCTGGCGGTGATCGTCATCAGCGGCTTCTGGTTCGCCCGTGGCGCCTTGGTGGTCGGCCTGGCGATCCCCGCCAGCATCATTGGCACGTTTTTGATTCTCGGCATGCTGGGGCGATCCATGAATGTCATCAGCCTGGCAGGCATGGCGTTCGCTGTTGGCATGCTGGTCGACAATGCGGTGGTCGTGCTGGAGAACATCTTCCGCCGCCACTCGCAAGGCGAGCCACCGATGGAGGCGGCCGCCCGCGGCGCCGAGGAAGTTTGGGGCGCTGTGGTCGCATCCACGTTGACGACGGTCGCGGTGTTTCTGCCCGTCGTGTTCGTGCAAGAGGAAGCAGGCCAGCTGTTCCGCGACATTGCCTTGGCCATCAGCGCCGCAGTCGCCTTGTCGCTGGTGGTCTCCATCACGGTGATCCCGACCACGGCCGCTCGACTGTTTAGTCGGCACCGCCCCCGCAAAAACACTGCCACCGGCTTGGCAGGCTCGTCTGGATCAGCAGAGACGGGAATCGCCAAATCGCCGCCTGCTCCCCGCCCCAATCCGCTGATCTGGCCGTTGCTCGCGGCAGGCAGGTTGTTCAACGAAAGCGTCGTGGGGCTCAATCGCTGGCTACAGTACGGAGTCTTGCGACGCGTGGTCGTGGTCGGCGCCTTGGTAGCGATGTCCCTGCTGCTGAGCATCGAGCTTTGGCCGAAGGTCGAGTACCTGCCGACCGGCAACCGCAATCTGGTGTTCGGCATTCTGTTGCCACCGCCCGGTTACAACCTCGACAAGTTGATGGAGTTGGGCGAGACGGTCGAAACGCAGCTGCGGCCGTACTGGGATATCGACCCGCAGTCCGAGGAAGCGAAGCAGCTGGACTATCCAGCCATCGGCGACTTCTTCTTCGTCGCCCGCGGGCGGTCGGTGTTTATGGGCTTGAGAGCCCACGAGCCCGAGCGGGCAGGCGAACTGATCGACCTGATTCGCAATGTGAGCTCCAATCTGCCGGGCACCTTCGCAGTTGCCAAACAATCCAGCCTGTTTGAGCAAGGCCTAACCGCGGGGCGGACGATCGACATCGAGATTACGGGCCCGGAGCTCAGCAAGCTGGTGGCATTGGGCGGGCAGATGCTCGGGCAGGTGAAGCAGCTCATCCCGGACGCCCAGGCCCGTCCGGTGCCGAGCTTGGACCTCTCCAGTCCCGAGATCCATGTCGAGCCCAAGTTGGTGCAGGCGGCCGAGATGGGTCTCAGCAGCCAGCAAATCGGCTTTGCCGCCGACGCTCTGATCGACGGCGCCTATGTCAGCGATTACTACCTGGGCGCGAAGAAGGTGGATCTCCGCGTGCTGGGCGAGCAGCGGTTTGCGGAAACCACTCAGGACGTGGCCGCGTTGCCGATTGCCACTCCGGCCGGGCAACTCGTCCCGCTCGGCGCCCTGGCCGACGTCAAGATGAGCAGCGGCCCCGAGCAGATTAATCATCGCGAACGCGTGCGGGCAATCACCATCGAGGTCTCCCCGCCCGTGGAGATGCCGCTTGAGCAAGCAATGCAGATGATCCGCAACGAGGTCGTCAACAAGGTGCAAGACAGCGGGCAGTTGGAGGGCGGCTATCGCATCCTGCTGGCCGGCACCGCCGACAAACTCGACGACACTTGGAAAGCGTTGCGATTCAACATCGTGCTCGCGCTGCTGATCACCTACCTGCTGATGGCCGCACTGTTCGAGTCGTGGCTCTATCCGCTGGTGATCATCTTCTGTGTGCCGCTCGGCGCAGTGGGCGGAATCATGGCGTTGTCGATCCTGAATATCTACTTTCACCAGCCGTTGGATGTGTTGACGATGCTGGGCTTCGTGATTCTGATTGGCACGGTGGTGAACAATCCCATCTTGATCGTGCACCAATCGCTCAACCTGATGCGCGAGGGCGCCGATCATCGGACGGCGATTCTGGCCAGCGTCGCCAGCCGCATCCGCCCGATCTTTATGACCACGCTGACCACCGTGCTCGGGCTCTCGCCGCTGGTGCTGTTTCCCGGATCGGGAAGCGAGCTCTATCGCGGACTTGGCAGCGTCGTGCTCGGCGGGCTTGTCGTCTCCACCGTCTTCACATTGCTGCTCGTGCCGACGTTGTTCAGCTTGACGCTCGAGTTCAAGCACGCGCTCGCGCGCTTGCTGGGATTGGGCGAGGAGAGCGACTCCGCGGAGCAGGCGGTGGACGGCCATCACGTCGTTGGATAGCAGAGAAAGTTAGTTGCCGGCGGGCGGGAGATTCGCGACGATGGTCGTGCATCACGTCTGCTCCCTTTCCACGCAATTGACCGAACCATGTCCTCTCCCGCCACCATTGACGACGTGCGCGCCGCGGCCGATGTCGTCCACCGCCACATGTCGCCCGCCCCGCTGATTCGCTCCTATCCTTTGGAGCAGGAGCTGGGGTTGCGGGGCGACCGGCGCGTCTGGATCAAGGACTACGGCTGGACACCAGTTGGCTCCTTCAAGCTGATGGGCGCCTTGAACTGGATGCACCACCACGCGGACGAGATCGGCGAGCGGCCTGTCGCGGCGCACTCTTCCGGGAACTTTGCCTCGGGCATCTCCTTCGCCGGCGCCCGCTACGGGAAGCGAGTGATCATCGTGATGCCCGACACCGCGCCGAAAATCAAGTTTCAGCGGACCCGCTCCTGGGGCGCCGAGATTCGCACCTATGACATTGCGACCGATCACGAAACAGGCGTGCGCGACCGGATGACTCGAGAGATCGCGGAGCAAGAGAACGCCGTGCAGGCTTCGCCCTACGACGATGATCACGTGATTGCCGGCAACGGCGTCGGCGGGCTGGAGATTGCCGAGGAACTGCGGCGCCAGGGACGCACGCTGTCCCACTTTCTTTGTCAAGTCAGCGGTGGAGGCCTGATGGCCGGTCACGCTCTGGCCATTGCCGACGCCTTTCCCGATTCAACCATCATCGGTGTGGAGCCGGAGGGGGCAAACGATTTTCAACAATCGCTGGCCCGCGGCAAGCGTTGCGAGATTCAGCGACCGCGCAGCATCTGTGACGGACTGTTGTCTTATTCCGTTGGAGAACGCAACTGGCCGATACTCAGCGAAAGAGTGTCCGCCTGTGACACCGTCCCGGACGATGACACACGCGGCGCCATGCGCTGGCTGTACGAACATCATGGGGTGCATGCCGAGCCATCCGGCGTGATCTCCTTGGCCGCATTGTTGCGAAGGAAGGCAACGTTTCAGGACGAGCCCGCCGCAGCGGGTGACATCGTGGTGGTGCTCTCGGGCCGCAACATCGACCTTCCCGAATGGAACGCGTAGTCATCTGCGAACTCTGTCCGCAGTTGGGAAGCCGAAGTTAGGACCAGTTAAAGCGCCAAGAACGGGCTGTCCTTGTCCAAGATGGTCCGCCAATCGACGGGGCGCTGGTCGTAGCTTTGCAGCATCACCAACACCGGCTCGTCGCCCGAGCGGCCACAGGTGAGCCGTCTCAACATGGTCTGCCACCAGTATCGCGGAATGCTGGCATGCCGTTCGGCGCCATCGCTAAACCAGAAGAGCAGTTCGGCGCGACGGCCATGCTTTTCGAACGACACATGCCGCGCTTGACCACTTGGCAGCGCGACGTTGCGATCATTGACCATCGTCCATCCCGAACCGGTGAAGCAATAGAGCGGATCGTGGACTGCATGGCGATTGTGAGTGGCGTCAATCACCGTCGCCATGACGCGTTGGTCGTCCTCGAAGGTGTAAAGGCGCCGAATCGCCAGCGCCGACCCCAGGGACAACGATTCGGGCGGACGCAGGCTCACTCCTTGGCTGGCGAACGCGCGTTCACCCGCGCGCCCTTCGATCGGCAACGCCATCAGGCGATCTTCGGCGCCTGATAGGGGAAGCAGCTGCCAACATAGGCTGCCGACCACGGCGATGGCGGCCAGGAAGGCAGCAACCGACGCCAGCGTCCTGGCGGGTGGCAGTGGCAAGGTCCACTTGGTCGAGGCGCCCGCCGGGCCCACCCCTAGCAGCATGGTTGCCCCAAGCCCCGACAGCAACACTCTTCCAAGCAGTATCCATTCCGTGGGAGCCAGCTTGGAAAGCCCCCAGCCGAAGGCGGGCATCCAGGCCAGCGAGCTGACAAGCCACATGATGGTGGCGCCTCGAAGGCCCACCCAGCCCGTCAGCGCGATCGCGACGGCCAGGTGTTGCGCCACATTCACCGAGGCGAAACTACCAAGCAATCCCAGGATCAATGCGGTCAGAAAGATCAATGTTCGCGAACCGTCGAGCCGCAATCGCGGATCTTGTCGGGCGGCAAAATGGATCAACGGTGACGCCCAAACCAGCAAGGCCAGCCAGCCGAGACGGTCCAAAGGACTGTGCTGCCAAGCGTGCAACAGATCGAACGCGCCGATTGAGCAAACGCCCGTCACGATGGCGCCCACTGCGCCGGCGACGACCGCGTCGACTCGAGAGGGAATGTGCGACCGGGTTGAGGCATTCTCATCCGAAGACGAGTCCAAGGCAGTTCCGTTTCCATCGTGCTGCGGCCCATCGGTGGACGCGCGCTCGTTCGGCGCGTGCTCGTCACACAGTGGAGCCCGTTCCGCGCGATCGCACAATTCGCTCGTCGTGTCCGAAGATTGCATTGTGTCACTTTCTACTGAGAAGGAGCTCGATCAGCGAGCCGCACAAAAACTTGCTGGCACGCGAGGAACATGATGCACAGCAGCAACCAACCTTGCCACAGATGCGCATCGCCCACGGTCCACTCCAGAGGCAGCCAGCGCGCACACAGCGCCGTCACCACGATGCGCAGTGTGTTGGCAAGCCATGCCGCGGCAAACAGGATCGGCAGCTGAAGCCAATACCACTTGCGATCGCGCAGCAGCGGATAGCCGATCACCGCGCCGCCGATGAGCAGCGCCTGCAGCCCTTGCAATCCGGAGCAGGCGTCGCCCACTTCAATTTGCGCACCGCGCACCCAGAGCAGCGTGCCCTCGCGCACCACCTCCATCTGCATGGCCGTCAGCGCAACGTCCGCCGCCATGGCGCCCGTCAAGCGAAACGTCCAGCCGAGCCAAGGTGACTGAAACGCCAGCCATGGAAAGCCCAATACAGCCAGGGGCAGCAGCCGCACCCAATGACTGTCGCGGCAATGCCGCGCAAGCACGGCCGAGAGCAATAGGGTCCAGCCAGCCGCGGCAGGCAGCAAAATGGCGGCGGCCTGGCCGATCACCAACAGCACCACACCGGGCGCCAGCAGCGCCAATCGCCACGCCGGAAGCGTTGGACTTGCTCCTTGGGCATGGTCACCTTGAGCTTCGTCTCCGCTGTCGTGGTCGACTCGCCAGTGCCACGGGCGGCCGAGCCAATAGGCAAGCGGCAAGGCAGCCAAGGCGGGCAGGGCATTGGTCCAGTCCCCCTGCCAACCGGTGTCCTGCATCCAGAGCGAGACCGCCAGCACAGCCAATCCGGCAAGGCAGCTGGCCAGTTCGGCGCCGGCGTTCATCATCTCGCCCCCAGCGTCACGGCGACCGGCGCGGTGATCGCGCTGCGCGTTGAGGTAGTGGAATCATTCCGAGTGGAGTCGGTATCCGCGGGACCGGGGGCTGGCCGAGACGTTGGCTGTGTGCCGCTTGGCTCTCCAAGGTGGCTCTCGATCTGCCGCAGACTTCGCAGCAGAGCTTGGTCGGCGGGAAACGCCTTGAGCAATTCCAGCGTCAATTGCCGCGCGTCGTCCCAGCGTTCGTCGTACGCGGCTGCCTTGGCGAGAAACGCCTTCGCCTCGATGGACTGGTCGCGCAGCGAACGATAGATCCGCTCCGCCGTATCGGGATCATGTTGCATCAACGCCAGCCGGGCGCGCGTCTCCTGCCCACGTTGCGAGTCTCGATAGTCCGGAAATCGCTCGAGCCAATCGAGGGTCTGCTGAAACCGCTCGTGCTCCAAGAGCCATGTGGTCGCCAAAAAATGAGCGCGCTCGCCCAGCGCTCCCGGCAGAGCGGCCGACTGTTCGAGGAGTCGCAGTGCCTCGGATTCGTTTGCATGCATTGACAGCTCGGCAATGAGCAGCTGCAACTCGCCGGAGGCCGGCTGACGCAGTGCGTATTCAAGTGCGGCGGGCTCTCCTTCGACCGCTCGACGCGCCTGCGTCATGCCATAGCCAGCCCACACGGGAGCGTTCGCTGGCAGAGCGGACGGATCATCGAGCTGGATAGCCGCCCGCATCCATCCGTTGGCCAACAGCACCATCGCAATCCCGTGCGGACCGCTCAGCAGTTGCCGCAATTCAGCGGAGAGTTCCTCATTTGCTGCGTGGGCCGAGTTCAACGCGTCAATTAACGGATGGCTTGCCGAATCGACGGGGACGTCGGTGCGCAGTTCGCCGCTGCGGTCCAGTTCGCCACTGCTGCGCAGGTTGAGCACCATGAGCAGCGTGCGGCGCGGCGCTTGTTCCCACGGCACCGCATCTCCCTGGCGAAGCAGTTGGATTGCCGCCGCTTCATCTCCACAACGCAACAATTCCAACAACCGCAGCCAGCGTATCTCGGGCCGCCGATCAGCGGTGTAGGCGCCTTGATAGTCCGTGATGAGCCGATCGTCCCAGTAGCATTCCTCCGGCAATGTCTGCAACAGCTGCACGATGCCCTCCAGCGGGCCATGCGCTGGCGAACGGCGACGTTGCGTGGCGACGGGGACTGCCACCCGACTCCAGAACTCCACCTTCAGATCCATAAAGTCGGCCCGCGCCTCGCCGCGCGCGTCCAGCCAGGTATCAAGCATCTGTTGGTACGCCCCGCGGCGCCGATAGTACTCGGCCAGTTGGTCGCAGAAGGCGCCGTTCTCCGGCTGAGCCAACCGGGCTGCGATGTACTCCAAGCGAGCTTCGTCAAGTCGGCCCGCCGCTTCCAGCAGTTGGGCGCGAAAAAGTCTCGGCACTGCCGCCATCGGCTCGCTATCAATGGCCTGCTCGAGATGCTCCCAAGCCGCAATCGGGTCGGATGCATGCAGCAGCGCCAACCGCACATGGCGGGAGGCGTCCCAATGCTCGCTGAGCTGGTTCTCCGTGAGCAGTGCCAACGCTTGAGCTCGGCGCCCGCGTCGCAGCAGAGCGTCCGCTTCCAGAATCATCCACGCGTGGGGTTGGTCCTCGCGTCCCTGCCACTGCCCTCGCAGTCGTTGAAAGTTATCAACGTCGTTCTTCAGAATCAGTGCGCGGGCAGCGAGCAAGCTCGCCTCCTCGTGGCCGTCCAGCGCCGACGGGTCGTCGTAGTAGACCTGTCCCAGCCGCAGAGCGTCGCCGACGTGCTCCAACGCGCGCACGCGCACATCAAGCCAGCGCCGCTGACGCTGGCTGTCGCCGCAACGAAGACGCTGGCTGTCGACGACCGCGATCGCCTCCTCGGCTCGGCCCACGTTGACCAGCTGCTCGGCAAATCGCAGTTTTCGCTGGTCCTGCGCCTCGTGGCGCAACGATCCGATCCACCAGAGTCCGACGCAGACGCCGAATACCCCCAATGCGAGCAAAATGCCCGTCTTGCGTGTCATGTGCCTCACCCCGTGATGAAAGCGCCGCCCGCGACTTTTGCATTAGATACAGCAAAGCCGCCGCGTGGCTCTCTCCACACGCAGCGGCGTCAGCCGTGGCGATGCTGAACTTCTTTCGTACCTTAGGTTGTGTCCGTGTCGTCGGCTCCAGCACCAGCACCATGGCGTGCCCGTTTGCGCCGCCTCCGCGCGTTTGCCAAACCACTGATTCCGAGAAACGCGCCGAAAGCCAAGGTTGACCCCGGCTCCGGAGCCCCGACCGTATTGAGCAAGTTTTTGACGTTGGCGACACCGATGTCGAGCGCAATCACGGCGTCGTTCATGTCCATGTCACCGCCACCGACCAAGTCTTCGAACCCCAACAGCAGGTAGGGCGAGTCCGCGTCGATGCGCGCGTGAATGGCCACATGCCGCAAGCCATCGGGATTGGCGCCGGCGTCCAAGGTGAACACGTCCGTGCCTCCGTTGGCGCCGTTGGCAATCAAAAAGAAGTCGAGAATCGAGCCGCCCGTGATCAAACCAAGATCGACAAAATCGCGAGGCTTGAGCGGCGCGCTGGCATCACGGCGGCCCGTGTCGGTCGACATATCGGGAAACACCAGCATCGCGCCGGCCGAAACGCCGGCCCCATTGGGATTGAACCCGAGCGTGTTGTGATAGCCGGCGTCCTCGCCCACGAAGTAGGCGCGCACGTTGTAGTCGGTCAAGATGTTGAGCCTGCCGGGATCAAGCAAGACGGTCGTGGCCGACGCGCTCGAGTAGGTTTGGCTCAGTCCGCCGGGCTGTGACAGCACCTGAGTCATCCAGGCGTAGTCGTTGCTGCTGAAATCTCGTCCCAATGCGTCGCTGTCGCGCAGCTGCACGCCATCGACCACATCGAGCCCGAACGGGCGGGCCGGTGATTGGACCGAGCCATAGCGTCCGGCCTCAACGGGAGACACCGCGCAGAGAATCCACAGCAAGGCGGCGGCGGTCAGGAATGCGGCGAACGACTTCATGGTGCGATCCTTGATTGGCGCTGGCACACGAGGCAATCGTAACCAAACTGCCCGATGACAATGCAACTTCCCGTCTACCTATAGCGTGGAATACACCTGCGTGTGCGACGCCAATTCGTGTCCCGAAATCGGGGAAGATTTGCACCGTCATGCCAGTCATGACGATCGCGTCAGTTGCAACGTATGCGAAGGTTCCGGAGTGCAGGACGATTCGCCCGTTGGCGGCATGCGTGCATCCGGAGCAGTCGGCCGGATCCGACCAGTCCCTGCCGCGAGGTGTGAACTGTCACGGCGCGAATCTGCGGATGGCGCCGTTGAAGCCGCCTCAGACCTGCGCGTTTTGCACCTTCCACACAAGTTCGTCACGGCTCACGGCTTCTCCATGTATTACACTTTCGCGTCCCTCGTTCTGCGGACCACCGAGCCCCACGACCGTCTCCTGTGACTGTGGCTTTGACTCGCGGAACGACCTCTTGAACGCACCGGCAACGGACTGAGTCGCGATATGACTTCCGTAATTCACACCCCTCATCAAGAGAGCCGACGACGGCGTCGCGGAGAGTTTGTGGGCGCCGCTGAACACGAAGCGGCGGTTGTTGAGCCGTGTGAAGTCGAATTCGAACGAGCGCCCCAATTGGGCGGAGGGGGCTTGGTCGCAGGCTCGGCGGCTTTCCGGCGACTGCTGGAGCAAGCTCGCAAAGTGGCTCAGTACGATCTGACGACGCTGATCACCGGTGAGAGCGGAACGGGCAAAACGACCTTGGCCCGCTTCCTACACGAACAAAGCGGTCGGCGGTCGCAGCCGCTGGTGGTGGTCAACTGCGCCACGTTGCCGCGAGACTTGCTCGAGTCCGAGCTGTTTGGCCACGCGAAAGGGGCGTTCACCGGAGCCGTCGCCGAGCGCGCCGGACGCGTCGAGACCTGCGACGGCGGCACACTCGTGCTTGACGAGGTCGGAGACCTCCCTCTGGAACTGCAGCCGAAGCTGCTGATGTTTCTTCAGGACCAAACCTATTACCGAGTTGGCTGCGATCGGCCTCGCCAGGCTAACGTGCGGATTGTCGCCGCGACCAACCAGCCGCTGCTCGAGCTCTGCCGGCAACAGCGTTTTCGCGAGGACCTGTTCTACCGACTGAGCGTGCTGCGTCTGGACATGCCCGCGCTGCGCGACCAGCCCGGGATGATTCCGGAATTGGCGGAGGCCATTCTGGGACGGATTGCCAGGCGGCTAGGACAACCGCCCAAGCAACTCACGGAAGACGCGCTGCAGCGGCTGCAAGTGGAACCCTGGCACGGCAACGTGCGCGAGCTGGAAAACGTGCTCGAGCGCGCCGTCGTATTTAGCGAATCAGCCACGGTGGATCGCGATAGCCTGCACTTCGACAGCGTCGCCGGCTCGGGAGCCGTGACGACAAGCGGGGCACTTGCCGGACGCACGCTGGCGGACATCGAGAACCAAGCGTTGCGGGAAACGCTGGAAGTCTGCGGCGGCAATCGCGCCATGGCCGCTCAAATGCTGGGCATCAGCGAGCGCAGCGTCTACAACAAACTCAAGCGGATCTAAGCGGACCGAAGCGGGTCTAGAAGCCGAGCAGATCGCGCCCATTCGAGGCAAAGGGCTACCACCCGAGGTAGTTCTTCACTCCCAAGCGAAAGATGATCCACAGCGCATCGCGCGCTTCTTTGCCGTTGATTTTGGAAGAGCCGTATTGCCGGTCCGTGAATACGATCGGGGCTTCGCCAAAACGCGCCCCAACTTGCTTCAGTCGCCACAGCACTTCTTCTTGAAACGCGTAGCCCATCGAGCGGATCTTGGCGAAGTCCAGCTTGCGGAGCGTCGCCACACGGTAGCAGCGGAAGGCGCCGCTGCAGTCATTGACGCGAAGCCCCAACAGCAGCTGCGCGTAGAGGTTGACGCCGCGACTCATCATCCGACGGCGCCACGGCCAGCCGCTGGCGCCCCCGCCGGGCACGTATCGCGAGCCGATCATGACATCCAGCGGCCCGGTGTCGGCAGATCCCGACATGCCCTCCACCAGTGCGGGAATCCGGCTCGTCGGATGGCTCAAGTCAGCATCCAGATTCAACATGTAGTCGTAGTCATGCTCGATGGCGTACTGCATGGCGGCGATTGTGGCCGAACCAAGCCCCAGCTTGCCCGATCGATGCAGCACGTGCAAACGCTTGTCGGACGCCGCCTTCTCGTCGGCCCAGCGCCCGGTCCCATCCGGCGAATTGTCGTCCACGACCAACAGAGACGCGGTCGGCGCCTGGGCGAAAATCTGCTCCGTGAGCAACGGCAGATTCTCCAACTCGTTGTAGGTGGCGACCGTCACCAAGACACGAGGGAACGTCTTTGACTCGTCTGCGGTTGCCGCAGGATCCGGCTCGTCGGGCGGCATCACTACACTCCACCTTGGCTTGTCGAGATATTGGGTGACGCGCCGTCACGCTGTCCCCTTCGCCGAGCGCAGGCGGCTTAGCCCGCGCCCATTCCCCGATCGAATGCGTCCTGATCTCGAAGAGCAATTGCCAAGGTCGCCTCAAACGCGCCCGCGGGTATCTTCCATACCGGCTCGGCGTCCGTGTGTGCGTTGCAGTGCGCCACCACCAACCGATACAGAAACTTGAACAGATGGCGAGGCACTCGCAACTCTCGCAGCGCGTCGAGCAGTCGCTGCATCGTGACGCTCTCGTCCAGCAGATCGCGCAGCTTCGGCGGCGTTCCGGACGAGCATGCGGCAATGCGAGCGTTCGCCACATCGTACAACGCCTCGCCGGTCCACTCGAAGCTGGACACGACGTTCTGTTTGTCCAGACGCGAGCGTTGGTAGAACGCCCGATCTTCCCGTTCGATGAACCGCGTTAGTTCGATTGGCAACATCAGCTTCATGCCGATGCCGGGATGTTTGAGGAACTTGTTGTCGAGCATCGGCCACAGCAACAGCTGCATGAGTTCCGCCGAGCCATTGATCAAATGGGGCTCGTCGACGCGGTCAACAAGGACAATGACGCCGGGATAACCGAGCGTCGCCGCGATGTCCTGAAATTTCATCAGCAACTCATAGCGGTCGTCCGTGCTGTCCTTGTTCGGCAGCGGCTGACCGGACAACTCGGCCACGGTGAATTTCTGAAATGCCTCCCGAAGTGCGCCGCGGTCGCGATTGCCGGTGCGCATCCATTTCAACACCGAGCCCGCCAGCCGCCAACTCTTGAAGATCCGCCACAGTCGCGGGGCCCAGCCGACCGTGGCCAACAGCAACAACAGGAACAGCCAGAACGGCTGCAGCCACGCTCGGTAGTCTTTCCAGATCAGGCTAGCGATCAGCATCAACGCGGCGCCGGACCAAACATACCCCAACGCCGTATCCCAATAGGACTTCCAGGTGTGGAAGCGCAGCGCTTTTCGCAACGCATTCCAGCGGCCGCGAAACGTGCCTGCCGTGGAGAAGTCGTAGCAAGCGGCGAGCAGCAACAAGTCACGTCCCTGATGCCGGCTCAGCTTGGCGAAGTCGGCGACATCGATCTCCGCGTCCACCGAGCGGCTCGGCCGGCCCTCCACGACACGGTCGACCAATCCCGTCACGGCCAGCGACAGAATGCAGTCCATATGGTCCCATAACCGCCACTGCTCAAGCACCTTCTCGGCGCGGCGGTTACGTTTGCCGATATGATCCCGAAAGCGATCCAAAAACGGATTGAAGTCATCGTAATGGACGACCAGCAAGCGGCGGTCGGGATGCTTTTCGTTGAACGTCTCGACATGGCGCGCAATCTGCAAACGCATCGCCGTCTTGCCCGAGCCCTTCTCGCCAAACACGATGCTCGTCGATGGCTCCCTTGGGTCGCCGTACACCTTGTCCCACGAAGGGTGATAGGTGCTCTCGATGCAGTGCTCTTTAAAGACGGGATCCGTCTGGGCATCTTCTTCCGCGAACGGATTTCGTTGAATGCCGTGATGTTCCAGGAACTGTTGTACTCTCATCGTTCCTTAACGAATCCGAGGGCGACAAAAAAGTGAGGCGACGAATAATGTCGACGCGTGTGCGAGAAGCCGGTGCGCGAGGCGCGGCTCCGAACTATTATTTGACGTTGAGCTTGGTCAACATCTCGCGGAACGCTTTCGCGTTGGCCTCCACCGTGTCCGCCTCGCCGATCATTTTGATGAAGTAGTGGCCGGACTTGGGCGTCACAATGATGGCCGCCAGCATCCGGTAGTCTTCGCGAGGGATCACTCGGCCGCCCGCGAACGGTCCGCCCGGGGAATCCTGATACACGCCCGAAATGTCGACGACGTGCACTTCCGTGTCACCTACTTTGGCTCGCTCGACCTTCGTCTTGTCGCGGCTCGAAGAGCCGTCCTTCTGACGAAACTGGCCGACCCAGCGATCGATATTCGCCTCGACGCCCCCGCCGGCGCCCATCAATGTGATTCTCGCCGGAGACGTGCCTTCCGGCCCCTTGGCGGCGAACTCGTGCTCCACGATACGTGTGCGGGGCTGCTTGCGTTCCCAAGAAGCCGGAGCGGGAAGTGTGATCTTGCCTTCGGACAACTTGATCACGTCCACTTTGGCGCCTTCCTCCGCGGACGACATGGCAAGCCCGGAAAAGACGGCAATAACTGCCACGAAGGTAGCGGCGAAGCGACGCATGTGAAATTCCTTGTAGGGTTGGGGCCGACCAAAAACCGTTCCCGAATTGCAGGGAGTTGCTGCCCCCCGTTCATCCCGTTTATCCCGTTCGTCCCGGGCGTGTTTTCAAGCCGATCTCTTAGGCCGTGTCAGCAGCGTAGTTGAAACAGGGATTATAACGGGAGATGGTCTCACCATCACCGGGGCGAGGTCACCGCGTGTTCGAGAACTCCCGGGGCTCGAAACCAATCGGCAAGAGCTGCGGGAGGCAGGCTCCTCGAGCGGCGGCGCCCAGAGACATCAAGTGAAGACGCCTTCTGCCAGGCACCAGTCGTCCCAACCTTCGCGCCATACAAGCGAATCGGGAGTCACCCGGCCTTCATCGACCCAACGTCTCATGATCTCACCCTTGGCCGGCCCGTATTGGCCTCCCGTGGGCGGTCGCACGTACCACACCGCGTTTGGCGCTTGAGCGATCGGGTCGATCGGCTGGGGAGGCGCCGAGGCGGGCGGCGCCACTGACTCAGGCACAACCGGTCGGGCCTCCATCGCAGGCGACCCTTGTGAGGCCCGAGTGGCGGGTTGGGGCGCGGGATTGGCACCAACGCCGGCAACAGTCGCGGCGACCGGCGCACTTTCCGGCTCGGCCATCACGGCAGCGTTCTCGACCGGCTCATCCCAAGCTGCCGGGGCGGATGTCGGGTGGGTGGCAGCTGGCGTGACATCGACCGAAGTCGCAGCCGCCGGGGCTTCCACGGGGCTGTCCTCGTCCGGATCGCTAGGGGGAACGTTAGTCGGATCGGCTGAGACCGGCAATTCTCGCTTCGGCTCCGACTCGATCGGAATGCGAAACCGCGCCTGGCAATCCGGGCAGATGCCAACTCGCCCAGCCTGAAAGGCCTTCAAATTGAGACGGTGTCCGTTGGGACAGTAGCAGCGAATTCCCATCGACCAATCCCACAACCACAGGAGACAACCAATCACCCCCATTATACACCCCGAGAGGTGATGTCAAAGCCGCCCACCGGGGCCAGCAACACAACACAAGTCGTTACGGAGAAGCAGGTTGTGGCTTGAGAACCGTGTGGAGTTGCTGCTCGTGCGGTGGGGAATCGGCGAATTTCCCGCGCGATTGCAGCGGCTGCCAGCCCACGCCGTCCTTGGCCGCCTCGAGTGCGGCGGGTCCGCCATTGGGGCTCAACCCCACCCGGAAGCATCGCCTGGCTTGCCCCGCGCGGCCGTGTCAGCGAGACATCGCAAAACAGCCATCGCGTAGAATACGAGACACCAAAAGACGAAGGCTGTTCCGATTGCCGGCTGGGTAACCAGCTGACAACCAATTGTCAGGAGTTGGGAAACAGGAGCGTGAGCGTGAGCAGGGACGATGACGAGGACGACCGCCAGGACTTTGCCGTGGTGGGGGAGCTCGGCGAAGCTCAGGCCGACCTTCATGAGCGGCTGATTGCGGCCGAGCCGGGCAGCCAATGCACGCTGTATTTCAATTCACCGGGCGGCGATCCGTACTGTGCCATCTCGCTGATGAATTTGATTCTCCATCGCGATCTCGACTGCACCGCGATTGTCACGGGCGAGTGTTCGTCAGCCGCTCTGTGGCCGTTCGCGGCTTGTCGCCGCAGACTTGTCGCGCCGCTCAGCGTGTTTCTGTTTCACTCCGCGCGCTGGGAAAGCGAGGAGAACATCGGCTACCGCGAGGCCAAGCAGTGGGCGAGCCATTTCGAGGTGCTCGCTCGCGAAACCGAGGAACTGCTCGCCCAGATGCTCGGCCTGCCTTGCTCCTTGGTGGAGCAATGGATTCACGAAGGACGGTACGTCATGGGACCGGAGCTTGTCGAGCGCGGCTGCGCCGAATTGCTGCCGCTGCCGGGCGCGCCTATTCCAGTCGGCAAGGCCAAGCCGTCCGGTCCGTCGGAATGATCCTCCGGCGACGCATCAAGACATCACCAACACCACCGGAGTCACCACATGACCACTTTTGCCTGCCGACGTTGCGCCGGGGCGCTCACGGGATACATCGCCGCCTTCATGTTATTGACGACACCGGCGACATCAGCCATTGCCGAGGATTGGCGCGGCTTCCGTGGCCCAGCCGGCGACGGAGTGGCCGTGGAAAAGTCGGCGCCGCTGAAGTGGAGCGCCGAGGACAACATCGTTTGGAAAGCCAAGCT
>JAGQPF010000392.1 GCA_020426845.1 Planctomycetales bacterium
GCGACGAGCTGCCCGCGTTTCTGGTGATGGTCTCCGACGGCAGCGCCGCTCGGCCCGCCGATCCGCTCTACGCCCGGCTGTGGGGAGCAGGCTTTCTGCCGTCCAACCACCAGGGAGTTTCGCTGCGCGGGCAAGGCGATCCCGTGCTCTACCTCTCCAATCCGCCGGGAGTCTCCACCGCAGCGAGACGCGATCAACTAGATAGTCTCGCTGCGTTGAACCGCCGTCGCCAGCAGTTGGAGGGAGATTCGGCCATCGGAGCGCGAATCGTACAGCATGAATTGGCCTTCCGGATGCAAGTGTCGGTTCCCGAACTGATCGACTTTCGCCACGAGCGTCAGGCGACGCTCGAAGCTTACGGCCCCCAAGTCGCCCAGCCGGGATCGTTTGCCCGCAACTGCCTGCTGGCCCGCCGCATGGCCGAGCGCGGCGTTCGCTTCATCCAGCTCTACCATCGCGGGTGGGATCAGCACTACAACCTGCCCAGCGACCTGCGGTTGCAGTGCGAGGACGTTGATCAGCCGATCGCCGCGCTGCTTCGGGACCTGAAGCAGCGCGGCCTGCTGGACGACACGCTCGTCGTCTGGGGCGGCGAGTTCGGCAGGACCACCTACAGTCAAGGACGACTTACGCAGCACAACTATGGCCGCGACCACCACGGGCGCTGCTTCACGATGTGGATCGCGGGCGGCGGAGCTCGAGCAGGCGCCGTGCACGGACGCACCGACGACTTCTGCTACAACGTGGTCGAGGATCCTGTCCACGTGCATGACTTGAACGCCACGCTGTTGCACTTGCTGGGCGTTGACCACAAGCAGCTAACCTATCGCTTCCAGGGTCGCGACTACCGACTCACGGACGTCCACGGCGCCGTCGTCCGTGAGCTGACGGGTTAACTACTCGGCCTTGGCCGAGGACTCCACGGGCTCCAAGTCGTTTCGATCGATTGGTTTGCCGTCGTTCATGCTGAACAGCCATTGCGCCACTTCGGCCGAGATCTTGCGGTTGAGCGACTGAACGCTGCCGTCGGCAAAGCCTGCCATCCACCGTCCATCGGGACCGACGGCCACGCCCTGCAGGGGCTGTTTGGGGTCGAACTGGTAGTCCAACGGCGCGGTCCAGGGAACGGCGAGCTGGGGCGCGACTTCCACGAGAGCGATGGTGTTGGAGGTGCCGTCCACGACATTCTGAAAGCGAGTGGGTTTGTCGCCGCCAAAGAGCGTGCCCTTGCCCGACGGCGCCAAGAAGGTCGTATACCCCGGCTTGAGCGCTCCCTGCGCAGTGCGGCTGCGATAGATGTCCGGCATCTGCTCGAGCAGCGGGCGATTGTGAGGACTGTCCCAAGCCTCATTGAGGCGGAACTTGCCATACAACTCGGCCTGCTCCAAAAACGGCAGCAGATGGACGCGCCAGCTCAATCGCGGCTTGCCTTGCTTGTCACGTTGCTCCGCATCGGGAGGGAGCCATTGATGCGTATCGTGATAGTTATGCATCGCCAACAGGATCTGCTTGTATTGATTGACATTGACGCGCCCGCCGAGTCGCGACTGCATCTGCTCGACCCAACTCACCAGCGAGATGAGCGCCGCGGCGCGATTCTCCGAGTCGTCGATCTCCGCGACGACTCGATCGTCTTCCACCTTAATCCGAGGCAAGTTGGCAAACACCTTGAGCATCGCCGACGGAGCGACTTGCGGGGGCACGGTCTCGACAAGGGAAGCAATCGACCGCGGGATGAAGGCGGCGAGTTGCTTTGCCGCGTCGGCGTTTTTGGATTGAAAGACCACGCGAAGTTTCAGCTTGCCGGGGTCGAAGCCAATGCTTGCCCAAAGCACGCCTTCGGTCAGCACCGCGGACGCCCCGCCTCCCACCTCAGCCGGCAGTTGCAGCTCCAATTCCCGAAACGTCCGCCAGACATACTCGGGCGGCACGACAAGCAACTGCACCGGAAAGTCGCTGCTGGCCCGCAGAGCAGCCTCGACGGCCGACATTCGGTCCGGCGCCGGCTTGCCATGCAGCGCTGTTCCGTCCCGCGGCACAATCATCGGCATGCCGCCGTGAAGTCGGCCATCGGCCTGCATGAACTTCGCCATCGCCAAGAAGCGGGTGTCGCTCTCGTCGGTCGTGTGCTCACGAAAGATGGCGGCGGAGGGCATCGAGCCGATCGGGAGTCCGACGACGCCGAACAAGTCGCGCCCGTCCGCGAGCACTTTGGCCTGCTGCAGCATGAGATTCCCTTGCTCAAAGTACCTGGCCGTTGCGGCTTGCAGTTCCTGGCTCAGCCCGAGTCCCAATTGTTCGGGTTTCGGCAGGGCCACCGAGTCCGGCTGGACGCGCACAACCAGAATGGTGGTCTCGCCCACCCACGGCGCCAGCATCTTGAGCTGTCGCTGCATGTCGGCGGCGTCCTGAGCCATCGCTGGCGGAAGACTGGTTGCCAGTGCCAGCAGCACTCCAAGCATCAACGTGGACGTCGCACAGCTTTTGTTTCGAATCGGAGACAACTTGGATACTCCATGAAATGCGATAAGTTGAGTTGAATAAGATCGCCGAAATGTTTGCGTTTGCGATGGCGCTTGCCATGTCGCGCCGGCCGGAGCCATGGACATGTCACTTCTCCTTGTTCTGTTTGATCCGCAGCACCAGCCGGTACTGCAAGCCGGGCACGACATGACCTTCCAGAATCGCGCGGTCCTTGAGCCACTCGTAGCGGATCGGCTTGCCGGTAAACGGCTCGATCGGCGCCGGCACATCCAGCTCGTCGAGCGTGCGAGGCAGCTGGCCATCATGATTGGCGGCGTACATTCGCACGGCCTCGACCGCTCGCAGCAAGGCAATGGTTTGATCGCAGCGGGCCCGCGCCGTCCGCACCGCGTTGACGGCTGGCAGCAACGTGGCGGTGGGCGCGGTGAACAGGCCGTATTGTTTCGTGGCCGCCTGTAGCTGCCGATCGTTGGCGCCCCTGACTGCGATTCCTTGCCACGGCGGCAGCGAGTCCCATTTGAACATGTCGTCCCGCATCTGGTCGTGAAAGCGCACCGCCGCGAGGAGCACCACTTGAGCGACTGGCATCGCCTCTACCTTTGGGGCATCCATTTTCAGCACCTCGATCAGGTACTGCTTGGCGCCGGGATAGGCCATGGCCGCCGCCACGGTCAACGACTGTTGAAGTTTGTCGCGATCGCCGCCGCCCAGCCCCAATTCGGAGCCCAGGGAGCCGATTTCGTTCGGCAGCCTCGCCATGAACTCCCGCCAATAACCGGGGTCGCGAGGCTGTTCGTCGACTTCGCGCAGCGACTTGAGCTGCAGATAGAGAAACTGCCGTTCGACTGCCATGCCGTGCGTCGTGTCCACCAGCGGGTTCGGCATGGTGGTCAGCGCCCAATAAAGATTGGGCGCGTCGGGCTGTTCGAGAATGTACAGCATGTCGTTCCAAGCGATGCCGGCGATCGCGATGCCCACGAGATTGGACACCAGGAAGTCGTCTTGCCCGAGATGCCGAGCCATGGCGAACTGTTGCCCAACGATCTCAATCGCTTGCTCCAATTCACCTTCCGCAATTGCCACTCGACAACGCATGCTTTGCAGCCGAGCCACGTCGCGCATGCTTTGGATTTCCGGCAACAAGTACGCGATCGGGTTGGGCGTGTCGGCGTAATGACGATCCATGTTAAAGTCGCGTCGCAGCGATCCTTCTCGCAACATCGGTCGCTGAAAATCCGTCCAGGCCAGGAACTTTTTGACCTCTTCGAGCGGCAATTGGTCGGGCGGCGTCGAATTCCAGACGTAAGGAGGAACTTCTCCAACGCCCTTGCCTTGCTTGACGGCGCGGTCCGTCGCCTCCTTGATGTACTGCTGTCGCTGCTGCCGTGCAGGCTCTTGCTCCAGGAATCCAAGGGCCTTGAGATAGTGGACGGCCGCGTTGCCGGGCTTCATGTCGAATGAGTCCGGCAGCAAGCGATATCGCAGCGCCGGAACGGGCTCCGCTTGCGGGTACAAGGTGAGCTCTCGCGTGCGAACGACAATCTCACGCTGGTTATCGCGCTGCTCGAGCCAGCTATCTTCCTTCTTGTCGGGATTGTGCTCGGCGTTTCCGTCACTCGCCAATGCGGTGACCTGTGCTTCTGCGGCGGTGGCGGTGATAACAACCATCACGACGCCACACACGACGCTGCGCGAAACGCCACGAAAGGCGGACGCGAGCAGCGAGCGAGATCTGCTCATGGCAATTCCAATCTGCATTCGATTCGTGATCCGAAAAGGGTGATGAATGAAAAGGGGTTCGCGAGTTCTATCCCTCGCTGACGCTTCGGGCTTCCTGCGTAGTCGCATCGCTGCTCGCGAGTTCTATCCCTCGCTGACGCTTCGGGTTTCCTTCGCGAGTCGCATCGCTGTTCGCGAGTTCTATCCCTCGCTGACGCTTCGGGTTTCCTGATCAGAGCGCCCCGTCGCGACCGGGCAATCCCAATTCCTTCCAAAGCAGCTCGCGCTGCGAGGCGGGGGAAGCCGGGGTCGAGGCGCCTTCCGTTCCGGGAAGGGAGTCACCCGGCATCCAGGTCGCGACACTTCCAACGTTGGCCGAGGCGTTAGCCCCTCGACCATAGCCAACCGAAAGCGGCGTTTCGGCAACGGCCGCATCGGGTCGCACTTGCACTAGCCGCTGCATGGCGGACCACATCGCCGACCGACGAACCGACCAATCCCCGATCGTCCCGAACTGCGCAGTCCTGCTATCGGCAGTCGTCCCAACAGCCGCGACTTCGACAGCGGGTTGCCGAACACCAACGTCGGCGCGAGTTGACGAAATGTCTTCGACCCGAGTCTTCTGTCCACCCTCGGAGACTTGAACGCCCCGGGCGATTGGAGGCGACGTCGTGTTGCCGTCCATCAGCGTGAACATCACCGCGGCGCCGAGACAAACGCCGACGGACAGACCGGTGAGCGAGGCGACCGTCGCCACCAGCCACGGCGATCGAGACGGCGGCGCGGTCACCGGAGGCGCGGATGCAGGCAATGCAGACGCTGGCGATGCAGACGAAGGCTCGCCGGCCATTTGCAAAATCCGCTCCGCGTCAAGCGGCGCAGCGGCGGGCCGCAGCCGTCGCAGCTGCTCCTCCAGCGCCGACCGCCCCTCGGGCGACAAATTCATGTCATTTATGTCCATGTCGTTAAGCTCCGGTCGTTCGCGCTTGTCATTCATGGCAACTCTCGGAGGAAAGAGGCGCGTCGATTGTTCGACGCATGAGCTGCTCGAGTAGCTCGAGCGAGTTTTGGTAGTGGCGATGCACGCTGCTCAGCGGCCGCTCGACCAGCGCGGCGATCTCGGCGAACGACAGCTCGCCCCAGACTCTCGCCACGATGATCTCCCGGTCCAGCAGCGGCAGCGACTGCAGGAGTTGTTGAAAATCGACTTCATCGTCGCCAACCGGCTCGGCCACAAACCAATCGGGACGCTCGGCAGCGGCCCGGCGGTGGTGGTCTCGCCGACGCTGCTCGGCGCGAGACAGATTCATCGCGCGCCGTCGCACGGCCGTATGCAGCCAAGCCACAACGCTGTTCGGAACCGGGTCCTGCCGCACGAGCTCGATCCACGCCTCCTGCACGGCATCATCCGGATGCGAGCACCATTGCCGCGCATACAGCGTCAGCGCAGGTCCGTGCGCATCGATCAACTGCTGCAATTTGGCGGCGTCAAGGTGCGGCACAGCGGACCTTTGGAACAGGAGACTCGTGGCACAGGCTGCCTGCCCGTGATCAGCGTGGCACAGTCTGCCAGCCTGAGATGCGGTTTTTGCCGCAATTTGCAGGCTGGCAGCCTGCACTACATTGTCACCGCAGCCGGGGCCAATTCCCAAAAAAATCGGAAAAGCCGGCCGCCGCTCGCGCATTCGCCTTGCCGCTCGGAATGGCCTGCTCCGGGTGGTAACATACGGCGATGTGCCCACAATCACTGTCGAATCATTCTCATCGCCGGGAGATTTTCATGCGGACCGCGTCGTTCACTCTGTCCTTATTGCTGGCGCTGGCATCCACCCTCCCTGCGGCCGCACAAACCCGAGAGGAAAAGGTGCGGGCCGACCGGCTCAAGATTCAGGAGGACGGTTTCTGGATCTACAACGACCTGCCGCGTGCGTTCGCCGAGGCAAAGCGAGCGAACAAGCCGATGATTGTCGTGCTGCGGTGCGTCCCCTGCGAGGAGTGCGTGAAGCTGGACGACGACTTGGTGGACAAGGACCCGGTGCTGCGCCCGTTGCTCGATCAGTTCGTCCGCGTGCGACAGGTCTCCACCAACGGGCTCGACCTGGGCCTGTTCCAATACGACACGGATCAATCCTTTGCCGTTTTCTTTCTGAATGGCGACGGCACGATCTACGGCCGCTTCGGCACCCGCTCGCACCGGACCGAGTGGCTGAAGGACGTTTCCGTGCAAGGCCTGGCCGAGGCAATGAAGGGGGCATTGGCGCTTCACGAGCAGTTTCCCGCCGTCAAATCCTCGCTGGCCGGCAAGCGCGGCGAGCCGCTGGAGGTCGCCTCGCCGGAGCTCTACCCGGCATTGAAGGACAAGTTCACCAACAAGCTGAATTTCGAGGGCAATGTCGTCCGCAGCTGCATCCACTGCCATCAGATCGGCGAGGCGCAGCGGGCGTTTTACACCGACCAGGACAAAACGATTCCCGAGCACATTCTGTATCCGTTCCCCCACCCCAAAGACATCGGGCTGATCTTGGACCCGCATCGCAAGGCCGATGTGCTCGAAGTCGCGCCGGGCTCGCCCGCCGCGAACGCCGGCCTGAAAGAAGGTGACCAGATCGTGTCACTCAATGGCCAGCCGATGCTGTCCATCGCGGACGTCCAATGGGTGCTCCACCGCACGCCGCCCGAAGGTGGCCGCGTGCAAGTCGCGTTGCGACGGGGGGGCGACGACAAGCAACTCGATTTGGACTTGAAGGCCAACTGGCGGCGAGCCGGCGACATCTCCTGGCGAGTCACGTCGTGGACCTATCGCCGGATGGTGACCGGCGGCCTCAAGCTCGAGCCGGCGCCGCCCGAGACGCGGCAAGCGCTGCAATTGGGCGAAGGCCAGATGGGGCTGCTGGTCAACTACGTCGGCCAGTACGGGCCTCACGCTGCCGCCAAGCAGGCGGGCTTCCGCAAAGGAGACGTGATCCTCTCCTACGACGGCCGCACCAACCTGATGACCGACTCCGACCTGCTGGCCTACGGCATCATGAACTGGCGACCGAACGAGAAATTCCCCGTCGTGATCGCTCGTGACGGCAAACGCCAAACGCTGGAACTCCCGTTCCAAAAGTAGTCAAAAGGTAACCTGAAGCGTCAGCGAGGGATCACCCCGCGTAGGTCCGCTGCCATCAGACGGATTCGCCAGGGCGCGTGCGCAATTACGTCGCGGCGTGGTTGCTCCGGTCTCTCGCTGGGAATTAGCAGTCCGAGGGGACGATCAGCGATCGGAATCTCGCCAGTCCAGGTGGCGAACCGCGGCGAACCGCGGCGAACCAAGCTGCGTAGAGGCTATGAGAAAAACCGGATTCTCATGGGCAAGGGACGGCGCACGATGCGAATCGCCTTCGACCTGGACGACACGCTCATTCCCGGGCGGATTCCGTTCCCCGTGGAGCCGCGTCCGCACAATCCGCTCAAGCGGATGTTCTGCAGTGAAGAGCTGCGGCTCGGCACCGCCGCACTAATCACCGACCTCCGGGAATGCGGCCACGAGGTCTGGCTCTACACCACCTCGTTCCGCGGGATTCGCCCGCTGAAGTGGATGTTCTGGGCCTACGGCGCCCCCGTCGGAGGCGTGGTCAACGTGCCTGTGCACCGCCGCCGCATGGAGCAACTCGAGGGAGTGCGCGACGGCCACCGCGAAGGTGCGGCAGGCCGGCGGTCGCTGTTGAGGTGCTCCAAATATCCGCCGGCCTTCGAGATCGACTTGCTGGTCGACAATTGCGAAGGGATCGTGATCGAAGCGCAACAGTATCAGTTTGAGGTCTTGCAGGTGCAGCCCGACGACCCGCATTGGGACCGCGCAGTCCGCAATCGGGTTGGCATCAATTGATGCGTGGGGCGCCCCCGCCCGCTCAATCGCATTCCGCCCACTGAGCGCCAAGTGGCGTCAACCGTCGCTGACGCTCTAACGTTGCGGGCCTCCTGACATCGCCCAAGCAAGTCACGACCTCATCCCGCGCTGACGCTTCGGGTTTCCTTTTTAGTTGGCGGCGAGTTGCTCGCGAGCCGCTTGCCAGACCGGGCTGTCGGTGGGGGCGCGTTCCACGATCTCCTTGAACAGCTGTCGAGCCTGCTTGGGATCGATGGGCGCGGTCCGCACGGCGCGATCGTAAGTGGTTTGGCACCATTGCATCTCGGCACACGCCTTGGCCTCGGCGACCACCTGCGGGTTTTGCGAAAGCATCTCATATCGCTCGGCGGCGAGCCGGCCCGTGGGTGCGTGATCCACTTCGCCCGCTTGCTGATAGACATAGTAGGCACAGCAAAGCTGTCCCTTGGCCTCCAACGACTTGGCCAGTTCGAACAGCCCTTTCGCCTCCGGCTCATTCAACACCGCAGCAAACTCTGGCTGTCGCTTCTGTCGAGCGACGTGAGAGCGAATCTTGGCGCCGACGCCTCGGACCGAATAGAACTGCGTCTGCAGCTTGAAGTACTCCTCAAAAGCCTTCTCGATCGTCTGCGTGTAGTGATCCGCGCCTCCCTGTGTCCCGGCGGATTGGTCGTTGCGCGTGGCCAGCAGCGCGTCAATTTCGGCCAGCTTTTGCTCGCCGGTCTGTCGCAATTCGATGAATCGCTCGCGCGCGGTCTCGACGGTCGGAGTCGCCGGCCGCGTGCCGGCCAGCCGCAGGTAGAGCGTGGCGGCCGTGGACATGTCGCCTCGGTCGCGAGCCTGGTCGGCCAACGCGAGCCGCTCTTCCTGGCTCTTGGCGACCTCCTCCGCCTGACGACGCATCGCCGTGGCGACGGCCTCCTGCATTTGACGCATCGCTGCTTCACGACGCCGGAGATAATCGGCCAAGGCGCTCTGACCCGCAGAGCAAGAGCGAGCGCCTCAGGCACCTTCCAGGCGAGAAGCTGGCGCCACCGCGACGCACAGCATCAGGGCCAGCACAGCCCAATTCAAAATTCGATTCATCGGTATTCGTTGGATAAGCGTGTCACAAAGAAAGAGTCGGTTGGGTGCTGCGCGTGACAGGCAACGACACCCCGACTGGAACGGAAGTGGCGAGGTTTGGGGGATAATCCACAACGGGAAGCACCCCAGTCGCCCTGAACCGCACCTTTAACTTGTAACAGCTCGCGCGTACCGCAGCAACTGCATTGCGTTTTGAGCGCAGCCAGCCCGATCGCGTGCGTTCGACGGCCCGCTGCCTAACAGCCCCAGCTAACGGCCTGACTTCTAATCCAAGTCTTCGCCCGCGTCCTCGTACCCTTCCATCGGTATGATTTCGCAGAGCAGCAGCAGATGGGACTGGGCCGCAGATTGTCGCGCCACATTCACGATCTCGCCAAGGGCCTCCACCATCGCCTCGTCGTCCAGCGACTCGGCGGGCGACTCCGGCATTTCGGACCAACGCCGGGCCACATCGGCCACCTGATCGGCGCCGATCGCCTCCAACGCCAAACACATCTCGTCCGGCACGGAGTAAACCAGTGACTGGTTCATGTCCTCGAGCTCGGCCTCGGTGATCAGCAGGAATTCCGCCTCGCGAGCTTCATAGTCGCCCCCGCAAAGCGCCTGGTAGAGAGTGACAAAGTGATGAGCGGCCACATAGGGCAGTTCGACGAAGTCATCAACCTCCAGCACGCCCTCCTCCAGCGCATCGGAGGAGACGTGGGTGAGCAGCGAGATGACGAGCTCATCCTCGTCGAAAGCGGCCACCTGCTCCCATTCCATCGCCTGCCAGCCGGCAGTGTCGCCCGCGAGATAGGCCAGGAAACAACGCGTCACGTCGTCGCGCGAGACGTCGCTGTTGACCATGTAGAACTCATCCTCGGAGCCTGCCTGATGTTCCAGCAGCATTCCGTCGTTGGGGTCGTAGCCGGCCTGAATGAAGGTGTTTTCATCCTGGAACAGCACAACATATCCATCGTCGCTAATACCCCCGATGGCGGCGACCACGTCCTCATTGGACGGCTCGTCAATGGTCTCTTCTCGGGTTGATTGGACAATCGTCAGAATCATTGGACTTATTTCCACAAGGATTTGCTTGCTCCGAGCCACAACGAGGCCGGCGCCGAATTGTAGGGAGAAACCGCCTCAGTGAGAAGGTGCGAGACCGCCGCCGACACCGAGGGCTCCGCCTACCGGGCCGGGACTCTGACGACGAAGCCGTTGAAAAACGCCTATCCTGTCAAGCGGTCCCGTGTTTCCCGTAGGCTGCACGCTGTTCCGATTGACCGTTGAGCCTCTTCCAACAGGCTGCTACCGGGCATTCTGCAAAAAGCCGATCAGGTCGCGCACTTCCTCGGTCGACAATTGCTTCAACATGCCTTCCGGCATGATGGACTGATCGGAAGTGCGGCGAGAGACCACCTCGCTTTTGGGCAGCACCAAACGCTCGTTGACCGTCACCACCTTGATGAAAGTCTCGTCTTCCGTCTCCACAATGCCTGTCACCACTCGGCCCGAATCGGTGCGGAAGAGCTCCATTTGATACGCCTTGGCGACCGCCGCGCTGGGCGCCAGCAGGTTCTCCAGCAGGTATTCGAGGTTCGTGCGTTGTGCGCCGGAGATGTCGGGCCCGACATTGCCGCCCTCTCCGAAGAGCTTGTGGCAGTTGGCACACTGTTTTTGGAATAGGGCCTTGCCGGCCACGAGATCCGCCTGAGCCAAAACGCGCGAGGACAGCTTCCGCTTGTAGTCGTCGATCAGCTTCTGTCGCTCGGCCGGCGTCTCGCGGACAGCGCCCCACACCTCCGCGAGCCGCTCGTTGAGCGTCTCATCGCCGAAAGCGCGTAGTTGGCGGACCGTGAACGCGGTGACGTCCTTGGCAGCAACCTCTCCGCGCTCCATGGCGGCCACCAACTCGCGAGCCCAATTGAGCCGCGAAGCCAAGGTCTGCAGGGCGTCTTGTCGCCGAGCGGGCGACAGGCTCGGCAATACGCCCAGCAAGCGGGCTGGCACGCGCGGGTCGTTGACCGTCGCCAATCCCGGCAGAACCGAGGGCTGCACATCCGGATCCGCCGCCAACGGCAACAGCAGCTCGGCCAACCCCGGCGCCTGGCGATCGATCAAGGCAGCCACGGCGCGGCGGCGACGCTCGGGCGCCTCGCTCGGCAACTTGGCGAGCTCGCTCAGCCGCTTCAACGCCTCGGGGTCGTCAAACAGCAGCGCCAACGCCAGCAGCTCATCGCGCGCCGACACATCGCTGAATCGCTCCCGCAACTTGGCAAAAGTAGGCGGCCAGCTGGCCGGCAAATCCAGGCGCCGACGGCCCTCGAGACCCTCGAGCGCTCCGCCCAGCAACTGGCGAAGGTGCTCGGTCGACTCGGCCCTGCCCAGTTGTGCGACCAGGGCATCCATCGCGGCGGGTGTCGCCAATGTCGCCACGCGCCTGGCCACATGCCGCTGCAACACCGGGATCCGGGACGCTGCCAGCTGCGCAAATCTCGAGAGATCGACATCGACGAGCGGCGACGCGGCGTACCAGACCATGAGCGACAGCGTCTTGTCACTATCGGCGTGCCGCCCCAGCGCCTCGACCAGCCGCCAAGCGCTGTCGGGGCCGACTCGCTGTGCCGCGCTGGCCAGATGCAATCGCACCAGCGGCGAGCTGCCGGGGCCCGCCTGAGCCAGAATCGCCTCCAGTGCGGCCTCGCTCGGCTCGCCGCGTTCGCAAAGCAACCGCACCGCCCAGCAGCGCAGATGCTCCGCGGCCTCAGCGTCGCCGCCGGGCTCGCGCAGCAGCTCGATCAGCCGCGGCTCGAGCGCCGGCGGTGGATTGTTGGCGGCGGATGCGATGGATGAAATGGATACGGGCGACATCGCATGCAGCGTCCACAGAGCCCGCAGTCGCTGCGGCGCCGAGAGCCTGGTGTCCGAAAGCCAACCGTGCAGCTTTGATCGCACTGCGTCCAACGACTCTCGATTCACGAGGGACGCCGCGGATTTCGCCGGCGATTCCAACTCCAACAAAGCTCGCTCCTGCAAGATCCGGCGAGCATGGCGAACCAGCCACTCGTTGGAACTCAGCTGCAGCTTCGCGAGCTCGTCGTTGCCAGCGCGCGCCAAATCGACCGTCGGCCGGCGCATCTCGCCATAGCTGATGCGGTAGATCCGGCCGGTCTCCTTCTGCGTGTTGCGAATGTAATGGCACTCGCCCGTGTCGGACCAGTCGCTCACGTAAACTTCGCCGGCAGGCCCCATCGCCAGCGTGACACCGACAAACCATGAGTCCGACGAGCGCATCAGGTCAGGGCCGTGCGAAGCCACATAGGTCGAGCCGCTGCGTTTCAACAGATCGTTGTTGACGCGCCGCCCGTGGATGTTGTTGGTCAGCAACGAATTGCGATAGCTCCGCGGCCAATTGTCGCCAAGATAGATCAGCGTGCCACAATGAGCGTGGCCGCCGCCCGCCGCGTCCTCCTCCGCCGAGCCCAAACCATCGCGCACATTGTTCACGCCGACAAAGTGCAGATGGTCTGCGATCGTAGGAATTCGCTCGTAGGCAAACTCGCTCGATTTGCGATTGCGCCATGGCTCGTAATGGGCGCCTTGAATCACGTGAAACAGGTGGGGGTTCACGCAGTTGCAGACAAAACCCTGGCCATGGTCGTTCCAATCGATGCCCCACGGATTCGTCGTGCCGTCGGCAAACGCCTCCCATTGATGGCGAATCGGGTGGTAGCGATAGACACCTCCGTCAAAGCGAATCCGCTGATCGTCCGGCGTGCCGGGCTTGCCGATCATCGACCAGTTGGTGCGACCGTGCGTGCCGTAGAGCCAGCCATCGGGTCCCCATGCGAGCCCATTGGCCAAGTTATGCGAGTTGGCGTGATTGCCGAGTCCGTCGAGCAGCAGCTGCGGCTCGCTGTCCGGAACATCATCGCCATCGCGATCCGGGATGAAGTAAAAGTTGGGAGGTGACACCACCCAGGCGCCGCCGAAGCCGACTTCGATGCCCGTCACGTAATTCAGCTGATCGTAGAACACCTTGCGGCGATCCATGCGACCGTCGCCATCGGTGTCCTCGAGAATAATGATGCGGTCGCCGGGACGATCGCCATGCTTTGGATAGTTGTATGCTTCGGCGACCCACAGCCGAGCGCGGTCGTCCACGCAAAAGCCGATCGGCTGACGAACATCCGGCTCGGCAGCGAACAACGTCACCTCAAACCCGCGCGGCGTCTTCATCGTCGCCGCCGCCCGCTCGGGCGCCATCGGCTGCATCGGCAGCTCGTCCTGACCATAAGACGGCGTCGCCAGCGCCGCGATCACGATCATCGCCGCTGACCAAATCCAAGCACCGACTCGTCGCGCGCGGCGCCTGACCGTGGAACCACATTTGAGGTCTGCTGTCTTATTCATGGTCGGCTAAGGTTGATGACTGAGACGGGCTATCGATGTGAGACGACGATCGCACTGGTCGAGAGGACGACGCGAACGAATCGCCAATGGCTCGGAAAGGGCACGAAGTCACGGGCAAGGCGCCCTTGCTACCCGAAGGGCACGAAGTCACGGGCAAGGCGCCCTTGCAACCGAAAGGGCACGAAGTCCAAACACATAATAGCCCAAAGCGCGCGGGATAGCCGCAGAGCAATGGCCTTGGGTTCTTTGCTTTTGGGCTACGCAGCGCGGGCCCAGCGCGACTGGGCTAGCGAGATCAGACGCCCGATGAGGCGGATTTGCTCGGGCGTCACCGACTCGCCCGTCGGCAACGCAAGCAGCTCGGCCGCGGCACGCTCGGTGACCGGCAGCGCCGCGTCGCCATGCTCGCTGCCGTCCTCGACACAGTATGGCGGCAACCGATGACATGGGGGCGAGAAGTACGGACGCGCCAACACCCCCTCGGCGTGGAGAACCCGCATCAGCTCATCTCGGCCGAGCTGCGCCGCTCTGCCGTCGACGTGAATGACAACATACTGGCAATTCTGCCGCGGGACGTGACATGGCCGCAGACGGATTCCCGGCAACCCCTGCAGCGCGTCGCGGTACGCCTCGTAATTGCGGCGGTTGGCGTCGACGAAACGCTCGCGCTGCTCGAGCATGCTCAGGCCCATCGCCGCGGCCAACTCGCTCATCTTGGCATTGACTCCCAGTTGCTCGACTCGGCCTTGGTCGGAGAAGCCGAAGTTACGCAATCGTCGCAATCGCTCGGCGAGTTCTCCGTGGCGAGTCGCAATCGCTCCTCCCTCTCCGCAGCCGATGAACTTCGTGGCGTGCAGACTGAACACCTCCAGGGTCCCGAACTGCCCCACGCGTCGTTCGCCGCCAGGCAGCTCGCCGGGGAGCGAATTCGAGAGCGCGTGAGAGGCGTCATAGATGAGCGGCACGCCTCGCTCGTCCGCGAGCCGCTGCAGACCGTCGACGTCACAGATTTGCCCGAACAGATGCACGCCGCAGATGGCGGTGGTGTCCGCCGTGCAGCGCCGCAGCGCCGCAGCCGCGTCCAACGTCAAGGTGTCCGGGTCGACATCGGCAAACACCGGACGGCACCCGCGCCAGCGAAACGCATGAGCCGTGGCGACAAATGTCAACGAGGGCATCAGCACCTCGGATCGTCGCGACGCGCGGCGGCCGCCTGTTTCGCGAGGCGAGATTCGCAGCGCCGCGGCGGCCAGCTCGAGCGCCGCGGTTCCGTTGGACACCAGCACACAGTGCTCGACGCCGCAGAGCTCGGCCAGCCGCGTCTCCAGCTCCTGCACATAGGGGCCATTGTTGGTCAGCCACTTTCGGTCGAGCGCCGATTCAATCCGCCGCAGCAGCGCTGCGCGATCGCCGACGTTGGGACGACCGACATGCAGCGGCTCGGGAAAGGCAGCACGCCCGCCGTGAACGGCCAGCTCTCGCCAATGTGATTTGTTTGTGAGTGCGTTCATCCTGCCCGCTCCACCGACCGAGGGTCCAACCGGGCCTCACAAGGGTCGCCTGCGATGGAGGCCCGTTCGTCCAACCGGGCCTCACAAGGGTCGCCTGCGATGGAGGCCCGTTCGTCCAACCGGGCCTCACAAGGGTCGCCTGCGATGGAGGCCCGAGTGTCCAACCGGGTCTCACATAGGTCGCCGGAGACAGCATCCCGAGAGGTATTGCACCACCGGCGCCATGCCAGCCGGAAGGCGGCGCCCAACTCCTCGCCGAACTGCCGGCTGTCGCACGCGCCGCGCAGCATCGCCGGCCGCCATTGCTCGCGAGCGGCGATCAGCGTTGACGGGTCCGCCGCCCATTGCCGGCAACGCTGCAGCAAATCCTGTTCGTCGTGGGCCACCCAATCGGCGTGTCGGATCCTCCGCAGCAACGCCGCAGCGGCTTTGCTCGACGGGCGGCCTGTGGCCACAACCATGGGTGGCACGCCCATCCACAATGCCTCGTAGGTTGTCGTGCCGCCGCCCCAGGGAAACACCGGCAACAACACGTCGATGTCGGCGTAGTGCTCCAAGTGCGTTTCTCGCCAGCCGCCTCGCAGCTCGCACCGCGACTCGTCGAAGCCCGACGCTGACGCCGCAGCGGCCAGTCGCTGCAACAATCGCGCGCGGACGGCAGCTGACTGAAGTGTGTCACGTACGATCAACAGCCGTGAGCCGGGCGCGGCCGCCAGCACTCGCATCCACAGCGCCAGCACATCGTCATTGAGTTTGTCGAGCCGATGCAGCGATCCGAACGTGACTCCGCCTCGTCGCAAGACAGGCGCCGGAGAGACCGCGGGCGCCGCAAGCGGCGGCTGATAGCAGATGGCCCCATGCGGCAATCGCAATAGTTGCTCGGAGTACAGGGGCGACACGGCGATGGTCGGCGTGCCGATGTCGGAACCCGTGGCGCCGGCGTTTGTGAGAGAGGCAGGGATTTCATCCGGCGGATCGCGAAACGGATCGGTGACGTAGTAGTCGACGGACTCCAGGCCGGTTGTGTTCGGGTACCCCAGGAACGACATCTGCACGGGCGCGGGACGCCAGTTCATCACCGCTAGGCGATTACGTCCTGTATGGCCGGCGACGTCCACCAGAATGTCGATCCCTTGGGCTTGGACTTGCGAGGCCAGTTCTTCGTTCGACATGCCGCAAGTGTTGGTCCACTGGTCGGCGCGCTGTCGGAATGACTCGGTCGTGCTGTCGCGCCGCGCGGCCTCGCTGAAGCCGTGCAGGCGAAATTGGCTGCGATCCAGCGAGTCGAAAACGGGCGACAGAAACGACGCCACGGCGTGTTCGCGAAAGTCGCCGGACAAAAAGCCGATGACCAACGTGCGATCGGGGTCGCGGTCGAGCGGCTCGCAAGCCTCGATGGGCCACGAGTGATCCGGGCCGGGCAGCGCGGCGGCCCAGCGAAAGTGAGTCGCAGCGACGTGCTTCGCCGACAACTCGGGACTCAGCGACGTGGCGTACAGCAAGCTGCCGACGAACCGCTCCGGCGCGATTTGCGCGGCTCGTTCCAGCGCCTCCAATGCGTCGCGTCCCTGCCCCAGATCGTGCCGCACCAGGCCAAGCAGATGCCAGGCCCCCGCATGCTGAGCATCCCCCCGCACCAACGCTTCGGCGAGCTCGGCCGCTTCCTCAAGCCGCAGTTGATCCCTCCTCACGTTGGCGAGATTCAGTCGAGCCGCAAACGAACCAGGGGCCAGCCGCAACGCCGCCTCCAGCTGCAGCGACGCCTTGTCGAGAGCCCCGAGCTGACGCCAGACGGCCCCGAGATTGACCATGGCCGGTGTGAGCCCCGGCGCCAATCGCAACGCCTCTTCGTTGGCTTCGCGCGCCTGCTCCAATCGACCGCAATCGTCGAGCCCCGCGCCGTAGTTGCACCAGACGGTGGCGTCTCGAGGCTGAATCTCCAGCGCGGTGCGATAGTGCGCCAACGCCTCGCGCGGGCGACCTTGCATTCGCAACGCATTGCCCAGCAGCGCGTGTGCTTGCCCGTGGCGGGGATCGCGTTGCAGGCAGACTCGACAGTTCCGCTCTGCCAGCTGTCCACGGCCGGATTCCAGATTTGCCGCCGCCAGATTCGCCCACGCTGACGTCAGGCCCGGGTCGAGTCGCAAGGAGAACTCAATCTGCTCAATCGCCTGCTGCACTCGGCCCAGTTGCAACGCCATGACGCCGGAAAGATGCCAAGCGTCGGCAGTGTCGGGAGCAGCCTGCAACACGTCGGCATACAGCCGCCCAGCCGACGCCAAATCACCAGCTTGATGAAGGCCCACTGCCTCCCGCATCTTTTGCGCGATATCCATACCGTCGATCCATGTCGCTGCTCGGCGCGCCGAGCGGCGCCCGGCGACAGAGAAAATCGGCGGGAGTGTAGCGACTAATCGGCAGAGGTCAAATTGTGGCGAGTTCCCGCCACGCGAGCGCGGTCGAAGCAAGCCAAAACAGCCGCAGAGCGACTGGCCAGGTGCAGACAACTACTCGAATTGCAGCAGCTTTTGGCCCTTGGCGGGCATGCGGTCCAATGCGGCCTGCAATCGCTCGCGCACCTCGGCCGACTCCGCGCCCAACGGCCGCTTCTCGAGAATGTCGTTTTGCACGTCGTACAACTTGCCGTTGCCGTAGAGCTTCCAGCGGCGATCGCGAACAAACCGCAATGGCTCGCCGCGTTCCGGCCGCGGCCAGTAGTAGATATAGATGGTCTCGCGCGGCTGGCCAGCCAATCCGCGCAGCTGCGGATAGAAACTGTGGCCGTCAGTAGGCTGAGGCGTGTCGGCGCCGGCCGCCGCGGCGGCGGTTGGCATGAAATCGGAGAATTCGACAAGATCGTCGCAGACCTTGCCGGCCGGAACCGCGCCCGGCTGATACGCCACCAACGCCACGTGCGTGCCGGCGTCGGTCGGCAACCCCTTGCCGCCGACCATCGTCTGCTCGCCGAGCTTCGATTTGATCGTGCGATTCGTGCCGTTGTCGCCCGTAACCAGAATCAGCGTGCGGTCGGCAATGCCCAACTCCTCGGTCTTGGTGACAATCCGGCCGATCAATTTGTCCATGTAGGCAACCATGTCGGCAAAGTTGCGCTGCTTGTTTTTCTGATCGCGGCTGGCGCTGTCGGGCGTGGGCTCAAACGGGTTGTGGACCAGCGCCATCGGGTAGTAAAGGAAGAACGGTTCGGCGCGGTACTCCTCCATCCGATCGAGCAGGAATTGGCAGTAGACGTCGGGACCGTACACCTCATCGCCGAACTTCTTGTCCTCGCCGTCAATGGTGACCGTGGGCCCCCAGTAGCGGCTGCCGAGCTTTTTCACCTGCCAGAGGCAATGGCGTTCGAACCCCGCGTCCTCGGGCAGCGTGCCCTTGCCGCGAATTAAATCGTTGTAGTGCTCGGCGCCATACAGCTGCCACTTGCCGGCGATCGCCGTTCGATACCCGGCCTCTCGCATCACTTGTCCGATGGTTCGCTCCGACCGCCGCAGCGTGGAGAACGACGCGTAGTTGCGCACGTTGCTCAGCCCCGTCATCAGCTTGACTCGCGTAGGCGTGCAGAGCGGATTCGCATGCGCCTGGGTGAAACGCATGCCGCCAGCCGCCAGGCGATCGATGTTCGGCGTCCGATAGGATGTGCCGCCATAACACGGGTAACACTCGTAGCCGATGTCATCGGCCATGATCAGAATGACGTTCGTGCGTGCTGGCTCAGCGCAGACACCCGCTGTTGTCAGCTGGGAGAACCATGCGGCAACCGCAATGACGCCCAACATTCGGGCCAGGCGTTGCAGCGAACACATCAAGGAGGGGAAGTGAGCCATGCTATTGCACCGGAGTTCGCACTTGATCGCACGTACAGACTTTTCAGCGACCATTGTGTTTTCCACTGCCATGGCCGTCAAATCGGGCGACGCGACAGCGTAGGTCATGGCACTGCCCCGACCTACGCCTCCTTGGAATTGTCACCCGGCGCCAGCAGTGTCAAAGGATTGACACGCACTTTCAGGGGCAGCGGCACGGCGCGGCCGTCCTGTCGATGCGATTCAAAGACGCCGCAGATCATTTCGACGGTAGCGGCGCCCTGGGTGTGGTCGCATAGCGGCGGGCGATTCTCGGCAATCGCCGCGAGCAGATCGCGAGCCGAGGTGACATGGTGGCTGATGTCGCGGGCCAGCTCCAAATTCGGCTCCTCCTTGCCGATGCCGGCGGTCGAGATCGGCTCCCACGGCTGCGGCGCCGGAATCGGCTCGAACGGATTGCCGCGGCGAAAGTGTGCAAGCGGATTGCGGTCGCAGCCGATGTTGATCACTCCTTGGCTGCCAATCAATTGCAGACCGAAGCCAAAGTTCCTTGCGCCATCGTTGGCGATTGAGTCGAAATAGCCGACGACGCCCTTCTCCATTTCGTAACGAGCGTGGAGTTCGTTGCCGGCGAGCGGCCCAAGCTCTTCGGCGCCGGGCCGCACATCCTTGGCAGTGACCAGGCGGCCGTCCTGATACATGCGCGCGGAGCAAGTGCGGGCGGCGCCTCCAAAGTAGTGCATCAGGTTGAGCACGTGCGAGCCAAGCACCCACAGATCCTCGCCGCCGCCACGTCGGTCTCCTTTGCCACGGCCGCGAATCTCGAGCAGCCGGCCTAGCTCGCCGGCCTCCAGCAGCTTGTCGATCGTCTGCAGCACGGGGTGATACCGGTTGCGATGCGCAACCGCCAACTTCACGCCTCGCCGCTCGCAGGCGGCAGTGATCTCGTCCGCTTCCGCAGGAGTACGGCAATAGGGCTTCTCGACATAGATTCCCTTGGCGCCGGCTTCGATCGCAGCCATCGTCATCGCGTGATGCTGCTCGGGGCGTCGCGGGCACACGGCCACCACTTCGGGCCGGGTCGCCTTGAGCAGTTCCCGATAGCTCGCGAAACCTTGCGACAACTTCAGCCGCTGCTTGGCGCGCTCGAGTCCTGCGGGATCGGCGTCGGCCACGCCCACCAGCTCCGTCTCGGGCAGGGAGAGCCAGACAGTGTCCAGGCCATGACCATAGTCACCTCGGCCCGAATGACCGATGACAGCCACTCGCGTTCTCCGTTGCGGCTCGTCGGACCGGCCCTGGGTCGCCAATGTCGAGGGTAAAATTGTCGCAGCCCCGGATGCGAACAACCACGTTCGACGCGAGAGGTGATGAGGAGCGAGAGTCATGCGGCGACCTTTCGACAAACGTGGGTTGGTGGCAGGCCTGTGTGGCAAACACAGCATGCAGTGAACGCCGGCGGGACGCGTGCCGGGGAAAAGCTCCACAAGGCACGCTCGCCTGTGTAAACTGTACTTTCCCTCGAGGCCACAAACCACAGCCTCAAACTTCCCACCTTCCTCCCCCCTCCCCACTCCCTCCCGGCTTGCTGGTAACATGCCTCGTTGCTGTTGCCATCCATAACAGGCGACACAACCGCAACGATGCGCGAATGCAATTCCCTTGCGACTTGTTTTGCCTTTCGTGTCAGCCCTCCCTTCCGTCACCAACATCCACTCAGGCGAGGCACCTCATGGCCGAACCTCGTGCCAATCATTCGAGCCACGGCGACGCCAACGGCGCTCCGCGCCGCGGCTTCATGTTTCAGTTTCTCACCGGGTTCATCGGCTTTGCCGTGGGACTCGTGCCTGCGGCGATGGGCGCCATGTTCGCCCTCAACCCGCTGATGAAGAAGAAAAACGCCGCTGGCGAAGGCGGGGGCGGCGGCGAGTCCGCCGACGGCTTTGTCAACCTGCGCGTGACGGCGGAGTCGTTGCCGGAAAACGGCACGCCTCAGGAGTTCAAGGTGCGGGCCGACAAAGTCGACGCCTGGAACAAATTCAAGGATGTCGAGATCGGCACCGTCTGGCTGCGTCGCAACAAGGAGGGCGAGATCATCGCCTTCAGCACAATCTGCCCGCATCTGGGATGCGCCATCGACTACCGCTCGAGCGACGGCGATTTCTACTGCCCCTGCCACACCAGCACATTCAATCTGGATGGCGAGAAGCAGAATTCGATTCCACCTCGCAACATGGATCAGCTCGAGATCCGCACGGACGAGCAGACGGGCGAGCTGTGGGTGAAGTACGAGAAGTTCCGCGCCGCCACGCATGACAAGGAGCCCGTGTGATGCGAGCATTGTTGAACTGGCTGCAACACCGCACCGGCTATCAAGACCTGATCCGCGAGGCGCTCTACGAGCCCATCCCCGGCGGAGCGAGGTGGCGATATGTCTGGGGCAGCACGCTGGTGTTCACCTTCGTCGTGCAAATGATCACCGGTGTCTGCCTGTGGTCCGCCTACAGCCCCAGCGCCCAGACCGCCTGGGAAAGCGTCTACCACATTCAGAACGAGATGTATTTGGGCGGAGTAATCCGCGGCATGCATCACGTCGCCGCGCAGATGATGGTGGTGCTGCTGGCGATCCACCTCATCCAGGTCATTATCGACGGCGCCTACCGCGCGCCGCGCGAAGTCAACTTCTGGCTCGGCCTGGTGCTGGCGCAGATTGTGCTGGCCTTGTCGCTGACCGGCTACCTGCTGCCGTGGGATCAGAAGGGCTACTACGCCACGCAGGTGACCACCAAAATCATCGGCGCCACGCCCGTGGTCGGCACCCAGGTTCAGGAGCTTGTGCAGGGCGGCAGCGAGTACGGACACCACACGTTGACACGGTTCTTCGTGATGCATGCCGGCGTCCTGCCGGCGCTGCTGGTCGGCTTTCTCGCGCTGCATATCTACGTCTTCCGGCGCCACGGGATTACGACACCCGAGCCGCGCAAGGGCGAGACGCCTCGGCCAACGGGCAACTTCTGGCCCGATCAGATCTTCAAGGACGCCGTGGCTTGCCTCGGCGTGCTGGCGGTCGTGATGCTGGTGGCGATCTTCAAAGGCGCCGAGCTCAGCGCGCCGGCGAATCCCGCCGAAGCGTACTCGGCCGCTCGACCGGAATGGTACTTCCTGTTCCTGTTCCGCTTCCTGCGATTTGAGGCCGTCGAGCACTTCGGCCTCGCCTTCGGAGCGCTGTATGTCCCCGGGGCGATCATGGGCCTAATCACGTTGATGCCAATCATCGCGATGGTCAAGGGCGGCCACCGATTCAATGTGGCATTCATGTGGCTGCTGACCATCGGCGTCGTCAGCCTGACCGCCTTGGCAATGGTGGAGGACAACCGAGACGCGGGACATCAGTCCGCATTGCGGGAAGCCGAGCGCGATGCGCATCGAGTCGCCGAGCTCGCGGCGTTGCCGGACAAGATTCCGATCGAAGGCGCCGGTCACCTGCTGAAAACCGATCCGTTCACGCAAGGGCCGCGACTATTCGCCAAGCACTGCTCGGCCTGTCACCGCTACGATGGTCATAATGGTCGCGGTGTGCTGATGACCGAGCTGCAGGACGGCGTCGCGAAAGTGACGGCGCCGACCGCCACCGATCTCGCGGGATTTGCGGACCGCAATTGGTGGGACTCGGTGCTCGTGAACTTCGGCGACCACCTGGCCCGCGCGACCGCCGCCGGATATCAGGGCACCGAGATGACCGAGTGGTCGGCGGCGAACCACGACCTGCTGACGAAGTCCGAAAACGCCGAGGACCGCAAGGCGCTGGTCGAGTTCCTCGCCTCGTCCAGCGGGCGATTGGAGAGCGTCGATGACGCCTTGGTGCAGCGAGGCCGCGCCTTGCTTGTCGACGGTGAGAAATTCGCGTCGGGCGAGGCGTTCGCCGATGAGACTTCGTGCACCGATTGCCATGCCGCGCTCGGAGAAAAGTTCGAGCTCGGCGCCGACAACTCGGGATACCCCGAGCTGAACGGCTACGGCAGCGCGGAATGGCTGCGCGAGTTCATCAAGAACCCAGGTTCGCCGCAGTTCTATGGCGACAACAACATCATGCCCGCCTACGCGGAGAAGATGTCGCCCGCCGAGCTCGACTTGCTGGTGCGATGGATGACCCACGACTATCCGGAGACGCACGTGGAGGACTATCCGAGTCTGAGTGACGAGTTGCCGCCGGTTGGCGACGCGACCGCGGCCAAGTCGGAGCCCAAGTCGGACGCGGCGCCCGCTCCGGGGAACGAGACGGAGAACAAGTAGGCCGACGCATGACGATTTCCGTTCGCGATGCCAATCCCGCGGATCTCGAGTTTGTCGTCGACTGCAACGCGCGGCTGGCGCGCGAGACGGAAGGCAAAGAGCTGCCCGTGGATTTGCTGCGGCCGGGAGTGGCCGCGGCGCTCGCGGATGCCGGCAAGGCGCGCTATTGGATTGCTGAGCACACCGCGAGCGAATCTCAGGAGTCGCTCGCCGTCGGCCAGTTGATGGTGACGCTCGAATGGAGCGACTGGCGCAACGGCAATTTCTGGTGGCTGCAAAGCGTCTACGTGCTCGAACCCTACCGGCGCCAAGGCGTCTTCAGCTCGCTCTACCAACACGTTGCCAAGCTAGCCGCGGAGTCGCCCGCCGTCTGCGGCCTGCGACTCTATGTGGAAGAGGAAAACCACCGCGCCCAACAGGTGTATCGAAATCTCGGCATGACGCCGACGCGCTACCACGTCTACGAGACGGAGTTGCTCCGACAACCTCCTCCGAATTGACTCGCGACCCTCTGCGCAGCGTCACGCGTCGAGCGTCAACCGGCAAAGAAATCGTCGGCGTAGTGAAAGTCGGCGCCGATATTGTTCGCAAACTCGGCGTCCGACTCCATGTCGCCCACCATCACCAGCTGGTCGATGTCTAGTTGGTGGCGTTGAATCAGATAGGCGCCGAGTCCGGGCGCCGGCTTGCGGCAAAAACAGCCCACCGGCCGCGCCGGATGGGGGCAGTAGCTGATCTCTTGGACAGGCAAGTCGAGCAGTTGTGCCGTGCGTAGAAAGCACGCTTGCATCACGGGCAAGCTCAGTTGGCCGGAGGCCACGCCGCTCTGGTTGGAGACGAAGAACAACCGATACCCGTCGTCCACCCAGCGTCTCAACGTTTCGCGTCGGCCCGGCAGCAGCCGTTGGTCATCGGGATGCCGCGGGTAGAAGGCGCCGCTCAAGGTTGCTCGCAACGTGCCATCGACATCCAACAGCAGGCCCTTGTGGCGATGCTCCGGATCGCGCCGGCGCACAAACGACACCACATCGATCGCCGCAAAGCCTTCGTCCCATTGCGGCGGCTCGTAGCTCCCCAGCCAGCGCAACAGCGCCTGAGGCGGCGGCAAGTTCGGGTCCTGCTTGCCGAATCGCTTGAGCTCCTCGGGGCCCAGCGGCACGCCGTACCGCTGTGTCATCCGCTGCGCGATGTTCCACTGCGCGTCGGGCAACGAAGTGTCCATCAATCGGCAGCGCACGGGAACGCCGAAGCCGCGGGCAGCCGCGATGACCGGCGCCCGCGAAATTCGAGTCGGATACGTATTGTCGAGCACAACGCGGTTGGCGCCGCCGGCCAGCAGGCTGACCAGTCGCGGCACCAGCCCGTCCAGTGTTCCGCCCAGTTCGTCGCGATTGAGCCGGGCATATCCTGCCTCGAGGTACGCGGCGACTTGCTCCGATTTTCCCGCGCCCTGAATGCCCATGAGCAGCACGACCTCGGGCGACTGGCTAGGCCCGCAATTCGGGGCCAGCCGCTGCACGGCTTGGGCGCCAACCATGACTCTGCCCGAACTCCCCAGGTTCGCTTCCTGCAGCGCGGAAATGCTGTCGCTCAGAGAGTCGCTCGCGGGCGCAAACGAGTAGCTTACCGCCAAGGCCGTGCGGTCGCTGACGTCCAGCTTGAGCCCCAGCGCGCCAATCGAGCTCATTACGCTCTCGCCACGCGTCGCGCCAACGATCGGCAGCACGTGATCTGCCGCTTCGAGCAACGCTGCCAGCGCCACTTGATGCGGTGTCGCGCCGTGCCGCTCCGCCAGCGGCTGCAAGACTTTGCTCTTGGGGATCCGATGGACGTTCTTGTGCCCACCCAACGGACGATGTGCCAGAAACGGAATCCCGGCATCACCCGTCCATCGCAATAGTCCGTCGGCCCCGGACCGCCGTTGCAGGACGCTCAATTCGTTCTGCACACAGCTGACAGGAAAGTGTCGCTGCGCTTGCTCGATCGCCAGCACCGATGTGTTGCACAAGCCAAGATGGCGAACCAGCCCCTCGTGCTGAAGCTCGGCCAACGCCTGCAAAGTCTCCTCGTAAGGGACTTGCGGATCGCGAGCATGCAACAGCAGCAGCTCCAGCTGCGATTGGCCCAGCGCCTCCAAGCTGCGCTGCACCGAGGCCCGCAGATGCTCCGGACGGCCATTCGGCATCCAGCGCGTGCCTCGCCGCGTCAGCCCGACCTTGGTGATCACGCGCACCCGCTCGGCGCCGTCGGCGGACCACTGCTCCAACACGCGGCGAGCCAGCCGCTCTCCATAGTGCAGATCGCGCTCGTCCAAGCCGTACACATCCGCCGTGTCCAACAGGCGAATGCCGCACAGCAATGCGAAGTGAATCAACCGCTCCGCCGAGCACGCGTCGGGGCGGCCCTCGGTGGACAGCCTCAAGAGCCCCAGGCCCAGCGGGACCGACAAGTGCCCCAACTCACCCACCGGACGACCACGGCCATACATCGCCCCCGGCGATACGGCAGGTGACGGCGAATTCTCGCGCGGCGATGTCGAGCTGTCCTCCATGCCTGGAATTCTATCGTGCCGAGCCCACGTCAATCAGCCCGCGGGCTGCGGTTGGCACGAAACCTGCACCTTGTTTCAAACAGTTCGATGTTTTGACGGCGAGGAAAAAGTGTATTTCCCCGCTGCCGGATAGGCCATGGCGGCCGGACAGCCGGCTGCGGTCGGTTAGCGGTCTTACTCACAACACTTGTCGCGGGAGGTGGGTGATGTCGACGAAACGCTGCTGGCATTTTGCCGTGTGCGCGATCTGTATCGCGTGGGCCTTCTCCACTCTTGGATGCAATCCGACCAATGCTCCACCAGAGCCGGCTCGCGGAACTCCGGGTGGCGCCATCGCTGAGGCCCCGCCGGCCACTGCGGAACCGTCCTTGCCAAGCCAGCCATCGCAGCCGCTCGACGCCGCTGTGACGGAAGCGGTCGAAACCACGCCGGCAACGTCGCCAAAGCCGGTCGTGGCGCCGCAGGCCGCCGCCACGATCCCCCGCATTCAACCAACGGACTTGGTCTACCTCGGCGCGTTTCGCCTGCCGGCGGTCACCGGCGACTCGAATTGGGAGTACAGCGCGTATGCAATGACCTACGTCCCTAGCGGCGACCCCGGCGGCCCGGCGGACGGCTTCCCCGGCTCCATCTTTGCCATTGGACACGATCACCACCAGCTCGTCTCCGAAATCAACATCCCCAAGCCGGTGATCAGCGAGTCGAAACAGATCAATGACCTGCCCGTCGCCGAAACGTTGCAGCCGTTCGCCGACATTCGAGGTGGACTCGTCGGCGAGTTGGAGATTCCTCGCGCCGGGCTCGAGTTTCTCCCGGGCGCCGCGCCGGGCGAGGCAGGCAGGCTTCACTTCTGCTGGGGCCAGCACTTTCAATTCGAGCCCGATCCATCGCACGGCTGGTGCGAGCTGAACCTGAGTTCCCCGCAGCCTCGCGGACTCTGGCGGCTCAACGGCTACACGAACTATGTCACCAACGACTACTTGTTTGAGATCCCTCAAGCTTGGTCGACTCGCTACCTTCCCGGCTACCGCCTCGCAACGGGACGATTCCGAGACGGACAATGGGGCGGCTTGGGCCCGGCGATTCTCGCCTACCAACCACCCGATACGCCGCCCGCCAACAAGGCAGTGCTGACAGATGTCAAACCGCTGCTGATGTACGGGCGACAGCTTCCCGACACTCCCGAGCTCGAAGTCAATGACGCCTGGAAGATGAATGGATACAGCGAGTCGGACGAGTGGTCCGGCGGCGCTTGGCTGACGTTGGGTGATCGTCAGGCGGTGGTGCTCGTCGGCACCAAGGCGATCGGCAAAACTTGGTACGGGTTCTCCAACGGGGTGGTCTACCCGATCAGCGGCGACCCCAACGACCCGATCCCCGAAGTGCCGCCGTTTCCCCACGACGCGCGGGGTTGGTGGTCTCAAGGCATCGAGGCGCGGCTGATCTTCTTCGACGCGGGCGAGTTGGCAGCCGTGGCGCAGGGCAAGCAAGAGAGCTGGACGCCTCAGCCGTACGCCTCGCTCCGTATCGATCGCTACCTCTTCGAGCCCGGCTACGATCACCCGCGACAGAAGCGGTATTCGGTGGGCGCCTGCTGCCTTGATCGCGAACGAGGCGTGCTGTATGTGGCCGAACGGTGCGTGCAACAGGACGAAGAGCGTAGTGTGATTCACGCCTTCCGCATCGGCGCCGAACACAAGTGACGAGTTGCCCCGGCGGCGAAGTGGGCGAGCAGCCTCAAGGATCGTCCGACAGCATGGGCGCCCTCGCGCGTCCTCGCCCGTGCGCGGCGAGCAGCCGCATCGATCGTCCGTAGCATGGGCGCCCTCGCCCGTGCGCGGCGAGCAGCC
>JAGQPF010000393.1 GCA_020426845.1 Planctomycetales bacterium
ACCCGGGGCGGCGCTTCGCTGTGCCCCGGGCTACGTTGAAGAAGGCCGTTGGCCTTCTTATGGAACAATCGGCACGGCACCCGGGGCGGCGCTTCACTGTGCCCCGGGCTTTTGAAGAAGGCCGTTGGCCTTCAACGTAATCTCGGGGCCTATTCCCGCAGATGGGCACGCATTCTTCCGGGGCGATCATGACACAGCCACATAGCGCTCACGGATCCGGCGTTTCGCTCACCGTCGAGAGGAATCGATGGAGGGCCAAGTAGAACTCGCGGTTAGCGGCGTCAAAGTGGGAGGCGTCCGGCTGCGGCAGGAAGACCTTGTGCGAGCTGGTGCTAGCGGCATACAGACGCTCGGCATGGGCGAACGGAATCAAGTTGTCGCGTTTGCCGTGAGCGATGAACGTGGGGCCTCGATAAGCGCGCACCCACTCAATGGTCCGCAAGTGATTCCAAAGCAGCCAGTGCATCGGCGCAAACCATAACTTGCCCGCAACCAGGTCGTCCATGGCCGCGTACGTGCTGTGAAGCACCAAGCACTTTGCCCCGAGTTCCGACGCGACATGGGCTGCCGGCGCGCCGCCTAGCGACCGCCCGTACACAATCACATCCGCGGGACGCGTTCCCGACAGCTCGTTCAGCATCCGCATCGCAGCCCGCGCGTCCATCAGGATGCCGGCCTCGGACGGCGCCCCCCGGCTTCTGCCGAATCCGCGATAGTCGACGACCAAGCAATTGTAGTGCAGGCTCCGGCAAATGTTCGTGAGCTCGTGTCGCTGCGTCGCGACGTTCTCCGCGTTGCCATGGAAGTAAAGCACCGTGCCTCGCGATGAATGCCCGTCCGTTGTGCCGTACCAACCGGACAACTCGGTGCCGTCTTCGCTTGAAAATGAAATCTCGCTGACCCAATCCTCCGTCTCCACGAAGGTCCAGTCGCCGACGCTCTCGCCGGCTCGATGGTAGATCCATTGGTCCTGCAGCGCGCAGAGCGTCCCCGTCAGCAGCACGTAGAACAACGTCAGCCGAATAACCGATCGGGCCTCCATCGCAGGCGACCCTTGTGAGGCCCGAATGAGAGATCCGGCCGTGAGCATGGACTTGGACATGGTGGCTTGAGATCAGGTGAAGCACGTTCGGAACCGTCTTGAAGCCTACGTCACAAATCCGGCAAAGTCCGACAATGGCTTGCCCTCCGCATGGAGGGCAAGCTCCGCTTTGCCAACCCATTGAACCTATTCGGATCCAACGGAACGGCTATCGCCCGCCAGAACCAACCGAGATCAGCTGAAGCGTCATGAACTCACGCAACTCATGTTCCCGAAAGCCCAAGCCAATCAGGCCTTTTCCGTCTTCGGCCAGCCGCAGGCACAGCTTCACACGGCCGAGTTCCTCGCCCAACAACAGGCTGCTGGACTGACTTCCGGCCGCCTTATTCAGCTGCAATGCGTAGGCGTGGACATTCGCGTCATCCAATTGCAGCGTGCCCTGAAACGACGCGCGAAGTTTCGGCATCTTGGCCGCCGATAGCTCCAACACGACATTGCCCAGGCCGTCGAGTCCCGATGCAATGGCAAGCTCGACTTCGGCCGACTCGACTTCGGCCGACTCGTTGGATTTCAGCTTCGTCAGTGTGCCACGCCATCGGTTGCCCTGCCCGCAGAGCGCTCGCCATCGCTCCATTTGCGCCGCTCGGTCCAAACTGCGGGCGGCCGGAGTTGCCTCCTTGGTCAAGGTGATTAGCTCCTCTTCGTACGACATCATCAATAGCGTTTTGCCATCGCTGTGCAGCCGCAGCCAGTGCCTGGCATCCAACGATGTGCCATAGAGCTCGTTCCAATCGGGGCTAGAAAAACTAGTGAACTCGCCGGTCAATGAAATGGGGCGAACGGCGACTGCGTAGCCGTCAATCAGCTTGTCCGACTCGTTCAGCATGCCAACAAACGGGCGAAACTGTCGCAAGTTGTCGGGGTTGTGCATGGTGAACCGGTAGACGCGACCCTCATCCGCCACCTCGGACACGGTCAACGCGATGCGTTCGTCCGGATGGCCGGCGCGTGCAATCCGCCCCGTCCAACGGTCTCCGGGCCGCAACGCGTTTCGCCAGCGCAGCGGCGCTGGCTCGAGCGTCTTGGCGCCACTCGCCAGCTTCAGACGCAGCGACTGGAGTCCGGCCGCGCTCGCATAGCAGACGCCATGGCCATCGCCGGCAGGTGTCAGCGCCAGTGACAAGTTGTGGTCAGCCTCGACAATCAGAGGAAGGCGATACCCCACTGCATTGCTGCCGGCGCCTTTGCCGAATGTGTGGGTCACTCGCACCGGCCAGCCGTACACCGCCGCCGGGGAAGTGTCGACCGTGCCGACGAATGTCGCCACCGTAAACGGCTCATCGGGCCGCTCCACGATCAGACGCACATGGCCCCCCTCGTTTTGCATTTCGGTGAACACAACGCGAATGGGATGCGTCTCCTGGGCGCCGATCTGAATCGTGCCTTCCCAACTCTGGCCCGGCCGCGTCCACTCGAGCACCTGTGCCACGCGCTGCTCGTAGTCGGGCAGCTTCTCCGCGGACGGGTCCTTGGCCAGCGTCACCGGCTGACGCTGGTGTTCCCAACGAATCATGCCTGGCCCGGTCGCGGTCAGCACCATCAACTCGTTGACGCCGATGTTGCGAAACGGATTCTCCCCCACCACCTTCAGCCGAATCTCCCAGCCATCATGAGCAGCCGCGGGACGAGACGAGAGCGTTGCGTTCGCGTTCTCGGGCAAGGCGAGTGCTCCTTGCCAGCACGCCCGCATCAGCGGGTTGGCGGTGTCCTCCACCAATACGACGACCTCTTCGCCATCGTCTCGCTGATAGCATACGTGAACGGAAAGTCTCGCATTGGGAAGATTCGCAACGGGCAAGTTGGCCAACAGCGGCTCTCGCTCGGTGATCAACGCCAGCAAATCGCGGTGCTCTTGCTCGAGCCTGGCCACCATCCGCTGCTCGGCTTGCTCGACTGCCTTGGCAAACTCACGCTGCTCGGCAATGGCTTGCGTCAGGCGATTGGTGTCGTCCTTGGTGTCGACCGTAATCGAGGTCGTGGAGAGCTGGTCTTGCGTCAGCATTTGCGGCGTGATGGCTGGGTGTTCCGGCTTGCCGATGAGGCCGGAAAAATCCCAGCTCTTGTCCGCCTGCTGCCGGGCGATGACCTTGCCCTGCCACGAAAAATCTTCACCGGCGCGGGCCACTCGCCGAAACAGTTGCCCGGCCGCGGGCGCCACGCGGGGTTGAGAGTTGATCGCCTCGGCGCGCTCGGGCATCCGCAGCTTCGCCGCCCTTTGAATGGTCTGGTCCAACAGGTTGGGATCGTGTTCGTAAATGCGATAGGCATCGGCCAACGAAATTGGCTCAAACGCATCTTGTGCGAACGACTCGTGGACAGTGAATTGCACCTGAAATCCGCCGCCGTCCTGCGCGACAGCATCGCCCATCTCCACCGACTTCAGGGCAAGCATCGAATCGACTTGCTGGTGGTATGCCTGAACCCACTGCGTGAGTTGATCCGGACTCGGCCCCGAACGTCCGCAGCCCACCATCGTGGCGATCAACACGCCGATGAGTAACGCCGACATGGGAGGCCATGGGAAAACACTGAATCCGGCATTCGACGTCGCGGATTGCCGCACCATGAAATCGGTTTCGATTGCCGGCGGCGTGCGTTTCAACACGCTCGTAGCGGTCAATGTAGCAGGGGCAACACGGGCAACACGGTGAGCACAAAACATCGTTTACATTCTCCAAAATGGATTCACGTAACGGAGCCGTCGCCGCTTGGCGCACGGGGAGGTGGACGACAAGGCAACCTCGGGAACTGCCTTGGACTTATCGCGCAAACAGCAGCAGGCGTGTCGTCGCTGGCGCGATTCCAAGCCGGTTGCCGGCGCAGTGCGGCTGCATCGTCGCGCCATGGCTCCGCCAAGCCTGAAAATTGGCCGTGAGGAGCAGACGACGCGCGAATGCCTTGGCCCTTGAATCTCGAGATGTTCAAGAGCGAGAAAGTACAACAAAAGCGTCCCCGGTGAGCGGCCGCTCGCCATGGGACGCTTGTCAGCGCGACTTCGAGACGCCGGGGTCGCCAACATCGTCGGCGGGCCCGGATGTCGAGGGGCGCCGTGATTCAACGTCGGTTCGCAGCGAATAAACCGCGTACCGCTCAAACGAAACTTCACCCGCTTCGCCGTGGCGGGAATGAGCAATTCCGAGCGACAACGTGCAGGGAGTCAGATCGAATTCAAGGTCGATGGGCGGGCACAGACGGACTCCGTCGATGTACGGCGTGACCTGCCGGTGTTCTCCGTCGAGCGCCACCTGCAGCCGATGAAACTGCCCGGCAACGGGAGGCCGCGGGAATGAAAAGTACCGCTCTCTCGTGCGCTGCTCTTGAAAGATGCTGCCGTGCACCACAATGCGCGTGTCGTTGATATTGAACGCCACTCCTTGGTTCAGCTCATCCGAGTGCAGAACCACCAACCAGGCCGGATCGGAGCCGGGTTCGACACGGGCCGTGACATCGATCACCCCGTCGTCGACACCGAACACCGGCCACGCCCAGCGGCCTCGCGACGGGTGCTCTTTGGGGCAAGTGACGAAATGCCTGTCGTCTCGGATGGTGCGGAGGATCTTGGAACCGGCATCGTAGAGGTTGATATTGACCTGGTCGAACTCGTTGGAATGGATCGGCGCCAGCCCGGCCACGAGAGCGTCGGCCTGATCGGCCCGAGCGTCGGGCGACTCGCCGCCACGAGATTCCTCGCTCCCTTCCGGCCCGGGCGTTGCCTCAGCGACCACGCCGGCAGGCTTGGTCGCGGCATGCGGCGTCCAAGTGACTTCCAGCCGCTGTGGCTTGCCGTCTCGAATCGTAAAACGATCCTTGGGCGCCTTCAGGCCCGGACTCGTCTCCAGCACAAAGTAGGCTCCCGCAGGAAGTTTCGTGCTCGTCTCCGAGGCGTTGAGCTTGATCGTCACTGTCTCTCCGGTCCTGGCGTTCTTGATGACCATGTTCGTTCCCTGGACTAAAGCGGCCAATCGGTCGCCATGGTCGCCCTGGACCTTCACGGTCAGGACGCCATCATCCGTCACCATCCGGAAGATGAGGCTTAAGCACAGCCAACAGATGCCTGCCATCACCAATGTTGCAGCCAACATCGCCGCAGAACGGCGGCGTCCGCCGAGACGAGTGACTGGTGCTGATGCAGGTCGGTCGACGGAGGATGACGCGGAAGCGTCCGTCCCGATGTGCGTTGCCGCCTCCGCCCGGGGCGACGTTTCGCTTCGCCTCGGGCCACGTTGAGATAGGTCTTCGGCCGTCCATGATTCGTTCCCGCTCTCGCCTTCGCCTGAAGCGGTCGCTGCATGTTGGTCTCGCAACTCGCATTCGAGTCGGGCCAAACGACTCGCCACCTCGGCTGCGGATTGTGGCCGCCGTCGAGGATCCGCATCAAGCAATTGCGAGACCAAGCTGGTCAATGCCGAGGGCAGGTTGGGACAGAGCGTCGGCAGCGGTTGGCACTTTGCCTGCGCGACCGCAAGCAACACCGCGGTGACGTTTTCACCATCAAACGGAGGACATCCGGCGAGCATGTGATACAACACGCTTCCTAGACTGAACAGGTCGCAGCGGCCGTCGACCGGCTCCCCGCGAGCCTGCTCGGGAGCCATGTATTTGGGCGTTCCCAGCACCATTCCGACGCCCGTTAGCTCCGAGTCGCAGCGGAATGCGCGAGCCAAGCCGAAGTCCAGAATTCGCACACGACGAGGGCTGGAGGCTCGCTCGTCATTGGTCGCCGCGTCGCCATGCGGAATCGCCTCGATCCAGATGTTATCCGGCTTGATGTCGCGATGGATCAGTCCGCGAGCATGAGCGGCAGCCAGTCCCAAGGCCACTTCGCGGCCAATTTGGACGACGTCCTCGGGGGCGAGACGGCCTTCACGCTTCAGCCATGTCTGCAGTGACTCCCCGCGCAGACATTGCATCGCAATGAACGGTATGCCGCGATCCTCGCCAACCTGGTAGATGTGCACAATATTGTCGTGTTCGATGGCGGCCGCCGCCTGCGCTTCGCGAAGGAAGCGATCCTTGGCGGAGCGACTGTTGGCCGCAGCGGGCTTCATCACCTTGAGCGCGACTTGGCGTCTCAGCAGCGGATCTTCCGCTCGAAAGACGATGCCCATGCCCCCTGCCCCGATGACTTCGAGCACGCGGTAGTCTCCCAGCCGCCCCAATTCGCCCTCCTCTTGAGGCGGCCTGAGGAAGTCGAGGTTGGGCGTCGAATCAGCCGCGTCCTGCAAATCTGCATGACTTCGTGGAACGGCGTCAGCATCGACATTGCGGGCATCGTCATCGCCGACTGGGCCGGGAGCCCCCGTCGCCAATGTGTTCTCCGTTTCCACGGTCTGCCGCATCCTCTTCGCGAGCCCTACGGCCTGCCTGAGCCATTCACTATCCTCGGCAAACTCGCGTCGCGTCCGGATGGCCGCCATGACTTCATCGTCCACCAAGAGCGTTCGCGCCAATTGCTGGCAGTGCGAGCACTCGAGCAGATGCGACTCCAGCGGTTCGGCGTCGTTACCGTCGAGCCTCCCCGCCACCAAGCGTTGCAGCACGTCCGGCTGTGGGCAGAATTGGACCATCTTCGGGCTACTCCGTCTGAGCTTGCCGCACCGCTTGCGACTCGTGAAACCGTTGCTGAAACGGTCTACGCGGATGGCCCCTGAAACCTATCAGGAAATTGCGGGATTTCTTTTTCGGTTGCATTGAGATTGAGGACCGAGTGTCCGGAAGCCGTGGCGAGACACAATCGTGCGTTGTTTCTACCGGCAGGGCTTTTCCCACGGCGTCCTAATCCAACAAGTCCTCCAGCTCTTCGCGCAACCGGCGCAGGACCCGAGACTTGGCGACGTAGGCAGCCCCCTCCTTGATCCCCAACGCCTTCGCTACTTCCGCGCCGCTCATTCCATCCACCAGCAGCAAGCAAGCGCGCCAGGTGTGCTCCTGAAACTCGGCCTTCATGATCTCCAGAGCCCGGTTCACCAGGAAGTTGCGGTATTCGCTTTCCTCGAAGAGGTCGACGCCGCCGGGGGCTGTCGCGGCCTCGATGAACGGCTCCATGCCGGACGTCGGCCGTTTGCGGCGATGGAGGTCGCGCGCCTTGTTGAGGGTGATGGTCCGCAGCCATCCCCGGAATCGTTGAGCGGGGTCGTACTCGAACTTGGGCAGCTCGACCGCCAGAATCTGCATCACTTCCTGAACCAAGTCGGCCGCATCGGCAGGATTCAAGCCCCGTCCGGTCCCCCAATGAAAAATCAGCGGAGCGTACAGTTCGACAAATCGATTCCAGGCCTCTTCCCGCTCGGGCTGTTTCAATCGACGAAGCAAGCTGACTGACGTCGAGTCCATACGGGCAATGGGGCAAGAATTCGATTTCGGAGAGACGACTGCGGCGCAGGTCACATGCGAACCAGTTTATCTTCCTTCCGGCAGGTTGGCTCTCACGAGTTTGGCGATTTCCGGAAGCTGGCGATCGTAGATCGCAGCGATGGAAATCGCCGCTCCCGTTACCTGCAAGAGCAGCGCAGCGCCTTGGTGAACTCCCTCGACATCATCCCAGCGGATAGCGCCCTGCACGTTGCCTTGGACCATCGCCAGCCCTTCGGGCGTGATCACCAAGCAAGCGTGCCAAATAACGGGTCGATAGGAGAGCGCCACTCGCGTGAGATACACAACGACCACCATGACCATCGCCACGCCCACCATGGCTCCCCCCGCGTCGCCCCATTCATAGTGCTCTGAGGCCGCCGAACCGACGATCGACCAGATAATGCCTGTCCCGAACAGCGCGAAGGCGAGTGGCAACAGCACGGACGACTTAATGAAGCGAGTTTGGCCGCCGAAAATGACCGTGACTTTGTCGTCGCCGAACTTGGCCCGTTGATCGGCGACGAAATCGACCAAGGAAGCGGGGATCTCGTCCCGATCGGGCATCCGCTCATTCAGAAATTGGTAGAAGTCCTCAAACCGAACATCCAGAACCGGCGGCAGTCGCAAGATCCCTCGCTGATGCTCAATCACCAGCTGGCTGCTGGGGGACTTGTGAATTGACGAATACGGGACGCCGTTCATGGATACTCGCTGGATCGACGCGTAAGGTATGCGACTTCCACTGTCGAGCATCACGGACTCCTCGTCGAACGTCAATCGCACGGAGCGAGGCGCAAAGAACACTCGGATCAGGCACCACAGTCCGGGAAACACGCCGAACATGGCGCCATGGATGGACTCGTCCAAGAAGGAAATGCCGATGAGGCCAACGGCGACAAAGGCAAGAAACACGGTAAATCCCGTGCGGGGCCGCGCGGTCACTGTCTTGCCAACCAACATGCATCGACTCCAAATCCTCTTGAACCAGGCAGGCAGCTACGGCACCATCTGTTCCTGCAACCAAATTGAGATCAGGAGATTGTGCAGGAAATGCATCAGCATGGGAAGCAATAGCGTGCCGCTCGCGATGCGCAGATAGGCGAGAACCGCGCCTAGCAGGAGCAAATACGGGACGCTCAAGAAGGCCGCGATGTGGAGCAGCGCGAACATCGTTGCCGAGATCCAGACGGCGCCATGGGCGCCCACGTATTGCCGGAGAACTCCCAGAGCTCGATGCCGGCAAAACAGCTCTTCGATGATCGCGGGCTCCACGCAGACCACGAGCACCAAAAAGGCTTGGCTCGATTGGCTCAGGATGTCCTGCTCCGGGCCGACGCCAACGATCTGCCGCAAGACGAAGTGGTACCCCACGTTGACGGCAAGCGCCGCCGCCAATACGGGCAACGCCAGCGACCAAGCGAGCGTGGGTCCCCAAGGCGGCGCCGGGGGCTGAGGACAACAACCGCGGCTGATCCACAGGTAGACGAGGCAGAGGATGCCCTGAAACAGTTCCGCGCCGATGATCGTGGCCTGCAAATCGCTCAGGTCCAGCGCCTCGTTTGCAGCGAGCGTTCGCTGGAACCCGACGAGGGCGAGCCCGACCCCAAGCATGATGCTGTAGGCCCATATCAGCGCCCCGAGCGGCCGGTGGTCCCCCGAGGACAAGGCTACGGTCTGGCTCGCCGCGGCAGCGCGGCGCTTCTGAGCGCCGCAATGGGGGCACTTTTCAAGCGTGCCGGCGTATTCGAGCTGGCAACGCCAGCAGCTGACAGGCGAGGCTGCCGACTCACCGGGACCGGGCGCACCTTGCGGCTGTGTCTCCGACAGCTCTGCGCCCCGAATCCATGAACCGTCAGCATCGTCCTGATCCGGCGCGCCACCCATCAGCTTTGCTCGCCCTCATCGACGCCAAAATGCAAACCCTCGGCAGTCGAGCCGGCGCCGAAGCCGATCGGCCCATCACCCGCCATCAAATTCGCCGCGCTGGTGGCAAGTGCCGGCTCGGACTTGGCCTGCTCGGCGCGTTGGTATTCGATAGCGGCCTGAATGCTCTTGAATAGCATGGCGATGATAAAGCCTTTAACGACAAGCCCTCGGAGAAGCATCGAAGGATCAAGCACGGCAGTCACCGCCATGGAACCGATGTAGATCACGAGCCCGCTGATCGTGATTGCGACCGGATTCACATCCAAAATCACCCCCATCACGATATAGGCCACTCCGACAAGGGCAAATGCACCCGCCACCAAGCGAGTCACCTTGACGGCTTGCTGACGCGCAACCTCGAGCGCATCTTCGTTAATTGCGAGTCCCTGCATGCGGACGTCGGCAAGTTCCTTCTCAATCGCCCGGTCGACGCCTGCCTCCGCATTCACCGCGACCACGCCATTGATGATCACCGATAAAACACCGATGCCGATCAAAATCGACTTAGCCGTGCGCAGCTGCTTGCGGCGAGCCCCCTGCGCCAGATCCATGCCGCCTGCGCCAAACGTCACGCTGCCTGAAGTAGGATTCGACATGCCGCCTCTCATTCGTTAAGTCCGAGTCTCCGCCGGGCCGGTTGGTCACCCGGAGCTGTTGAAACACCTGTTTGAAAGAGATTATATGGGCATTTCCCGGAGGCTGCCAGACTCAGCATGCGCTCCCCACCCCAGAGCGCGGAGACGTTGAAATCAGCCGCGACTAATTGCCGCGTGAGTTGATCATCCGATACGCGTTGGCGATGGATGTGCTTAGGCTGGGCCGCTTGGCCATCAACGCTTGCAAGTGGGGGAGGCACTTCTTGGTCCCGACTCGCGTCAGGCATTCGACGGCGGTGGAGGCGACTCGTTCTTCGTCGTGCTTCAGATAGGGGATGACCGCCTCTTCCGCAACGGCGCCCATTTGAGCCAAATGGCTGCCGGCCGTTTGGTAACTGGCTCGGTCGGCCAGGCAGGCCGCCAATACCTCCGCCGCTTCGACCGTGCCGACGTTTGCAAGCCCCCGCATGCCATTGTGGACCACCAACTTGTTAAAGTCGGTGAGCATTGTCTTGAACCGCGGGATGCAGGCCGGCGTCGCCCAGTCGATGAGAATCGCCTCGGCCCGTTGTCGGCTGCCGGTCGCCACGGACTCATCATCGATAATCGGCTCGAGAAGCCGCACGACTTCGTCGCGCAAGTCATCGATCACCTTGCAGGAATGTAGCCGGCCGAGGTTGCTTGAAAGGTCGAGCATCGTGTAGTTGCCCGCCCGCAGATACTCGATCGCTTTCATCGCCCGCGAGTCATTCTTCTGCTCGGCAACCTTGGCTGGGTCGTAGCTGCTCCATTCTTGCGGAGTCTTGGCGCCAACCAGGTTGTACTTCACGGAGAACGGCAGCGTGAACGTCTCCCCGGCCACGAGATACTCGGAGAAGCCCTCGAACATCATGCTCTCGGGCACGCCGGTTTTGGTGTTGAACACAAAGGATCCGGTCCCCGTCATCTCGCGCAGCACGCCGTCGCGGGCTTGCTGGATGGTGAACTTGTAGTGCTTTTGAATCGTGATCCTGTCATTGCGATTTTCGGAGACGATGTATTGGATATGCTCCACAGCGGGGAGCAGCACGATCCGCGGCAGCGACGATTCGCTGAAACGCCGGCGGATCCCGCGTGGGTCGATGGCGCCGTCGCCCGGATCTAGATACATGGCCGAGACGACTCGCCGTCGCTCCCAGCGTTTTGTCGCTTGGGTCGGCAGGGCTTCGAAAATCATTTGACCCAGTGGATCCATGAGAAATGGAACGACCTCGTCACCCTCGCACTCGGCCACGTCGCCCGTCCGCTCGACAAACACATTGCCACGATCCCGCACGGAGATATCGATCGTGCGAAAGCTGTGGATCCCCCCGGCGGTTTGGAACGCCATCGTGGATCCGCGCGCCGTAAACGGCAACTTGAGCAGACTTGGCGCTCGCGCCTCAACCTTGACGTAGGCCACCGCCGGGGTCACTTGCCTGGCGACCTCCGGGCCGTCGAGCTTTCGCCCGGCGGACTTGCCATTGGGGTCGATGCCGACGCTGCGCAGCAATGCCATCGCGTGCTCACAAGGCACCGCAAAACCAATCGCGCTAACATGCTCCCCTGCCATGCCGGCGCTGATCACGCCCATCACCTCGCCGCGGTCGTTCACCAGCGGGCCGCCGCTATTGCCCGGGTTGATCGAGGCGTCGACTTGCAACAATCCCTCCTGCTCGCGAATGATTCCGGCAATCGATCCCCGAGTAACCTTCACGCTCTCGCCCAACACACCCGTTAGGGGAAAGCCGACCGCTCGGACCTCCTCGGCCAATTGCACGGGCTCGTTGGACAGCGGCACGACGGGCAGACCCGAGGCCGCAATCCGCAGCAAGGCCAGGTCATGTTGACTGTCGGTCGCGACGACATCGGCGGAATAAGTTTGTTCACCCAATCGGACCGTCGCCCGGGTGGCGCCCTCCACCACGTGCTCACAAGTCATCAACAGGCCGTCCGAATGGACGACAAAGGCCGTGCCCGACCCTTCGAAGCTCTCGCCGCGGACGTCCATATCAGTGTCGGGTGAGTAAATGACCGTCCCGCCGGACCGGGCCTTGATCCCATTGACGCTCGCCTCCACCCAGTAGCCGTAGCGATACTCCACTCCGGCCTGAAAGCGGTACGACCATTCGGATACCGAAGACTCCAAGGCAGGCAGTTGCTGAACGGCGTTGTTGACGACCCCGGCGGCTCCGCCCGAGGAAATCGTCGAAGTGACGCCGACGCCCGCTTCAACAGCCGACGTGCCCGACGACTGGCCATCATCGGAGTTGCCGCCGCCCATGACTAACAGCACGATGGCCAACACTGCCGCCATCGCACCGCCGCCAATGCCCACCATGAGCCCCGGATGGAGAGCTTGCGGACGTCGAGTGGTGATCAACGTTTGGCTTGCTGCATGCTGCATCGGCCCTGCCAATGGATCCGCCAGCGGATCGTTCAGCGGATCATTGAGCGGAGTTGGTGTCGAAATAGGTGGCGGAGCCATGGCGGGCGCGGGAGGCCGCGTCGCGACTGGCGCTTGGGATTGCTGAAACAGCCGCTGCTGTTCCGCCACCGGCGGCGTCACAAACTTACCCTGACAGCCGGGACAAGAAAGCGTCTCCCCCGGAGCAAGCGCTTGAGCCGCCTGAAAGCCGCGACGGCAATGAGGACACATGACAGCAAATGACATTACAAAGCCCCAAGTGGCAATAAGTCAGTTCTAAACGGGCGAAGACGCCTGCTTGCCTCCCTTTATAGAAGATTCGTCCATGCGCTGCCAACGGCCGCTCAAAACATCCATAGCATGGGCGTCCGTGCGCGGCGTGCAGCCGCAATGCACCGCTTATCCACCCGAAACAAGAGCAGAGAGTTTGCTTTGGCCGGCGCAACGGGATTGCGCAGTGCTGCACGGGCGAGGGCGCCCATGCTACGCGCGAAATTGTCGTGGTGCTGGCTGCCAGCCTGCAACCTGCGCTCAAGACCACAACATTCACAGGCTAGCAGCCTGTGCCACGAGCTCGGCCGGCGCACAGGGGTTGCGCAGCTCTGCACCGGCGAG
>JAGQPF010000394.1 GCA_020426845.1 Planctomycetales bacterium
ACGCTGCGCCATGGCCGCCACGACCTCCTCGGGCTGCTGCAATTCGGCATCGGATCGATGGGCAAGAATGAAGGCTGCCAGTGACTCATCGCTGGAAACTTCGTTTCGCCACAAGATCGCAACCGCCTCGATCGCCGCTGCAAAGGCCTCTTCCTTCGGCCGTGTCGACGTGAGCTGCAGCACGCGCACGGCAGCCATCGCCCGTGGATTCGGCGAGCGTTCGAATCGCATCGCGGCCTGCCAGTGCTCAAACGTCTTGCCCTCGAACACGGGCTGTGTCGGTGGCCCCTCGGCCTCGACGGGTGGCTGTGCGGCGACGCCGCTGATGTCGGCCGCATTAGCCGCGTCAGAAATGCCGGCTGTGCTGGCCGTCGATGACGCGGAGGTGATGCGTCGCACTTTCGCGACCACCCGCCCTCCTCGCTTGATCACCAGGCTGGAAGGGCTCAGCTCGACACCATCCGCACCGGTGTCGAGCCGCAGCTCGTAGCGACCGGAGCGGACTTGCACCGTGGTTGATCCGGTGGTCGCCTCAATCGAAGACGACCGAGCGTTGCCCTCGCTAAGCATCCTTACGTGCACCGCGTCCACGACATCCGACTCGACGACTAGTTCGCCGACATCCGTCTTGAGATACAAGATGATTGCGCCCCAGACTCCCAGCAATGCCAACGATGCGAACAACGCGACGCCCAGCGGCGAAAGCCAACGGGGCGCAGCATCCAAAGAACCCGCAGCAATAGATTTGGGCGACATCGGCTTCCCCTCGACTTCCGGCACCGCGTTGCGCCAGATCTCCAGCAATCCGGTGCGAACATCTTCCGCGTCTTGCTCATCGTTCGATGGCGGCGAGCTCGCAGCGTCGACGAGCTTCGGCAAGTTAGCGTCAGCGGCATGTGCCGACAGCCGATCGGCAACCTCATCGCAGCTCAAACCTCGCTGACTTGGATCGCGCCGCAACATATGGGCGATCAGCTCGGCCAAGTCACGGGGCACATCGGGCCGCAGCTCCCGGATGTCCGGGGCCTCATGATTGGCCAGCCGGTGAAGGTACTCAAGGACGGGACAGTCGGCCGAGCGGCCATGTGGAGGCGCGCCGGTCAGCAGCTTGAACAGCGTCGCGCCGCAGGCGTAGACATCGGCCTGCGCGTCGACTTTGCTGTCCGAGGACTGCTCCGGCGCCATATAGTCCAGCGTCCCCAGCAGCTGGCCAACGGACGTCTGCATGCTGAGCTCGCCGGGAGCCGACGCGGATCGCGCGAGGCCGAAGTCCAGCAGCTTGACGCACCCGCTCGAGTCCACCATCAGATTGCTGGGCTTCACGTCGCGATGCACGACATCCTGTCGGTGCGCAAAGGCGAGCCCGCGGGCGGCCTCCGCCATAATCTGACAAGCATCGGACACCTCAAGCGGCCCGACTCGGCGAGACAGCGTCGCCAAGTCGACTCCGTCCACGAGTTCCATGACGAGATAGAGCGTGTCGCGACACTCGCCCGCGTCGGTTGCCCGCACAATCGCGGGGTGGTCCAAGGCGCCAACGGCCCGCATCTCCCGAGCAAATCGATCGCGGGACATGCCGGGACGGCCGTCGGGCGTGGCCATCACTTTCACCGCCACCTCGCGTCCCAAATGCCGATGCCGGCCGGCGAACACGACGCTCATGCCGCCCCGCCCCAGCACCCGCAACAGCTCGTAGTCGCCCAACTGCGAGATGCTCGGCATCGCCGTCTCGGCCAGATGCGGCGCCGATCCCTCGCTGGCAGCGAGCGACTCGACCCACGACGGCTCGCTTTGCTCAGCGGGCGCGACCCGGGCGCCCGACTCCGCCGCATTCCCCTCGCCCGCAGCCTGCCGCAAGCGCAATGTTCGCAGCATGGTGTCGGACTCGCCATCCAGCTCTGCCAATGTGGTGTCACAGCTGTCGCACTCGTGCAGATGCGATTCGATCTCATCGGCAACGGCCTCGTCGAGCAGGCCCGTCAGATAGTCGCGCAGCTGTTGCCGCGTAAAACAGGATTGGCTGGCGAGCATTTTTCTCTCCCGAGCAGGGGCGCGGTGCGACGTGACAACCTATCGCGGCCAGATGGACGGAGGGGGCACGTCAGTTTTGCAGTCTGGCGAGGGCCTTGGTTACAATGTCGCCATCAAGTCCAAACTCACCTACGGGTAACAACGATTGGCGCGTGACACGACTTTTTTGGAAGAGCCGAGCAGCGGGAGCGACTTGACGCTGGCCGCACGGTTGCGAGACGGGTCCGGAGGCGCCTGGCCGGACTTCGTGCGTCTCTACGGTCCCCTAGTCGATCGCTGGTGCCGCACGGCAGGAGTGCATCCCGACGCCATTCCCGATGTCGCCCAGGATGTCTTCCTCACAGCGTTTCGCGCGATCGGCCGCTTCGACTCGCAGCACCCCGGCGCAACCTTCCGCGGCTGGCTGTGGACGGTGGCGAGAAGCCGCATTGTCGAGCACCACCGCCGCTTGGCGGGGCACGAGCCCGGTCAGGGCGGCAGCACGGCCCAGCAGCGTCTGCAGGCGATCGCCGACCCCGTGCCGCTCGAAGAGCCGACCGAGCCGGATCAGGCGGCGGCGCTGCTGCACCGGGCGTTGGGGCAGATCCGCGGGGAGTTCTCGGAGCAGACCTGGGACTGTTTCTGGCGAGTGACCGTATTGGGTCACCCAACGGACGTGGTGGCCGCGGACCACAACGTCACGCCCGGCGCCGTCCGGCAAGCCAAGAGCCGCGTGCTGCGACGACTCCGCCGACAACTGGGCGGCTGAGGAAGCACGTCTCACCACAAAGCGGCGCACACAACTGCACTTCATGTCGTGCTGCTTGGTGATTTCAATCTCTGTGGCTCTGTGTCTCCGGGAGAGAAATTGGCAGTGCAATTTCCCACATGTCACTGGCCCGGCTGACCTTCGGCGTTTGCCTTGAGCAGTGTCTCCGCCTCGCCGCGGAGGAACTGGTTCTTTGTCGTTTGCTGCAGGTGACGCACCGGCTCGATGTCAGCGGGCATTGGCGCGCTGTGGATGACCGCGAGCGCCGCCGCCCGCACGATGTCGGAGCGGTGCGTCAGGCAATCGCGAACCAGCTTGCGGATGGCCTCATCGCCGCGAGCCGGATGAGCCGGCACGTTGGCCGGCGGAGTGAGCGACCCCAACGCCTGCGCTTGGACTCGAGGAATTTCGCTACGCAGCATTCGGCTGAGACGCCGCGGCCAATCGGCGGGGCGCACGTCCGGGTGGTCGCGAACGATTCGTGACAAGGTCATGTCATCTAAGTCGGGAGGCAGCTTGGCGAACGCCTCGCCCAGTGGCTGCCCCGCCTGGCGGCCTTCGACAATCGACTTGCCGTCCGCCATGGCGCAGTACAGCGTATGCAGGTAAGCGGCGGTCAGCGAGACGGGCGATGGATACTGCAACTGCTCGCCAGTGTGCTCGAGATAGGCAGACAGAATCTCCGGGCCCATCCCCTTCAACAACGGATAGTCCGCTCGCCTCACAAAAGCGCGAAGCATGTCGGCTCCGCTAATTCGATAGCCCCGGCGCTGCTCCTCGTCGGCGGGCTGCAGGCTCTGCTCCTTCGTGTCGCCCTGCGTCAACAGTTCCAGGGCGTACTCCATCAGCGCCGGTTTCAAGGCAGGGTCCCAGGTCTGCCGAGCCAGCTCGATCTGCTCGCGGTACGGCCCATAGACGAGCCGCTCGTCCTGCACCGGCTGAGGGCATCTCTGCATCACCTGCCCCAGGGCTCCGCGGGCAATGCGTGGGTTGTCATGGCGGAGCAGGGTTGTCAAAGCGGCTGTTGCTTCGCGAGAGCGAATGCTGCCTAACGCGACAACTCCGGCCGTCGAGTCGCGGTAGGCGAAATGGCCAAGATATCCCGGCGCTGCGCCGCCGTCCTCCTCGATCCACTTCATCACGGCCGGCAAATAGACCGGGTGTCGCAGCAAGGTGAAGTCCGAATATGGCTTGCCGCGCTGGCCCCAGCTGTTGTCCGAGCTGGTCGGCAATTCACGCAGCTCTCGCAGCACATCGGCCGCGGTCTCGGCCGTCGGCACGTCCACCTGAATCGTGGCCGTCGCCACCGGCGCCAAGTGATGTTCGGGAATCAGGTTCTTGCCGAGATTCGCATAGTCCAAGCCGTGGTCCCAGCCGAGGTCGTGATACACTCGCACCTCGTAGTTGCCCGACTCGCGAATGTCTCGGTAACGCATCAGCGGAATCGTCAGCCAGTAGGGCTCGCCGGGCTTCAAGGTTTGCTCGCCACCCAGCCCGCCCATGCACATCGGGTTCGGAAAGGGATCGGCGACCAGTTCGCCGCGTGCGTTGCGAACTTCCACACAGAATCGCAACGACCGCGGGGAGCCGCGATAGTCTCCTCCCAGTTCGATCTTCATGTCTTGGCTGCCGCGATTGACGAGCCGCAAGTAGACCAGAATGTTGTCACCTACCCGATGCGTCGCGCGGTCGAACACCAAGGAGGCCTCGAGTTCTCCAAGCCGCTCCAACACTCGCTCCGGACTGGGCAGCTTGAGCAACTGGCGTTTGAGTCCGGCTGCGTCGAATTCAAAGTGCTCGTGATCCTCCTCCGGCGGTTCGGGGAGCACCAGCGCGCCGGTGGCGTCGCCGCTGCGCCGAGGCAGCCAGATGCATTGCTTCATCACCTCGCCCCACCGCATGGTAAAACTGCCCGTCGAACCGGGCGGCAAGTCGGACGTATAGCGGCTAGCCAGCGGAGTCAGCAGCACGCGAACGCGATTGCTCGTCAGGGTCCATCCCGCCGTAGGCACTTTCAACGTCTTATCGGTCGGATTATGCAGTCGCACCGACAACTCGCGCAGCACGTCGTCGCCTCGCAACTCGACGGAGATCTCCGGTCCCGACGTTGCCGGGATTGGTCGAGCCTCCATCGCCGGCAAACGCCATGTCGCTGGCGATGACTCGCCATCGCGCTGCTTCAACAGCTCGGCCACGGTTTGGCTGGTGGCCGGATGTCCGGAGGCAAACGCGACCAGCACTTGCCTCGCGGGCAGCGCCGGCAGTTGCAGCGTCCCCTCGTCCGCCGACGTCCAGTGCGGCAACGTCAGCGAGCGGCGTTCAAACCCCACGGTTCCGGCGACCACCGTCGCGGCAACGGGCTGGCCTCGATCGTCGACGATCCGCAGCGAAAACGACTCACGCAATGCGGCTCCGTTAGGCTGAGCCTGAGCCAGCGCAAACTGCGGTGAATTCGCGAGACACGTGAGGGCGCACGTCAGCGCAGCCCAGCCGATTGTGATTCGCATTGCCATCCTCCCAAGCTGCTGTCGGACCCTTTTGATTGAGACGAGACAGCAGCCCGCCCGGATTTCCGCACAGTGTGCGTGCGTACGACGGACTTCCAGTCCGTCGAGAGCCTTCTGGTCGCAACGACGGACTGGAAGTCCGTCGTACGAAACGTCAGCGTTGCCGGCAAGCGACCTCTAATCGCGTGGCCAGTTCGCCGAGATAACTGCGGCCCTTGGGGGAGTCCTCGAGTTTCGCGACGAGTGCCGCCGGAACGGCAGCCGCTCCGAGGTGAGCGCCCGCAATGGCGCCGGCCATCGCGGCGATGGTGTCGGTGTCGCCCCCCAGCAAGATCGCATTGCCGATGGTGTCGCGATACGAATCGGGCGTCAGGGCGAACGCCGCGATCGCGGTCGGCGCCGAGTCCAGCGCGTTGATGCCGTTGCCCAAAGCGGGCAGTTGATCGACCGATCGGATCTGCGCGGCATCGGCAAGCCGCTGGCGATACTCGTCGGTCTGGCAGTGCGAGAGCAGTTGATCATAGAGTTCGTCTCGATCGATCGTTTCGACGCGCGACGCGTAGGCAACCGCAAGACACACCAGTTCGGCGCCTTCGATGCCGAGCGGATGGGTGTGAGTGGGCAGTGAAGCGAGGCGAGCTTGCTTGGCGGCGAGCTCCGGAGTGTCGCGAAAGAATACGCCGACCGGCGCCACTCGCATCGCGGCGCCGTTGCCGTACGAGCCGCCGGGAAAGTAATTGCTCGCCAGGTAGCGATAATCGTGGCCGCCCTCCATCGCCTCCAACACGATGCGGGCCCCGCGGCCGTAGCCTCGCCACGGCTCGTAGTTCTCGGCGAACGCCTCACACAGGCGGCGTTCCACCATTTCGCCGCAATCGGCGAGCGTCTCCGCGACCCCAATCGCCATCTGCGTGTCGTCGGTGTAGTAGAGCTCGTCCGCCGTCGCGCGCATCAGGTGTTTGATCGTGGGCACTTCGCGTCGCAGCGACTCCGGCGATTGCCCTTCGTAGCGCGCGCCCACCGCATCGCCGACCGCCAAGCCAAGCAAGCAACCATGGAAACGCTCCCGTAGCGACAAGCTCATATGGGAAACCTCGCGCAACTGCCGACAACCGGATGGACTTCGCGTGCGCAGATTGTACCCCAAGGCGTGCCCAACACACTGAGAAAGAGAAACCCGCCACCAAACGGCAGCGGGTTGAACCATTCTGCGTCACGCGATGTGTTGGCGGCTACTTGGCAGTTGCAGCGTGCTTCGCAGCTCGCAGGACAGGATAGGTGTGAGTAAAGACGTAATCCTCGTTGGCTCCCGAATGGCAGGCGTTGCATGACTCGGTCTTCATGCGAGTCCCGACGGTGGCATAGTCAGGCGCTTCACCAAAGCGGAAGAAGGCCCAGCCGCCGGGTTCGTCATCGAATCGCCGGGAATCCTTCACCATTGCTTCGAGGCTGACGAACTCTCCTTGGAAGTAACCGTTGCCGCTGTCCATCCTCTTGCTGCCAACCGACACGAGCTCCTTAAGAATCACTGTGCCGTCCGCGAACTTGCCCGTCTGCTTGTAGGCGGCGTAGCTGGCCGGATCGATGTAGACGTTGTGAAACTCGGGGAAGGCCGCCTTGCCATCGTTCAAGTCGTTGGGAGTGACTGGCGCTCCGACAAACACCCATTCCCGATAGTCCTGTGGTCGTCGCAGTTCTCCTTGTTCGTTGTAGTTTGCTCCGGACTTGACCTTCATACCGGAGTCTCGCTCAGCCGCAGTGACCTTGGTCTTCGGCGCCTCGGTCGATGTGCCCGTATTGGCGCCGGTGCCGCAACCCGATAGCAGCAGGGACGCGAAAGCGGTTCCGGCAAGCAGCGATGTAGCTCCCATCAGGTTTCTGTTGTGACGCATCATGTTTTCTCGCAGATTGAGTCAGGTGGCCATGGACCGCGTTGTCCATTGGCATAACTCTCGCATTAGCAAGGCGAGTGCCAACCGCGAAGAGTCGCGACACTTGCATCACAAACTCTTTCCGCGAATAGACTTGCGACCCACACCCCTTTCCCGATGGCGCAACGGAAGATACGATATTTCGCAACCAGCAACGAAATACCGTGACCCCGGCAATGCATGAATGAGAGGCACTGATGAAGGCGAAAAAAGCCAGGGGCGAGTCGAAGACGCTCGATCCAACGGCCACACTGCGGTCCATCATGGAGGGCACCGCCGGGGCCAGCGGCGAGCACTTCTTCCGCTCGCTGGTGCAGTATCTCGCCGCTTCACTCAACGTGAAATCGTCATTTGTAGCCGAGTTTAACCCGGAGCGAACGCACGTCCGGACGCTCGCCGTCTGGGCAGACGGGCAGCACGTGCCCAACTTCGAGTTCGGCATTGAGGGGACGCCGTGCAAGCGAGTTCTCAGTGGAGCGATCCAACATTTTGCCGATGACGTGCAGCAGCTGTTTCCCACCAACGAACATCTTCGTGAACTGAACGCCCGCAGTTATCTGGCCATCCCGCTCACGGACGAGTCTGGCGCGGTGGTCGGACATCTCGCGTCGATCGATGACAAGCCGCTGGCTGCCGATGAGCGAGAGCTGTCGATTTTTCATATCTTTGCGGCCCGCGCGACTGCCGAATTGATTCGTCGGCACGCCGTTCGGCAACTCGATGACAGCCGCTGTCGGGAACAGCGACTGCGAATCGGGCGCAAACGAATGGAAGCGGAAGTCGCCTACTTGCGGGAGGAGTTGCGTTCCCGCTCCGACTTCTCGGAGATCGTTGGCGAGAGCGACGTGATCTGGAAGGTTCTGCGGAGCATCGACATGGTCGCGCCCACCGAAAGCACCGTGCTGATTCTCGGCGAGACCGGCACAGGCAAAGAGCTGGTCGCGAGGGCAATTCACAAAAACAGCAAGCGGAGCAACGGGCCCTTCATCCGAGTGAACTGCGCCGCGTTGCCTGAATCGCTGGTGGAGAGCGAGCTGTTCGGCCACGAGCATGGCGCGTTCACCGGAGCGACTCAGCAGCGGATGGGCCGCTTTGAATTGGCGGATGGAGGGACCCTCTTCCTGGATGAAATTGGAGAGATGCCCCTGCCGACGCAGTCACGTCTGTTGCGTGTGCTGCAGGAGCAGGAGCTCGAGCGAGTCGGCAGCAGCCAAACAATTCAAGTCGACACTCGAGTGCTGGCGGCTACCAACCGAAACCTGCTCGACATGGTCGACGAAGGCGCCTTTCGGGAAGATTTATATTACCGGCTGAATGTCTTTCCGATACAAGTCCCGGCCCTGAGAGAGCGCAAAGAGGACATTCCGACACTGGTCCGGTTCTTTCTGCAGAAGCTGGCACAGCGACTCGGGCGTTCGATCGACTCGGTGGCACCGAGTACGCTGGCTGCGTTCCAGGAGTACACCTGGCCGGGGAATGTTCGAGAACTGGAGAACATTGTGGAACGGGCAATGATCCTGACCCACGGCAACACGCTGCAACTTCCCAATGGCGTGCTGCCAACGCGTCGCCCCAAAAAGAACGCCGCCCTCGTGTCACTCGCCGAAGTGGAGTCCGAGCACATCCGAGCCGTTCTTGCCCACACCAACGGAGTCATCGCCGGACCACAGGGAGCGGCCGTCATTCTCGACATCAACCCCAATACGCTTCGCAGCCGCATGGAGAAGCTGGGCATCACCGTCGAGCGTTGAATTGGATGGGAAAAATCAATCCGTGAACGCGTCGTCGCGCGGCTCGGGAAGGCCGAAGCAGAGCGCCGTGCCGACGGCATACACCAACAGCGCCACCAAGGCGGCCGCGATGGCGGTGGAGCGGCCGGGCATCATCGTCGTCAGCCAGGTCGTCAACAATGCGGCGGAGGTGCCGATCATGCGGCCACCGATGTTTGCGGCAAAACTCTCGCCGGTGCCGCGCAGATGCAGCGGATAGACGCGTGGCAAGTAGTTGCCCCAGAAACTGAACTGCCCCACCGTCAACAACCCGGCGGCAAAGATGCCCCACTTCAACAGCTCGAGATTGTCGCGTGCAGGGAAGTAATAGACCAAGGGGATCAGGATCAACCCGGGAATCTGGAAGATCCGCAGCAGCGCGCGGCGGCTGACAATGCGGACCGCCAGCACGGCCAGGAGGAACCGCCCCGCGAGGCCGCCGATCTCTTGATAGCCGTTCACTTCGGCAGCGACTTCCTGTTCGATCTTCTTTTGCTCGGGCAGCGGCTTGCCCTCGGTCAACGTCTTCACCTCAGGCAACGACGGCACAATGCGTGGCGTGTGCTGCAACGCGCCGAAGGCGGCGCCATAACTGCACGCGAACATCAGTGTGGCCAGGATGGTCGTGCGGCGGAACTCAGGGGCAAACAAGGCTCGGATGCTCGGGCGCTGCAGTGTGCCAGCCGCTTTCTTCTCGGCCCATTGAGGCGACTCGGGCAGGAACGGCCGAATGACAATCAAGGGCAACGCCGGGATAACGCCGGAAATCAGCGTGTAACGCCACGCCTCGTGACCCTCGTGAATCGCCGGCAACTTATCGCCGTACTGAATCGCCAGATAATTGGCCCCCGTCACCAGTAATCCGCCGAGCGAGGAAAAGGCCTGGGTGAACCCGAGCACCGCTTCGCGACGTTTGGGCTCGGGGAACAGTTCCGCCAGCCACGCCACCGCCGCCACGAATTCCACGCAGACGCCGATAAACGTCGTGCAGCGGAGGAACAGCAGCATCTCGATCGACGTGGCGAACCCCGCGGCAAGCGCCGAGAAGGCGTAGAGCAGGATGCTGATCACAAGCACCCGGCGGCGGCCCCAAAGGTCCGTCAGATATCCGCCGAGCAGGCCAAACACACCGCCCGCCATCGCCGGCAGGAAGAACAGCATGCCGACCCAAAATTCGAATTCCGGCGTCCCGGGGCGGGCGCCGACCAAATCCGCCAGCGCGGGGCGCACGATCAGCGGAAGCATCAGCAGTTCGTAAATGTCAAACGCAAAGCCGATGGACGCGATAATGCAGACGGTCCATTGAACGGAAGTGAAGCGAGGCGGTGTCGGCATGGAGCGCTCGGGAGCGAAAACGGGGATCAGCCAAAGGGAGGTGCGAAGGACGTGCGAAGGAGGAGCGAAGGTGTGGCGGACACAGCGCACATCGCCGCCACCGACAAAAAAAAAACCGCGAACGCTAAGGTCCGATTCCAGTGCGAGAAATCAGAGCATCTCGATTTACGGATTGGCGCCTCCACTTTCCACGGCGTTCTCGCGAAAATTTCCGCCAAGCGAATACGCGGGTTTTCAATCGCCGAGAGTTTAACGGCCTATCACTTCGTGCCCTTCGCGTAGCATGGGCGCCTCGCCCGTGTCTTCGTGAACTTCGCGTAGCATGGCTAACTCGCGCGTGACTTCATGCTACGAACGATCATTGCGGCTGCTCGCCGCGCACGGGCGAGGGCGCCCATGCTACGGACGATCGTTGCGGCTGCCCACACCTTGCCTTGCGGCGGCGCGCCAGCAGAGCCTGTGGGTGGTGTTTTGCCAACAGGTCAGTCAAAGAACGGCAAACCGTTTTCAACCGCCAGCCAGCGGCGAACATAAAGGTCGCCCTCCTCGTCGACTTCCATCAGGCTGGAATCGTCGATCTGGGACCAAGGAATCCAAAACTCTTCTCCCTCGATCAAGAACAGGCCCGCCTTTTCACCTTGCTCGAGAAGCGTCACATCGCAGACAGTGACGTAATCCCAGTTTTTCCGCATGGCGTTCATCGCGACCTCAAGTAGCGAACAGAAAGTGACGCCGAAACTGAACTCGTGGAGCAGCCAATCGAAAGCGAGCGCCGAGTCCCACGGGCCCGGCGAAATGCGTGGTGAACTTGCCGTATGAATCAGGTCAGTCGCAACCCGCCGCTGACGGACGACACAATCACCTTGATCTGTGACTCGGTTACCTCCTTGCGAATGGTCGAGGTGACGGGAGAGAAATCGGCAGCCGTGCGGCCTTCGTCCTCCTGATCCCCATATTCGTTGAATTGATACTGAACCAATTCAACTTCCAAGACGCCCGCCACTGATGCGGCCTCGACGCTGCCGCCAGGAGGTATCGTGTCGTAGCTGCGGGCATCTCGAACACCGATCGGCTCATCGGTCTCATTGATGATATTCGCGTTGGTCTGGCCATTCGCGCTTACTGAAAGCTGGCCGCCCGTGATCACCAGAGTCTCCTTGTTGGGCCGGACTGCCTGGGCCACGTAAGGCGCCGCATCGTCGTGCGAATCGGGCGACCAAAATGCCATGCGGCCCCGATCGTTGTCCACGTAGTGCACAATGTTGCCATCGTCTTGCACTTTGAGAAATGCCGACCGCGAGCCGACACCGTAAAACCTGGGCCAGCCGAACCAGACGACGGCCCCTGCTGCGTTCAACAACTGAAGCCGGCCCGCGTCTTGCCGCTGATCGCGCTGCAACACGAGCCTCCCTCCCGGGCCGGCATCGGGCCACGGCAAGGGAGTGTTGCCCACCAGGGGAAACAGCTTGATCCGGCGATTTACCACCTCGCGTCCGAGGCGCTGATCGGTCGCATACATGTAAAGCTCGAGCTTGCCGTTGGGCAGCAGGTACAACCGATACCGACCGCTTTTCGACTCGAGAAACTGGCCCGCCCGTAGGCTCTCCCCTGGCCGCAAGAGGTGCCGGGACGTCGGTGCTGCCGGCGGAGCGGTATCTGTGTCGGTCGGGCGGGCGTGCGGAGGCAGAGCCGCAAGATACTGCCGATCGGCATCGTCCAACTTAGCGTCGTCGTACCACAACGTGCCGTGCCAGACGTGTTCCGCCAAGTTCTCCGTGATCGTGATGATATTCTCTCGCTGGACCCGCTGAGCTGCATCTCGAAGCGCTGCAGCCATTTCATCGTGACTGTCGCTGAAAAAATTAAGGTGCTGTATGGGCATGGCGTTGCGCCAGTAGGTAGGTGAAAGGAGAACTCGACGAAGCTGGCGGGCTGTCAACCGACGTCAGAATAGCCGTGGTCACTCGGTTTCGAACAGGAACGATTTGTCGTCCAGCGGGCGGATCCAGATGTTGCGGAACGAAACGGGGCTGTTGTGGTTCTGCAACTGAAAAGGGCCGCATCCAGTCTTCAACAGGCTCGCGCGAATTCGCTCGGCATAGGGCGTGGTGCGGAAGTGGAGCGGCGTGTACACGCTCTTATGCTTCTTGAAGGGCGTGTTGATCTGCACCACTACTCCGTTCAGCAACGTGGTCACCATCCCTGGCTCAACCGCCTCGCCCTTTTCGTCGCGGCGCGGCGCTTTGAAGATGATGTCATAGGCCTGCCACTCTCCCGGCGGCCGCGAGGCATTCACCAGCGGCGCCTGGAAGCCGTACAACGCGCCAATCATGCTCGTGGGGCGCGAGGCATTCTTGAAGGAGTTGAGAATCTGTTGCTCAAACAAGCCGTGCAGGTAGACGCCGCTGTTGCCCGACGACTCGCCGGACTTGCTCTCGGCCGGCACCGAGAACTCGGCGTGAATCTGCGCGTCGCGGAAGTGCAGCTTCGTCCACAGCCCCTGCTGCGTGGCTTGCTGACCGGGATCGCACACGATGGCGCCGTCGCGAATCGGCCACGGAGGCTTGCCTCCATCGGGGCCAACCAACAACCCCGGCCCCTTGCCGTCAAAGATCACCACCGCATCGGACGGCACCGCGCGGGACGTATCCACCCACGGCAACGGTTCGGATTGCTCGGGCTTGGCATTTTGCCCGGACGCCGAGGAACCGCAGGCAACCAGGGACAACAACAACACGCAGAAGGAAATGATACAGTGCATCGGATTCACTCGATTTGCGATCGGTGTGGTTTCTCGCGTCGACCCGGCCTCCTAGCATACAAAACTTGTGTAGTGCAGGCTGCCAGCCTGCAACCTGAGGCCAAAACCACAATAATCACAGGCGGGCAGCCTGTGCCATAGATTCACACCTCCCATCACAATGCCTCCGGAACCGATGACCGCCGAGCGAATCCAACGCGCGTACGAGGCCGTCCGCACGCGGCTGCTCGACGAGCGAAATGCGGCCGGGCACTGGCGCGGCGAGTTGGCCAGTTCGGCGCTATCCACCGCCACGGCGATCAGCGCGTTGTGCGAGACCGCTCGACAACGCCGCGACCCCACGGCGTGGCAGGACCTGATCGAGAACGGCTGCGGATGGCTCGATCGACACCAGAACGACGACGGCGGCTGGGGCGATACCGACCGCAGCCATTCCAATATCGCCACCACGATGCTGGTGCGTGCCGCGTTTCGCTTAGTGGAGTCGCTGACCTGCAAGCTTGGTCCAGATCGCACTGCGGCCTTGGAACGAGCGAGCCAATACATCGCCGAGCAGGGTGAAGTCGAGGGGCTGAGGCGACGCTACGGCAAGGACAAGACGTTCGCCGTGCCGATCCTCTCCAACTGTGCCATCGCAGGACTCGCCGACTGGCGCGATGTGTCGCCGCTGCCGTTCGAACTGGCGGTGTTTCCGCAGTCGATGTATCGCTTCCTGCAAATGCCGGTGGTCAGCTACGCCATTCCGGCCCTGGTCGCGATCGGCCAAGCCCGCCACTTTCTTCGCCCTTCGCGATGGCCGTGGATGCGCTGGCTGCGGTCGGCCGCCGTGGCGCCATCGCTGCGAGTGCTGCTTCGCATGCAGCCCGATAGCGGCGGTTATCTCGAGGCAACGCCACTGACGAGCTTTGTGGTGATGAACCTCTCGGCCAGCGGACGAGCCTCCCATCCCGTGGTCGACGCCGGCATCCGATTTCTGATCGACTCGGTGCGAGCCGATGGGTCGTGGCCCATCGATACGGACTTGGCCACTTGGAACACGACCTTAAGCATCAACGCGTTGGCCGCAGCTGGCGAAGACGTGGTGCAACTGAATTGTTTGCCGTGGCTGCTCGAGTGCCAACATCGGCAGCGTCACCCGTTCACCGGCGCGGATCCCGGTGGTTGGGGCTGGACGGACCTCAGCGGTGCCGTCCCCGACGCCGACGACACCCCAGGCGCGCTGCTGGCCCTGAATGCCTGGCGACAGAGCTCCGGGTATGCGCCACAACAAGATGAATCAGAGGCGTTGGAGGCTGCGGCTCGCGAGGGAATGCGTTGGCTTTTGGACTTACAAAATCGCGATGGTGGCTGGCCGACGTTTTGCCGCGGCTGGGGAAAGCTACCGTTTGACCGCAGCGGTTCGGATCTCACCGCGCATGCGTTGCGGGCACTGATGGCGTGGCAGGACAGGTGGGCCGAATGGCGTTTGGATCGCCAACACGGGGGCAAATACGCCATCAGGTCGAAAATCGAGGCGGGGATACGTTACTTAGAGAGGCAGCAGCGCCCGGACGGGAGCTGGATCCCCCTTTGGTTCGGAAACCAGGACCACCCACTGGAGGAGAATCCGGTCTACGGAACGTCCAAGGTGCTGTTGCTGGAGCAAGCGGGCCTGGAGTTACCGGGTGCTGCAGCCGGTCGCGAATTCCTCAGAAACATGCAAAACCCAGACGGGGGGTGGGGTTCAACGACCGGCGGGCCCAGTTCGGTGGAGGAGACCGCGTTGGCCGTCGACGCACTGCAATTGGACTCCAGCGACTCGGCGGTTCAAGATGGAATTCACTACCTCGTCCAAGCGGTCGAGTTGGCAACGGAGCGGGACCATTGGGAGGCCGCCCCAATCGGTTTCTACTTCGCCAAGCTGTGGTATCATGAGAGGCTTTATCCCTTGATTTTTGCGGCACAAACCCTGGGCCGGGCGGCTCGCACCACATCGCCCCACCAACCAATTTGCGGTTGAACAGGCGACCCAACCATCCAACCGACCAACGAACCTTCCTCCTGTGGTCACTCAAACATGCCCCTCCGCCCGACGGCTCGACTAAACTAGACTGCAGCTCCCCGCCCCACCCGAGGTCGCCCCAGCCTCGCAACCAACCCACCTCCAGTCCTCCGACCGTTCCGGCTCTCGCTGGCGCCACCACGACGACTCAACAACCGAGATGACCGAGCCGCTGCTGGCTCTACCAGGAGAACGCAACTTGGCTACTGCACCCGTGTCGAACGACCGCTCGGCCGCATCCACCGAGGGTCGCAAGAGCCGCCGTCGCAAGACCGCGCACTTGAAGAATGTGCCGCAGTCGCGCGATGTGCGAGAGCAGATGAAGGCGAAGTGCGCGGAGGTGGCAAGTCGCTTGGACAAGCAGCGGCCGCTGACCAAGGACGAGATGGAGGAAGTGGCGCGGCGGCTGCTTGCCGAGATGGGCCAGCCCGAGAGTTTCGTCGGCTGGACGATGGTGATGCTGGCATCCGAGTTTTGGCGCGACCAGGTCGCCGCGGTTCCCCCGTCGCGGCGGCTGTTTCTGCTGCCCCACTGCCTGAAGCACGCCGAGGGCTGTCCGGCGGACTACGATCAATTCGGCCTGGATTGCAAGACGTGCGGCGCCTGTTCGATCGCCGACTTCCGTTCGCAAGCCGAGGACATGGGCTACAAGGTCCTGGTGGCCGAGGGCTCGCCGATCGTGCTGAAGATCATCGTCAGCGGCTACGTCGACGCGATTTGCGGCGTCGCTTGCCTGAATGTGCTGGAGAAAGCGATCGACAAAATCCTGCTGGCCGGCATCCCTTGCATGGCCGTGCCGCTGTTGTCGAGCGACTGTCGCAACACGGCGGTGGACGAAGATTGGGTCGACGAGATGATCCAGGTCCAGCACGAACAGCCGGCAGAGAAAACTCGCAGCTATGTGCATTTGATGCGAGCCGCGTCACGGATGTTCGAGCCCGACGAACTGAGCCGGTTGGCGCCGCGAATTCGCAGCCAACAACCGCTCAAGAACGGCAGCCTCGCGGGGCTGGATCCGATTGCGGCCACCGAGGCGTTGGCTTACGACTTTTTGGCGCAGGGCGGCAAACACAGCCGGCCCTTCATCACCTTGGCTGCCTACGACGCGCTGCAAGGCGGACGCGGCACGGCGGCCGATGGCGAGCAGGCTGTGCGGGAGATTCCCGATGCGGTCCGGCGCGCTGCCATGTCGATCGAGACGTTCCACAAAGCGTCGCTGGTTCACGACGACATTCAGGACGACGACGCGTATCGGTATGGCGCCGCGACCATGCACCGTCGCCATGGTGTGCCGACGGCGATCAATGTCGGCGACTACCTGATCGGGCTGGGCTACCGTCTGGTCAGCCGCGAAGCCGGCGCGTTGGGAGCGGCCAAGTCAAACGCGATCGTCGACTCGCTGGCCGCCGCGCATCTGCGGCTCTCCGAGGGCCAGGGAGCGGAGCTGCTGTGGCGGGACTCGCTGGAGAAACAGCTCAAGCCGATTGACGCGTTGAAGATTTACGCGTTGAAGACCTCGCCCGCCTTCGAAGCGGCGTTGACCTCCGGCGTGCGGCTCGCGCTGGACAGTGACGAAGAGGCAGCCGCGCTGGCCGATCCGATTCGCCAGTTTTGCCGCAACCTGGGAGTCGCCTTTCAAATCTTGAACGATCTTCAGGATTGGCTCGGCGACGCTCACAACAAACTGGACGCGGCAGGCGACATTCTCGGCGGCCGCCCGACAGTGTTGTGGGCATTGGCGCTGGAGTCGCTCGAGCCCGCTCTGCGCGAAGAGCTGCGCTCGTTGGTGGAGACCACCGACAAACAATCGCCGCTCAGCCCGGCTCAACGAATCACGCGTGTCCGGCAGTTGTACGAGCACGCCAGCGTCTTCGACAAGGCGCACCGGCTCGTCGACAAACATCAGGAGCGCGCCGAGGCGGTGGCCGACAGTTTGGAGAACGAAGAGCTGCGGCGACTGCTGTACTTCCTGATCGACACTGTGCTCGAGCGGCCCGAAGAGTCGCCCGAGCCGCCGCTGCAACAACTTGGCGCGACCAAGTAACCGTCGCACCACGCCCCTCCGGGTCGAGTCACCTGCCTCCTACCCACCCACACGCCCATGCCCGCCGAACGCATCGAGTTAGAGACGTTGGTCGGCCTGTTCTTTTCGCAGCCCGATCAGTTCGGCGAGTTTGTCGAGGTGGACGCTGAGTCGCTGCCCGAGACGCCCCGCCGTTTGCTGGCTCACAATCACCATATGACCGTGACGGTCGAGTCGTTTCATGGCGAGCCGGTGGAGGTCGAGGTGCTCGAGTCGGACGCCGACGGCGAATCGTATTGGCGCAAAATCCTGCTCCGCCGCGCGAGCGACGGCGGCGTCGTGCAGTTCGGCATCGTGCGATTGAACTTTCGGTACGTCGATCCGGCGGTGCGAGCCGAGATCGAGCAACAGGACACCCCGCTCGGCCGGGTGCTGATTGAGCACAATGTGCTTCGCAAGGTGGAACTGCACTCGCTGTGGCGAATCATGCCCGGCGAAGAGCTGAGCCGCCACTTCGGCCTCGACTCGCCGCGCGTCGTCTACGGCCGCACGGCCTTGATCTACTGCAACGGCGAGCCCGCCGTCGAGCTGCTGGAGGTCGTGCCGGAAAACTGAAGCCTAGCGACTGACATCGCATTCGCTTACCATTGACGAGCACCGGGCCTCACCAGGGTCGCCTCCGATGGAGACCCGACCTGTACGCGACGGTGCTCGCCCACCTCCGCCTGCCAACCATCCATCCGCTGGCCTCGATTCTCCGGTCGGCTTCTCTCCGCGCTTCCTTTTCCTTCGATCAACTCAATTCACATGAACAAAATTCGGCCTGGCGTGCTATTCATCAGCGGCTTGGTGCTGCTGTTGCTGATCTTGCACCAAGACAATTGGAACTGGAATAGCCGCACCATGCTGTTCGGCTTTATGCCGATGAGCCTCTTCTACCACGCCTGCCTCAGCGTGGCCGCCAGCGTCACTTGGTTCCTGGCGACGAAGTTCGCTTGGCCCACGGACCTTAGCGACGAAAGGGGCAAGTAGTCATGGACCACAAAGGACTGCCTCAAACCATCATCATCGGCTGCTACCTGGGCCTGCTGTTGCTGCTGGGCATGTTTGCCAGCCGACTGTTTCGCGGCACGAAGGAGGACTACCAGCACGCCAGCCACTCCATTGGCCCGTTCCTGCTGCTGATGAGTCTGTTCGGCACGACGATGACCGCGTTCGCGCTGGTCGGCAGCAGCGGCGAGGCCTTCAAGGAAGGCGTTGGCGTCTATGGCATGCTGGCAAGCAGCAGCGGCATCATTCACTCGCTTTGCTTTTTCGTGATCGGCATCAAGGTCTGGTCGCTGGCGCGTGACTACGGCTACTCGACGCAGATCGAGTTCTTCCGCGATCGCCTCGAGAGCCCCGGGATCGGCTTGCTGTTGTTTCCGATCCTCGTTGGCCTGGTGATTCCCTACTTGCTGGTCGGCGTCATCGGCGCCGGCACGGTGGTGCAATCACTGACGGCCGGCTTGGCGCCGGAGACATTCCCCCACAAGAACCCCGGGCTCAACGGCGGCATTCCTCCGTATTTGGGCACGCTGGTGATCTGCGGCGTGGTGCTGGTGTACGTGTTCTTCGGCGGCATGCGTGGGACGGCGTGGGCAAATGCCTTCCAGACGATGGTCTTCATGGTGCTGGGCGTGGTGACCTTCGTGGTCATCGCCAACAAGCTGGGTGGCGAAGACACCTTCATGGCCAATCTTCGCAAACTCGGGGCGGCAATTCCCGAGAACAAGGCCACGCGAATGGACATGAGCAAGACGCAGTTCTTCACGTACTTGCTGATACCGCTGTCCGTCGGCATGTTCCCCCACCTGTTCCAACACTGGTTGACGGCCAAAAGCGCCAACGCCTTCAAGACGCCGGTGGTGGCTCACCCGGTGTTCATCATGATCGTCTGGGTGCCGTGCGTGCTCGTCGGCGTCTGGGCGACCTCCGAGCTGATGCCGACTCGCCCGCCGTTGCCCAAGCTGCCGAACGGGCAAGTGAACGCCAACGCCGTGTTGCCGTTCCTCGTCAACACGCAAACCACGCCTGTCCTGGCCGGCTTCCTCGCCGCGGGCATTCTGGCGGCCATCATGTCGTCTCTGGACAGCCAGTTCCTCTGCATCGGCACGATGTTCAACAACGACATCGTCACCTATTACTTCGGCAAGGACCGTTTTTCGGACACGCAACAAGTGTGGATGACGCGGGCCTTCATCGTCGCCATCGTCGCCGTGACGTACTTGCTGAGTCTCAGCAATCCCTCGAGCGTGTTTGCGTTGGGCGTCTGGTGTTTCTCGGGCTTCTCCGCGCTGTTTCCGATCGTGTTCGCCGCGTTGTACTGGCGAAAGCTGACGAAGGCCGGCGCCTGGGCGGGCATCATCGCGGCGATTGCCAGCTGGTGGGTGCTGTTCCAGAAGAGCAACTACGGTGCGAATCGGACCTACACGGTGGACATTGGCGGCTACCAGACGATGCCCGTGCTGACGATCTTCCTCGCCACGCTGATTGCGATGGTGGTCGTCTCGCTGGTCACGCCTCCCCCATCGGAGAAAACGCTGGCAAAGTTCTTCAAGTAATCGCCCGCCAACGAAGGTAACCCGAAGCGTCAGCGAGGGATCGCATCGCCCACCCGGTTCGCTCGCGAAGGTAACCCGAAGCGTCAGCGAGGGATCGCATCGCCCACCCGGTCCGCTCGCGAAGGTAACCCGAAGCGTCAGCGAGAGATTGCATCGCCCAGCCCCTCTCGGGAAGGCGGGGGGCGATGAGCCCGGGAAATCCGCGGGCCAAATGGACTTGCAAACGGCCCTGGATTCTTTAGAATCGGTAGTTTCCCATTGTTCCAAGACGCTCACTGGGCCATCCCGGCGGGCGATGATATGCCATCGGCCGTCAACAGGACGTCCGAGCCGATCCCAGACCATTTCACAACTGCTCGTTAATCGCTCATGAGACGACCATCATCCTCCAACCGTCGACGACGTCCCAAAACTCGGGTCCGCACCAAGAAGAAGGATCCGATTTTTGTGGATGGCAAACGGCCCCGTCCGATGTATGTGGATTACAAGGACGTGGAGCTGTTGAAGAAGTTGGTCAATCGTCATGGACGCATTGTCGGGCGACGCAAGTCCGGCTGCACGGCTGCCAGCCAGCATGCGGTCACTCAGGCGATCAAGCGAGCACGCTTCATGGCGCTGCTGCCCTACACCGCCGACTAGTTTGCGTGCCCAACGCTGGCTCGCTAGCTCGCTAGCTCGCTGGCTCACCCAACGAACCGGCAACCCGCTCACACGCACCAATCCATCCTGTCCGCCTGCCGTTTTGCAGGCGGACATTTTTCTGCGCACTGCCAGTTAGCATCCTCGGGTCTTCTAGTCGTTCTTCGTCCAACCCAAGACTCCCGCCATGGCCACTTACGTCGCCGAGCGACTCGTCGAATTCCGCGACACCGACGCGGCCGGCATGATGCACTTCTCCTCGTACTTTCCGTACATGGAGTCGGTCGAGCACGCATTTCTTCGCAGCCTTGGTTGGAGTGTCGTTTGCGAGGACGAGCAGGGCAAGTTGAGCTGGCCGCGCGTGTCGGCCCAGTGCGACTACGTGGGGCCGGCGAAGTTCGAGGACGTGCTTTCCATCGAGTTGTCGATCGGCCGGATTGGCGCCAAGAGCGTCACCTACCGGTTCGAGTTCCGACTTCGCGATCGAGTCGTTGCCCGCGGGCAGATCACCGCCGTCTGTTGCCGCATGACGGCCGAGGGGCCCGTCGGCGTGCCGATCCCCGAGCCGCTGGTGGAACAGCTGCGTCCCTATGTGGCGGCAGATTAGTGGACCGTCAATCCTTCGTTTTGGGGTTGGAAAATTCGGGAAATCGTGGCCAGCCACGAGCTTGGGGCGGCGGCCAACCAACGTTTTAGAGTTGACGGGGCCGTAGTAGACCGTTGAGAAATCTCCGGCCCGGCAATCGGCATCGCATTTTTCCGCTCGTTCCTTGGCCGTCATGCCTTACCTCGAAGACCTCACAATCCGGCTAGCCAGCGGCGTCGCCGCGTTGCCCGAAGCATCGCGGCAACGCCACGCCCAGTTTTTGCTGGCCGCGCAGCGCGAGGATGGCGGCTTTGCCGGACGCGAAGGAGGCAGCGATCTCTATTACACGGGCTTCGCCCTCCGCGGCCTGTCGATTCTCGGCGAGCTGTACGGCGAGCCGGCGGAGCGAGCGGCCGCCTACCTGCAAGGACGGATGCACGAGCAGGAGACGATCATCGACTTTCTATCGTTGATCTACGGCGGAGCGTTGCTGGAGATGTCCGCCGGGCTCGATATCTACGCCTCCACCGCGGCGCCCGACTGGCGACGCTCGGTGGCCGACGCGCTGGAGCGACTGCGCTGCGACGATGGCGGCTATGCCAAAGGCCCCGAGGGCAGAGCCAGCAGCACCTACCATTCGTTTCTCGTGCTGCTTTGCCTGCAGTTGCTGGAGATGCCGCTGCCGGATGAAGCGGGCTTAATTCGCTTCATTCGATCGCAACAGCGAGACGACGGCGGGTTTCTCGAAATTCGCGCGGGCAAGCGAGCGGGCACGAACCCCACCGCCGCCGCCATCGGCGTGCTGCGGATTCTCGACGCCCTGGACGACGACACTCGCGAGGCGACCATCGACTTCCTCGCGGAAATGCAGAACGACGACGGAGGGCTGCGAGCCAACACTCGCATCCCCTTCTCCGATGTGCTCAGCACGTTCACCGGACTGCTGACTCTATCGGACCTCGACGGACTCGATGAGATCGACATCGTCGCGGCGCGCCGCTACGTCGAGCGCATGGAGTGCGAGCAAGGCGGGTTTTACGGCGTCGAGCTCGATGACCAGACCGACGTCGAATACACCTTCTACGGACTCGGCGCCCTCGCTTTGCTCACCGCAACCGAGTAGGTTGATGGTCGGTTGACCGGCGGCTGGCAACACGGTCGAAGCGGTCGTCCAATCCGGCGTTGAGGCAGTCGTCGATGCAGTCGTCGATGTAGTCGTCGATGCGGTCGTTGATGCGGCAAAGAGCTTGTCCAATCGCCCGAGCCATCGCCTCTGTTTCCCGAGCCTCCCGGCAACGCAATTTGTTCGACGGCCTCCTACTCCCTGTCAAAGGATGCACCATGGCTGACCTGGAAGTCGACAAGGTCGAGAAGGAGTTTCCCAGCCGAGCCGAGCCGTTAAAGGTGTTGCGAGGCGTCTCGCTGCGACTCTCGGCCGGCGAAAACCTGGCCGTTGTCGGGCCTAGCGGATCGGGCAAGAGCACGTTGCTGCACATCATCGGGGCGTTGGACTCACCCACGGCGGGCACAGTCTCTTTGAACGGGCAGAATCCGTTCTCGCTTCCCGAGCAACAACTCGCCCGCTGGCGCAACGACAACATCGGCTTTATCTTTCAGGACCATCACCTGCTGCCGCAACTTTCGGTGGTCGAGAACGTGCTGCTGCCCGCCGTCGCGCATGGCGCCGTCAGCGGCGCCGACCGAGATCGCGCCGAGGAGCTTGTCGACGCAGTGGGCCTCGGCTCGCGGCGCGACCATCGGCCCGCCGAGCTTTCCGGCGGCGAGCGACAACGGGCCGCCGTCGCCCGCGCGCTGCTGCGCAAACCGCCGTTGGTGCTCGCCGACGAACCAACCGGCAGCCTGGATGAAGAGAACGCAGCAGCCGTCGCCAGACTGCTGTTGAAGTTGCAGGCAGATGGCATGTTGATCGTCGTTACCCACAGCGGCGAACTGGCCGGAATGCTCGGCCGCCGGGCAACGTTCAGTGGCGGCACGCTTCACGAGCCAACGGAGAAGGCGTGATGCTTAGCTGGTCCAAGCTGATCCTTCGCAGCCTTGCCTTCCATGTGCGCATTCATGGCGCCGTGGCGCTGGGCGTCGCCGCGGCCACCGCCGTGCTGACGGGCGCCCTGATTGTCGGCGACTCGGTTCGCGGCAGCCTCCGCGACCTGGCTCTCGATCAGCTGGGGCAGGTCGACGAAATCTTGATGGCCGAGCGGTTCTTCCGGGTCTCGTTGGCCGACGAGCTGGCTGCGGACGAGACATTTCAGAAACACTACCGTTCCGTCACGCCGGTATTGCTGTTCCCGCAAGGCGTCGTGCAGGGTCAAGGCGGGGACGACGGCGCATCTCGGCGCGCGGGTCAGGTGCTGGTGGTGGGCTGCGACGAGCGATTCTTCCAACTGGGCGACGTCGCGCCGCCGACGCCTGGCTACGACCAGATCGTGCTCAATCAACCGTTAGCGGACGATTTGGGCGTCAAGGTCGGCGACCGCGTGATCGTGCGGCTGCCAAAGGCCACCGACATTCCTGCCGACAGCGCGCTGGCTCACAAGACCGGCCGCTCTCGCAGCCTCGCCGGCCTGGAAGTAATCGCCATCGTGCCGGCTCAAAGTCTCGGGCGTTTCAGCCTCAGGCCCAATCAAACCGAGCCGCGAAACGCGTACGTCTCGCTCGAGCAGATTCAGGAAGCGCTCGAGGAACCCGAACGCGTCAACACGCTGCTCGTCAGTTCGGGGCAGGCAACTCCGCCGGGTCCCGAGGCGAGTGAAGCGTTGGCCGGGGCGCTGCGTCCGACGTTGGAGGACTACGGCCTTTCGATGGAAGCCGCCCGCGTGGGCTGGAAGCAGGACAACGAGACGCAGTGGATCGTCGACTACTGGAGCATCTTTAGCAGCCGCATGGTGTTCGACGAGGCCATGGATCAGGTGCTCGCCGAGACATTGAAGCCGCTTCAAGGCCAGGCGGTCTCAACCTATATGGCCAACACGATCGAGCTGATTGGTGGCAACGAGGAAGGCATCCCCTACTCGACCATCACCGGCCTGGACCCGTCCGCTGCGTTTCCGCTTCGCAACTTGGATGGCACGCCGGCGACGCTGGACGACGACGACATCTTGCTGAACCAGTGGGCGGCCGAGCAGCTCAAAGCCAATGTCGGCGATCCGATCAGCATCAAGCTGTTCGCTCCGGAGACGACGCATGGCGAGCCGACGGAGCATGAGTACACCTTGACGCTCCGCGGAATTGTCCCGCTCACCGAGCCGTCCGATCCCTACGATGGCGACATGCCCGCAGTCTATAACAAGGCTCCGTCACTCTACAACGACCCGTTCCTGACCCCCACCGTCGAAGGCATCACGGACGAGGATTCGATCGCCAACTGGGACCCGCCATTCCCCTACGACAGTCGGCGGATCAAGCCGCGCGATGACGAGTACTGGGAGAATCACCGCACCACCCCCAAGGCGTTCGTTTCGATGCGGACCGCCAAGCGTTTTTGGGACAGCCGTTTTGGCTTGACCACGTCCTATCGCGTGCCGCGCGGCAGCGCCACGGAGGACGAGCTGCGCGAGGCGATCACCACCGCCTTGCACCAACACAACACGCCGGGCTTTGCGTTCCTGCCAGTACGGCGACAGGCCAATGAGGCGTCACGCGGGACCACGCCGTTCGATGGACTGTTTCTCGCGCTGAGTTTCTTTATCATCGCCGCCGCGCTGATACTGGTGTCGCTGCTGTTTCAACTGGGCGTCGAGCAGCGAGCCGCCGAGGCGGGCACCTTGATGGCAGTTGGCATGTCGAAGCCGCGCGTCGCCAGGTTGCTCACGGCCGAAGGCGCCGCCGTCGCCGCGATTGGCGCCGTGCTCGGGATTGGCCTGGGGATCGCCTACGCGGCTGTGATGATCACCGGCTTGCGCGAGTGGTGGGTCGACGCAATCGCCACGCCGTTTCTCAGCATGCAGATCACCTCCAAGTCGTTGGCGCTTGGCTACGTGCTGGGCGTGGCCACCTGCGTCGTCACCATCGTTCTGCGACTCCGTGCGATGCGACGTCTCAGCATCCGCCGCTTACTAACCGGCGAAGCCACCGAGGAACATGGCCCCCGCGGCGCCTCCCGGCTCTTCGACCTGATCGGATTGGCGCTGCTCGCCGGCGCCGTCGCCCTGGGCCTGACGGCCGCCAAGCTGCCTGGCGGCGAGGCACAAGCGGGCGGGTTTGTCGGCTCCGGCGCCTTATTGCTCAGCGGCGTGTTACTGATGGTGTGGAGCCGGCTTCGCGGGCGTCCCACGGCGACTCACAAGGGTCGCCTGCTGCCCGCAGTTTCCTCACTGAACGCGCTCGCTTGGCGAAACGCCTCCCGCAATCCCACTCGGTCGACACTGGTCATCGGCTTGATGGCCGTGGCCAGCTTTCTGATTGTGGCGATGAGCGCCTTTCGACTCTCACCCACGCTGGAAGGCGCGGGCGGCTATCCGCTCATCGGCGAAAGCTCGCTGCCGATCTTCGTCGACCTCAACGACCCTCAGGCACGACAGGATGTGCTCGCCGACCCTGACGTGCTCAGCGGCGCCACGGTGCTGTCATTTCGGGTGAAGCCGGGCGACGACGCCAGCTGTCGCAATCTGTACCAATCCACTCGGCCGCGCGTGCTGGGTGTGACGAGCCGAATGACCGAGCTTTACGACCCCGGCAGCCAAAACTCAAGAGGCGCCGAGAGGCAGGGCTGGCCCAAGGTCTCCTTTGCTTGGGCTGGATCGGCTGCCACGACGTTTGAGCAAAACGTCAACCCGTGGCGGATCTTGCTGGACGATCCCGGACCTGGCAAGCCCGTGCCAATGGTGCTGGACAAAAATACGGCCATGTACAGCCTCCACCTGATGAAAGGCATCGGCCAAAACTTCTCGATCACTTATGCCGATGGCCGCAAGGTCGACTTCGTCGTCGCTGGCTTGCTGGCCAACTCGGTGCTGCAGGGCAACGTATTGATTGGCGAGCGAGCATTTGAGCGACTGTTCCCCGAAGTTGGCGGCTACCGCTTTTTCCTCGCGGGAAATCCTGCCGCTGCCGCACGTGGTGACGCGGCGCCCAACGAAAAGCTATCCGCCGCGTTGGAAGAGGCGTTTAGCGACGAGGGCCTGGACATGCGCACGACGTCGTCCGTGCTGCGCGATCTGCTCAGCGTTCAAAACACCTACCTGAGCACCTTTCAGAGCCTTGGGCTGCTCGGGCTGTTGCTGGGCACATTCGGGCTCGCCACCGTGCAGCTGCGCAGCGTCTTCGAGCGGCGCAAGGAGCTGGCGTTGATGCGAGCCGCCGGGTTCACCCGCAGTCAGCTCGCCTCGATGGTCTTGCGAGAAAATCTCGTGCTGCTGATCACCGGGCTGGCGGTTGGAGCTGTGGCGGCGCTGGTCGCCGTGCTCCCGTATGGGATCACGACGGGGACGGACATCCCCTGGACGCAGTTGGCGTTGATGCTGCTGTCGGTGCTTGTCACCGGCTTCGCCACCGGCTTGCTGGCGGTTCGCGCCACGCTGAAAGCGCCCCTGGTGGCGGCCCTGCGCGGCGAGTGACCAAGCCGATCCACGCCCTCTCCGCCTGCGCCCTCTCAAACATACTTTGAATCTCTGGAGTCGTCATGATCGCCTTCGCCATCGCCGCCCATCCGGATGACATCGAGTTTCTGATGGCGGGCACCATGCTGCGTTTGCAGCATGCCGGGTACGAATTGCACTACATGAATGTGGCCAACGGCTGTTGCGGCACCACGCAGTACGAGCGTGACGAGATCGCCGCCATTCGCGCTCGCGAAGGCCGAGAGGCCGCCGAGTCGATCGGCGCCGTGTTTCATCCAAGCATCTGCAACGACCTCGAGGTCTTCTATGAGCTGAGCCTGTTGCGGAAGCTGGCCTCCGTGATTCGAGAAGTGCAGCCGACCATCGTGCTCACCCATGCGTTGAGCGACTACATGGAGGATCACATGAACACCGCGCGGCTGGCTGTCACCGCTGCGTTCTCGCGAGGGATGCCGAACTTTCCCGTCGACCCGCCGCGCCCGCACTATCTCGAGCCCGTCACGGTTTACCACGCGCAGCCGTACACCCACCACGACCCGCTCGGGCGGCTTGTGTTGCCTCAATCCTATGTGGACACGGCCGATCTGCTGTCGCAAAAAACCGAGATGCTCTCCAAGCACCTGAGCCAAAAACTCTGGCTGGATGAGAGCCAGGGGCATGACTCCTACCTGGAGACGCTGCGTTCGCTGGATCGGGAACTGGGAAGACACAGCGGCGTCTTCAAGGCCGCCGAAGGTTGGACTCGCCATCTGCCGGTCGGCTTTTGCGGCGCGGACGACGATCCCCTCCGCGATGCGCTCGGCCCGCACCTTCACCGAGCCGAAGACGGCTGACGACTGGAATCGCAATTCCAGCGAGGCTTCAAACAGGAAACCCGAAGCGTCAGCGAGGGATCGAATCAACATTCCACTAAGTGGGCGTCCTCGCCCGTAGGACAGCGCAACCCGAGGAAAACTCATGAGTCGCACCTCACGCCGCATCGCTCGGTCGTTTTGGTTCGGACTTGGCATTAGCCTGTTGTGGAGCACGGCCGCCGAAGCGGAACAGCGCCCCAATATCCTGTTCATCGCGGTCGACGACCTGCGACCGTCCTTGGGTTGTTACGGGGACGAGCTGGCGATCTCGCCGCACATCGACAGCCTGGCGAATCGTGGCACCCGCTTTGACCGAGCGTATTGCCAAGTCGCCGTCTGCAATCCATCGCGTGCCAGCCTGATGACTGGACAGAGACCCGACGACTTGGGCGTCTGGACCTTGCCGATCCACTTCCGCGAGGCACGGCCGCTGGCAGTCACGTTGCCGCAATGGCTCCGCCGCTTCGGCTACACCGCCGTCAGCCACGGCAAGATCTATCACAATCCCACGCCGGATCCTCAATCGTGGAGCGAGCCGATTCGGCCGTTGCCGCAGCTTCCCGATGCCTACCCGGACGGCACTCGTGGGCGCATCCGCGCCGCACAGCTCGAGCTACCCCGCAACGACTGGCGAAAGAACAATCTTCGCGGCCCGGGAACGGGCATCAGCCAACTCGACGAGCAGCAGCTGGTCGACGGAGCTCGGACCGAGATGGCGATCGAGGACCTCAAGCGGCTGGGCAAGTCCGGCCAGCCGTTCTTCCTGGCAATGGGCTACATTCGCCCCCACTTGCCATGGATCGCCCCGGAAAAGTTCTGGAAGCTGCACGATCCGGCGAAGTTGAAGCCGATACAGAATGCGTTCGTCACCCCCAACACACCCGAGTACGCGCTGTCGAACAACTACGAGCTGCGACATTATGTCGATTTGATGGACATTCCGACGCCGCACGAGTCGCGCGAGGTCAGCGAGCAGCAGGCTCGCCATCTGTTGCACGCTTACTATGCCTGCGTCACTTACGTCGACTCGCTAATCGGCCAGCTGCTCAAGGCGCTCGACGACGAGGGATTGCGCGACAACACGATTGTGGTGCTCTGGAGCGACCATGGCTGGAAGCTCGGCGAACACCGCGGCTGGGGGAAGATGAGCAACTACGAGATCGACACACGAGTGCCATTGATCATTGCGGCACCAGGACACGAGCCGGGTGTTGTGAATCAACCGGTTGAGCTGCTGGATCTGTTTCCCACGCTCTGCGAGTTGGCGGGAGTCGAGCGGCCCGACTTTGCCGCAGGCTCCAGTCTCGCTGGCCTGTTGGCCAACCCCAACTCCGCTGAGTCGCGAGTCGCTTACAGCCAGTACTACCGGCGACTCGGCGACGACGAAGAGTACATGGGCTATGCGATGCGAACACCGACGCACCGCTTTGTGGAATGGCGCGAGTTCGCCACGGGAAAGCCAACGACGCTGGAATTGTACGACCACCGCGAAGAGCATGCCGAGACTCGCAATATCGTCCACGACGTCCCCTCGCAGTTGGTGGAGCAGTTGCAACAACAGTTGCTCGAATCGCATCCCCGCAAGCCGCTGCAAATGACGCCAGCGGTTCATTCGAATCCAAGCCCCGGTCGCCAACAGGCGCCGATCAGCTTCCGCAACGAAACCGATTCGGACCTGTACGTTTATCCCATCACCACCGCTGGCCGCCGCGCGGGGCGTCGCGTG
>JAGQPF010000395.1 GCA_020426845.1 Planctomycetales bacterium
AGGCTGAAGCCCAGTGTCCTTGGAGAAGTCCGGAAGCGCTTGCAGGTCTGCATGGAACGCCACCGTGCCGCTACCGCCCCCGCCCCCTCCGCCGCCTCCGGAGCTGCAAGACCAGACGAGCAACGAGGTGGCGGCCAGCGCGGGCAACCCGCGAAGTAGGTGAAGTTTCATTTCGAAGGAGTCCTCTCGACCCTGTGGGCGCCCGCGCCAAGCGGGAGCTGCATCCTAGGTGGGATGTGTCCTGCAATCCACGCGCCAGTTCCGGCACCTGACAAACGTCTCACTCGCCGACGCAAGCTGTCGGGTCGAGTCGACACGGTGTCGATGCTCGTAGACGGGAATCGCGCCGTACCGACAAAAAATTCATCTTCATCAGCTTGTTGGTGCGCCGCGGAACCAACCTGTCCGCTCTACTCACGCCAGAAGCTCGCGTTGCACTTCACGGGGCGAAGCTAGACCCGCGGCGAGGAACGCGTGGCAGAAGCTCGTTGGCGATTGGAACCCGAGCAGTCGTGCGACTCGATCGGTTCGTGCTTCGGGCCGGCCCATGAAGAACGCGCCCAGCGCGACCCGCTGGCCTCGCAAGTATTCCCGCCACGAACGCGCGCACAGATGGAACCGCCGAAAGTACTGGTTCGCTCGCCGCAACGCGTGGTGCTCACCTACGCCCAGCTCACGTGCGAGGTCGACACTCATCGGTCGAGACGATAGCGGGAACGCTACCCTTTCAATGGCATGCGCGACGGCGTGGTCCTCGAGCGCCGTGGGATGAGCCCAGTCGACCGTTGGGGGTGTGACGGGCAGACCCTCTGCTCGGAGCGCGACCAGCACCTCGTGCACCGTGGTGCTCGGACACGGCGCATTCCGGTCGTCAGCGGCCAGGGCCGCAACCACCCGACGAAGACTTGCGTCCGTGAGCGGCGAGAAACGGAGCTTGGCGCTAGACGAAATCGAGCGACCGACGCTGCTGTCCCGACGCCACAGGATGTGGAGCACGTCAGTGGTCATGGTCAGCGAGCGAACCGGAGCCGTGCCGACGGTCGAGGAGGCGAACGCATCCCCCTGGCGGAGCTCCACGCACCTGCCCGGCGCACGAGCCACGACGGGCCCATCCAGCAAGTAGCGTATTCCGGACCAGCCGTCGGCTTGCTCCGGAACCAGGGTTTCATCGACGATCCCCCCAGTGTGGCACTCCCGGATCAGCACGAGGTCGTCGCTTCGAAGCTCGTGCTGGAACCAGTTTGCTTGGCCGCGGGGATCCGCAGCGGTGTATCGGACGACGATCACGAGTCAACCTCCAGTCACGCGCTAGCGAGCGGTGTTCCGCGAAACCGACGAGTCGACCGCGGAGCGATGCGCGGTTGCAGAGATGTCAAATAAGAGCAATCGCCCAAAGCAACACGGCCACCTACGATCCGCGCATGAGGATCCATCAGTTCCCCAGCGTCCTTGGTCTTCTCGTCTTCGCGGCCACGGGCTGCGGCGCGGCCCCCACCGACACCAGGACCGAGGTTGCTGCCGCCATTTCGGCAGGCCATGCCGACGATTCGGACGAAGCGGCGGTTTGGATCATCGCGAAGGTGGGCGCGGTGACGGGCTATTGCTCCGGCGTGGTTGTCGCTCCTCACGTCGTGTTGACGGCCGCGCATTGCTCCAAGCCGGACGCCACGTACTCGGTATTTCTTGGTGCGGATTACATGGACGCAGAGGCGAAGGCCCTGCAAACGAACTACGTTGCAGTGACCGAGCATCATCCACACCCGAGCCGGGACCCCGCTTTGAACGTGAACGATATCGGCGTTCTGATCACCGGCGAGCCGATTCCTCGGGCGGCCGCTACGATCAGCCGCGAACCACTCACGGATGCAGACCTGGGCGCCCCCGTCCGCATCGTCGGGTATGGTCAGACCGAAGGTGGAGTGAACGATAGCTACGGGCGCCGGAACGAGGGACAGACGCTGCTCGCCGCATTCGATGCGACGAGTCTCACGCTGGCCGGGCTCCCAAACATTTGCCTGTTCGACTCGGGCGGCCCCACGTTCATGCAGCGCGCCGGCGGGGACGTGGTGATAGGCATTCACTACCTGATCCAGTCGGAGACCTGTGCGGCTCAGGGTTGGGACGTGCGCGTGGACGCCTACTCCGACTTCGTTGACGCCTACATCGACACGTTCGACCCTACTCCTGACGCCGGGCCATGGCAGGGCGACGATGCAGGGGACGCAGCGTCGAGCGAAGGCGACGAAGCAGGCGACGCTTCTCACAGAACCCCGCGCGCCAAGGCAACCGGCTGTGCCATCGGTTTCGAGGCGCCGACGTGTTCGTACCCCATGCTCGTAGGGTTGGCCATTGCGCTCGCGTCGCTCCGACGAATCCGAAGGGCCCGCGCACGCGTTGCTTCGCGGCGAGCGTGAGCGCCGGCCCTTGGGAGCCGCGGCTAGCCTGAGCAAGAGGAGGCGCAACTAGAGAAGTTGTTGGTGGCGCAGATGCAGGAGTCACACGGCGTCGTGCATCCTGAGCAATCGACGCCGTACTCGCATTGGGTCGTGGCACCGCCGGAGCCACCGACGGAACCGCCACCAGAACCACCATCGGTTCCCCCGGTTCCGCCGCCACCTGTGCCTCCACCTCCGCCGGATCCCCCGGTTCCGCCGCCACCTGTGCCTCCACCTCCGCCGAGGCCACCATCGCCGCTGCAGGCGCCCACGGTGGCGTTTTCGCCGCTGGCGGGCGCGCTGCCGAAGCTCACGGTCTGCGTC
>JAGQPF010000396.1 GCA_020426845.1 Planctomycetales bacterium
CTCAAAATCATTGCCCAACCTGTCAACGGCGATTAGTTTAGAGGGCGACCCAAACTTCTCTATCGAAGGCGTACTTCATGCGTCGACTTGCCGCTGCTTTCCAACAGTTGCTCAAACGCCTGCGCACGGACGAATGCGGCGGACTATTGGCCGCTGAATACTTGCTCATGGGAACGCTGTTGACGATCGGCCTGATTGTCGGCATCTCCAGTGTCCAAGGAGCGCTGATCGAGCAGCTGGAGGCGCTCGCCGCGCTGATCATGCCTTGATGTCCGGGCCGCGCCGCTTCCGCTCAACTGTCACTGGCTGAACTGTCATTGCCTTGTCACCGCAGATCAACTGCCCATGCGTAAATTACTGACCAACTTATGGCACGATGAACTCGGCGCCGTCGGCAGTGCCGAGCTGATGCTGATCATGACGCTCGCCTGCATCGGCATGCTGGTCGGCATCAAGTCGCTGCGCGACTCGACCGTGACCGAGTTTGCCGACATGGCGCAGGCGCTGTCCAACTTGGATCAGTCCTATTCGTTTCTGAGCAACGGCAACGTGAGCTCGACCTTCGCGGACGCCCCCGATTTTTGTGACGAGGTGGCGGACGCGGACGTTGGCTCCGACGGCTCGAAATGCGTGAATGTCTGCGTCGTCGCCGACGGCTTGGAGGGTCGCTGATGAATTCGACTCGATTCCGCATTCGCGCTTTGATCGGCGCGTTGATTCGCGACGAACGAGGCATGGTCGCCAGCTCCGAGCTGGTGATGCTGGTCACGCTGCTGGCCATCGGCTTGATCGTGGCCGCCAAGAGCTTCCGCGACAGCGCCGTCACGGAGTTCGCCGACTTCGCGCAGGCGATCGGCAACTTTGACCAGAGCTACAACGTGCCCGATATCCTGATTGATGACATGGGCACTCCGGACCCCGCCGACGACGTGATCTTGGTCGGCAGCGGATTTGCCGACGCCCGCGACTATTGCGATGTCTCGGCCGCGGACCCGCCGACCAGCAGCAACACCAATGTGTGGGCGGTGCCCAACAAGTTTGCCAACCCGATTCAGTTTGTGCCCGCCAACGGCGAATAGCGTCGCCTGCACCCAACCTCTCCCCGCGCCCGTCAACCACTGCCTAGGCCACTATGCGACAACTTTCACAGCTGATTCAGCGACTTTGGCGTGACCAGGCGGGGGCCATCATGTCGACCGAGTTCATCCTGCTGGGGACGCTGGTCACCATCGGCTTGATCGTCGGAATCTCCGCCACTCAGACTTCGCTGTTGACCGAGCTGGAAGACTATGCGGCAGCGATTCTGGGAATCGACTGTGGCGGCCTGAACGGCTTCAACGATGGCACGTTTTCGGGCAACGAAGGCGGCTTCACTCCGAATTAGGACCACAAACCAGGAATCCTTCCCGCTCCTTGACCTATCGACTTCCTCGACTTCCTCTTCGTCAGACTGCTTGCCCGTGATGTCCTCCGCACAAATCGCCCTCACTGCCTGCGTCGTGGTTTTCACGCTCGTCGCGGCGTTGTTGGACTGGCGATTCAAGAAGCTGCCCAACCGGATCACGTTGCCCGCCTTTCTGGCCGGGCTCGCCTTCCATCTGGCCTGGGGCGCCACGGAGAACGGCTTTGCCGGCTCGCTGCAGCACTTGGCTTTCTCGCTGGGCGGGTTCGCCACCGGCTTCGGTGTGCTGTTCGTGCTCTGGGTGACCGGCGGCGGCGGCGGCGGCGACGTGAAGTTCATGGGCGCACTGGGCGCATGGCTCGGCGCCAGCTTGACAGTTAAAGTATTCCTGGTCGGCGCCGTCGTGATTCTCTTCGGCAGCCTGGCCACCCTCACGCTTTCGGCCCTGAAGATGGGCGCGATGCGGACCAAAGAAAAGTACCTGAGCAGCGACCGCAGCAATGCGGACGCTCGGGTCAAACGGCGCTTGCTGCCGTTTGCGGTGTCCGCCTCGCTCGCCACCTGGATCGTGCTCGCATTGTTCGGAGCTCCCGCGCTGACGTCCACCAACGCCACGCCGGCGGCGCCGACGAACAATGACCGCAGCGCCTCGGAGTCGCAAGGAAATCCGGGAGTCGCTCGACATGTCGAGGGCATGACGCCAATTACGCTTTGTTCTCGAACTAACACGCGACTCCGAACTTTCCCGACGGCTGGCCGCCCGACGGAACGTCCCGAGCTGCGATCCACTCCAACCCATTTCGTCGCTTTCCCGAGCCGCGGCTAGGCGCTTGCCCCCGGCAACGGTTTCGAAATGTCCTCTTCTCTATAGGATGCATCCACCGTGTCAGTTTCCAGTGGAACAATGAGTGTCGGAGTCATGGCCATCTTCTCCGGGCTGCTGGGCGCGTACGGCCTGCGGGCCGTGCTGCTGGGCGAGACGACCCCGCCGCCGCCGCCACAGCCCGTGATCACCGTTCCGCTGGCCGCAGCCGACCTGCCGGCAGGCCGCAAAATCGCGCTAAGCGATATTGCCCTGCACCAAATGACCCGCAAACAGATGACCGAAGCCGGCATCGCCAATACCGAAGTGATGCTCGGCACCAGCTTCATCATCGGACGAACGCTCGAGCAGCCGATCCAAAAGGACCAGCCGTTCACAACCACGGCCCTGTTCCTGGAGGGAACCGGACAGAATGTCGCCGAGTCACTTCAGCCCGGTGAGCGCGCTGTCGCCATTGAAGTCAACAAGCGACGCGGCGGAAATTTGTCGACCGGCACCGTTGTCGACGTGTTGTTCCGCAGTCATCCCCGCGCCGCCGCCGAAGGGCAGCTGGCGATCCCGGAAAAGACGGTGACGCTGTTCGAGGGTGTGCGGATTGTCGCGGTCGAAACGCCTCCCCCATCCAGCGGTCCCGATCCCAACTCTCTCGACTTGCGGCTTACCAACGGGCGATTTCTCAACACGCCCAAACCCCAGCCGCTCGTGACGCTCGCCGTCACGCTCGAGCAAGCCAACGTGCTTCAGACCGTCGAAGGACGCGGCGAACTGACGCTCATCCCCCGTGGAGTCGAAGAGGCAATGCCCTCCGGCGGCGCCAACGCTCAAAACCACATGACGCTCGAGGGGTTGCTGGGCGTCCAGGAGCCCGCCAAGCCGTTTGTCACGGAGATTTACCGCGGCGGCGATCGCCAGCAAAAGCAGTTCAACCCCAACGGCACTTCGGTCGATCTGCAGCTGGCTCCGTAAGCAAGGCCGACAGTCACGACAGTGCCAACGGATCATTGCCGTCGACACGACGTGCTTCCATCGTCGGCGCCCCTTGCCCGAACGCAGGTCGACCGCGAGCACGGTAGGGCGGCCCTTCCGGGCCGCCTGAAGCGCATGGCACCAACCACAGCCAACGGGCTAACCGCTGCTGGCGGCCCGGAAGGGCCGCCCTACCAAGCCTTCGTTTTGGGGTTGGAGAACTCGCGAAG
>JAGQPF010000397.1 GCA_020426845.1 Planctomycetales bacterium
CCAGTGAACAACGGGCTGCCAACCGTTTCATGAAGCAGAGTCCGGACGCCACCTCCCTGCTCCATCGTCCTGTCGACGATGGCGGAGATGGCGGCGCGATCGCCGAAACGTACTTCACGTCCGGTGGCGTAAACCAAGAATCGACTCGCCAGATTCGTCAGCAGCGTCTGCGTGTCGCGAGCCAGCAATGTCTGGTACTCGCGAATGCTCTTGAACGCTTGGCCATCGGCGGTTTCGCCGGCGGGGTCGACTGGCGGCCCGAGACGAAAGCCGATTCCGATCAGTGGATCAATGGCGCCGCGCGGGGCGGGGTCGCCGTCACCAATCGAGCGGTATCGGTCGCGGTAGCCACCGATCACGTCAAACGACTCGAGCGCAAAGCCTGGCGGATCAATGCGGCGGTGGCACGATGCGCAAACCGGGTCCGCGCGATGCTTCGCCAACTGATCGCGGATGGTGGTTGCTCCTCGCACGTCGGGCTCGATGGCCGCCGTGTTGGCGGGCGGCGGCTCGGGGGGCTGGCCAAGCAGTCGATCCATGACAAACGCGCCTCGCGGCACGGGCGAGGTGGTTGTGCCGTTGGCGGTAATCTTTAATACGGATGCCTGGGTCAACAGTCCGCCACGAGGGCAGTCATCGGGCAGCGGCACGCGACGCATCGCCACGCCGCGCACATCGTCGATCCCATAGTGAGTTGCCAGTTTCTGGTTCACGATCACAAACGGCGACTTGGCCAGATGGGATGCGTCGAGGTTGTCATCGAGCAGCTGTCGAAAGTAGGCACGAGTCTCCGCCAACATCGAGTCTTGCAGGTACGAGCTGAACTCGGGATAGAGCTTGCGGTCAGGGTCGGTGGCGCCGATCTCGCGCAACCGCAGCCACTGACCTGGAAAGTCCGCAATAAAACGATTGGAACGCGCGTCCCGCAGCAGCCGCTCTACCTCGCGATGCAAGATGGTCGCGTCGCGCAGGCGGCCGGCTGCGGCGTGCTGGACAAGCTGTTCGTCCGGTGCGGCGTTCCAGAGGAAGTAGGCGAGCCGACAGGCCAGCGCGTAGTCGTCGATCTCCAACACGTCGGCTGCTTGCGGCTGCTCCGGGGCTTCGCCGATCGAGATGTGAAACAGAAAGTCGGGGGCGACCAAAGCGCTGCGATAGGCGGTCCGCATCGCCAGTTCAAAGCAATCTCCCTGCTCGATTCGGCGTTGGACAATCGCCACGTACTGGTCGCGCAGTTCCGGCGCCACCGGGCGGCGGAACAGCTTGGGCAAAAAAGCGTCGAGCAGCCGCTTGGCATCCTTGAGCGGCGCATCGCTCTGCACGGTCCAAATGCCGGGCTCGGGATCGGGTCGGTTCATGCCGGCGCCGATCTGCCGCGGGCGGCCGCGGCGAGGTGGCCGAACATCGGGATGGTCCGCCGGCTTGAACTCGCGTAGCGGCAGATCGCCGAACAGCAGGCGATGGCTGGCGGGCGGCCACGATTCGTAGAGCGGCCCTTCGACCTCGAGCCAGTCGACAGCGATGCCGGGACCGGTGAACTCCATCGCGCGACGCTTCTTGAAGTAGTTGGCAGCGGGGGCCAGCGACGCAGTGTTGAAGCCGAGAATCTCGTTGTGATTCAGCCAGACGACGAGGTTGTGCTCGAGCGGAGTGTCGGCGGGCGCATCGAAATAGCCAAGCACATAGCTAGGGTGCTGACCACCACGCCCGTCGCCGGTCAACTGCACGGCGGACAATCGGGCTGCCTCGGTGCCCCTGCCCGGCAGCACTTTTCCTTGGTCCCAGCTGAAGCTCCACAAGGAGGTCCGCACGCGATAGCGGCCCGGATAGATCGTCACGTGCTCGATAAAGTAGGGGCTGAATGATTCGTCTTCATGGCGGAACAATCCGACGGTGGCGCCGTTGCGAAACGAGCCCCAACGCTCATGCGCGCCCTGGTCCAGGTGGTTCTGCTCGGCCGCAGGCGGAAACTCGGGATCGGGCCGTTGGTTCTTCAGTAACACTCCATCGCCGTTCATCACCACATGTGCCACGAAGCCGCCGCGGTTGACGAGCGAGATGCGGCGATTGTGGATGGTGGGCGGCTCGGGGCGAGTGGCGATCGCATAATCGAGGATGTGATCGGCCGCCTCCAGATACTTGTTGATGTTGACATGCGAGATGTCGAGCGCGTCAGGATGCTTGTCAAAGCCGTGAGCGGATCCATCGGCCGGCAATCCGCCGGCCAGCGCGATGCCTGGCATGTCAAACAGATCGCGGATCGTGTTCTCGTACTCGATGCGAGTCAGCCGCCGCAGGCGAGAAGATGCTGTGGCTTGTTCGGCGGCGGTTAGTCGTTCGGCCACAGCCGCGACTGCCGTGGCCCGCGCGTCGCTCGTTGGCTGGTCGGCGTCGTGCGGCGGCATCTCGCCGGACGCGAGGCGATCGTGCACCTTCGTCCAGCGGCGCAGAACGTCGGCGTCGCGAAGCTCCTGCGGGGACGACGTCAAGTTCAGGCCCGCGGCCGGCTTTTCGGCGCCGTGGCAGTCCGCACAGTAGCGGACCAGAAACGGCTGCAACAGGTCCTCGGCGCAGGCCGACGACACGAAAATCGTTGATAGCAGCAGGAACAGAAGCCGGATCATGGGAGCGCGCCGCAGGTGGGAGGATGGGTCGGCGATACGAAAAAGGCGCCAGCTTGTTGTCAGTTAATTGGCACGCGGCGATGGAATGCGGCCGGCCCACCGGGCCTCACAAGGGTCGCCTGCGATGGAGGCCCGACCGGCCCACCGGGCCTCACAAGGGTCGCCTGCGATGGAGGCCCGACCGGCCGACCGGGCCTCACAAGGGTCGCCTGCGATGGAGGCCCGACCGGCCATTGGCGTGAGCGCAACTGCCGGCCGAAATAGCAACGGGACTATGGGGTTCGGAATTCCAGACCGCGCATCGTGCTCTTGCCGGTGGAGAACTCCGACACTTCCAGCCCCAGTTGCTGCAACATCGACACGTACAGGTTGGAGAGCGGATAGTTGTTCTCCGTGTCAAACGCGAGATGCTGGCCGTGACGGAACTGACCGCCCGCGAGCAGCACCGGCAGATTGACATTGGAGTGCGAGTTGGCGCTGCCCATGCAGGTGCCGTACAGGACCATCGTGTTGTCGAGCAGACGCTGGCCTTGTTCCTCCGTGGAGTGCAGCGACGTCAGGAATTCGTTCAATGCATCGAACTGCCGCTGCTCATGGCCGCTCAATTCGTCCAGCACCTCCGGGCGATTGCCGTGGTGCGTGATGTTGTGAATCACCGTGGTGTCGATGAACAGCGAGACGACTCGCGAGGAATCCGTCTCCAGCGCGAGCTTGATGACGTCGAACATCATCCGCGACCGCTCCACAAACTGTCGTGGATCCTTGTTCTCCTCGGGCGGAGAGGCGGATACTTTGGGTTTGGGGCGCCGCTCCCATTCCTGTGCGGCGTGCAGTCGTTGCTCCAGGTCACGGACGGCGGCGAGATACTGCTCCATTCTCTGGCGATCAGTTGTGGACAGCCGTCGATTCAAGCGTCGTGACTGGTCGCCTACAAAGTCCAGCGTGCTGCGGCCCTGTCGCAGCGACTCGACCCGCGACTCGATCTCATCGGGGCGCCCCTGCACAAACAGTCGCTCGAACAGTTGACGCGGGCTCTTCTCGGCGGGGATCGGGGCGCCGCTTCGAGTGAAGCTGAGCGTCGGGTTTTCGTTGGTCATCGCCAGCACGAGCGACGGAAAGCGAGTTTGGTTGCCGATCTGCTCGGCGGCATATTGGTCAAGCGACACGCCATTGCGAAAACCGCCTCGCTCTGGGTGCGGAGTGCCCGTGAGAAAACATCGCTCCGCCGCGTGGCCGCCCGTGACACCGGGCAGGCTCACACCGGAGAAAACGGTCAGGCGTTCACGGTGGTCCGCCAACCGTTTCAAGTAACGACTCGGCTCATAGGTGGCGCCGTCGCCGGTGGGAAAGAAGAACTGGGGCAGAATCCCCATGTTGGTTTCGATGGCGACCATCCGACGTGGCGTGGCACGCTCGGCGGCCGCTCCTGACGCCTGCATCGCGTCCAGCCATGGCAAGGCGATCGCGACTCCGGCGCCGCGGAGAAAGGTGCGCCGATGCAACGGGGTGGGCAGAGTGAGCATCCAATTCACTTTCTGTTGACTATGCGCTGGGGTTATGCGGCGGGCTGTCCGCCGATTATAGTTTCGAGCCCGGCACGCTGTCAGGCGCGGCAATGCGGATAGCTGCGGAGAACGGTGGTTTGGGCGGGCCCGCGAGGTTTCGCGGCTGGCTGGGTGTGCCACTGCCTTGCCACTTCAACTAGAATACACAACCCAATTGCTTCGGCTCGGACGCTGTGAAAAGAGGTCCGTAGCACAGGCTGCCAGCCTCTGATGATTGTCGTTTCAAGACAGGATGCAGGCTGGCAGCCTGCACTACGTCAACAATCCACGAGATTCTTACACCGGGATACCAACAATGAAGAAGCTGCAAGTTTTGGTCTGTCTAGCCCTGGCCCTCATTACCGCTCGAGCGGCTGTGGCGGAGGATGGCAAATGGATAGCCTTGTTCGACGGCAAGTCGATGGACGGCTGGGAGAAGGTCGGCAATCAAGAGAGCGTCTGGGAGGTTAAAGACGGAGCGATCGCCGGCTCCGGTCCTCCGTCGATGTTGGTCTGCACCAAGGGACCGTACAAGAACTTCCGCTACCGCGCGGAGATCAAGATCAACGACGGCGGCAACTCGGGGCTGTACTTCCGCACTACCCGCAAGCCCGGCTTCACCGACGGCTACGAGGCGCAGATCGACAGCACGCACCGCGATCCAATCCGCACTGGCTCGTTGTACGGTTTCTGTCACGTCTACCAGCAGCATGTGAAGCCCGATACCTGGTTTACCTACGAGCTGGAAGTCCGCGACGACGTCTGGCGCGGCCGCAACATGACCCGCATTAAGATCACCGTGGATGGCAACGAGTTGTACGAGTACCTGGACTTCGCGCAGACATTTAAGTCCGGCCACTTTGCTTTCCAACAGCACGATCCCGGCAGCAAGGTCAGCATCCGCAAGGTAGAGGTTATGCCGTTGGCGGATTAACGAACGGACTTCAGCGCAGTGGACTCTTGTGAGGCCCGGTCAACCGGGCCTCACAAGGGTCGCCTGCGATGGAGGCCCGCTTCCGTTTTTCCGCTGGGCCGTGTCAAGGCACCCAGTGCAGCACGTCGCGAATGACGGACCAGCGACGAGGTCGCCCGTTGGCGGACTTGCCGAGCACCCAGTGGTCGTAGTACTCCCGCGTCGTGCCGTCTTTCTTGCGCAGCTCGACCCAGTGCTCCAAAAAGTCGTTCATCGCTGCGTCTCGTTTTCCGACCGCGTAGAACAGCGGCAACGAGACCGACACGCCGGTGGGAATGACCACCTCGAACTCCGGATAAAGCAGCGTGAAAGCCGATCCGCTTTCGGCGCTGATCAGCAGCGCCGTTAGATCGAGCCACTCTCCGTCGAAGTACTGTTGGTAGGAATCCAATTCGACGAACTCGGCGCGCGGCAAGGCGGCTCTCAGCCGGCGAGTGAAGCCGCGACTGAGGTCGATGAAGCCGATTTTCGCGTCCGACATCGCGCGCAGTTTCTCCAGCGAGCGGGCTTCTCGCACGCGATAGTCGGGGAGCACCAGTCCCAAGTTGAGGTCCAGGTAGGGGCTGGTATGTTGCATCGCCTGCGAGCGCTCCAATGTTCCGGTGAGCCCGGACATGACGACATCGAAGCAATCGTCGTTCAGTTGCTCGGCCAGCCGCAGCCGATCAAACCGCACGAACTCGATTTCCACTCCCAGGTCGCGGGCGAGGGCGTGAGCCATGTTGATGTCGAAGCCCACGAGCTCGCCGTGCGTGTTGAAGTACGCAAACGGGAGCTTGTCCTCGTTGTAGCCCACTCGGATTTTCCCGCGACGATGAATCCGCTCGAGCAACGACTCGCCCGGCGCGAGCGGATCGGGGTTGGGCGTGGTTTCGCGGCTGACCGTGTGCGGGACAGGCTCTTCGAGCAACTGCATATGGGCAATGATCTCCTCCTTGCCCTCCACGAAACGCAGCGTCTGGCTCAGTCCGAGCCGCAGGCCGGTCAGCAAAGCGATGCCGCACAACGTGCTGGCGACCGCCCATTGAGCGAGCTGGCGGGGCTCGATGCGCAACTGGCCCAGAAAAGCGCAGGTGGCCAGGAGTGTAAAAGTGACCAGATGCATCACGCCCAAGGCGTCGCCAATTCGCCCTCCGTACACGCCCGACAGCAGGAACAGCTGAAACATGTCGTGGGGCAGATGCGTCAAGTCCAACAAGAATGGCACGGACAGCGTGGGGCCGCCAAAACTGCTGAACAGCCCCGCTGACAACAGCAACGGGTACTCGCTCCAGGCCAACGCGTTGCCGAGGAACCAAGCGGCGAACGGCACAAACAGGATCGTCAGCAGCTTGCCCACGTGCGGAAACGCGTAGGCGACGGGATACAGCACGTCGATCGCGGGAACTCCCGCAGCATTCTGTTCCTCGCCTGCGCCGGACTTGCTTGCAGCGGCCGCAGCGGCGCGGCGGGCGAACAACTGCTCGGTTTGCTCGATCAGCAGAGGCAGCACGACCACCAGTTTGCCTGTCGCGAAGGCCGTCATCATCGCGTCCTTCGAGACCGACAAGACTTCGCGGTAAGTAAGATCGGTGCAGCACGTGACCAGCAACGGCAGCACGACGAACCCGAGCAGCAAGGCGCCGCAGGTGTAGGCAATCAGGTACGCTTGCAGTCGCACCAACTCGTCCGGCGAGATCGTGCCCGCGGCGCTGGCGGCCATGGCGAACACGCCCAGCGGCGCCAGTCGGACGACCATGCCGTTGACCTTCACCAACGCGGCCGCGAGCACATCGAGCTGCGGGATCAAGAGGTCTCGCCGACTGATGCTCGCCAATGCGAGTCCCAGGAAGATACTGAGCAGGACGACCGCCGGGACATGATTCTTGGCGAGCGCATCAAACAGATTGGCTGGAATGAAGACGCTCAGAATGTCGAATGTCGCCGGCGGCTCGGTGAACGCCGTGCTGAAGAACGATCCCGCTTTCCAGGCCGGAAAGGTGTGAGCCAGCGCGAACACCGTGAACAGAGTCGTGCCCCAAAGGATGGCCAGAACGGCTCCGCCCACTAATGACAGCCGCCGGCTTTGGCCGCTCGAGAGCTTGCCGAGGTTGGAGACCAGCGAGACGACCAAGTACGGCAGCACGGTCATCTGCAGCAGGCCGACGAACGCCGTGCCGACGAATGACAGGCTGGCGCAATAATCGCCCAGAAAGAGACCGCAACCGATGCCGGCGGCAAGGCCCGCAAGGATCTGTGCTGACAGGCTCATAGGGGACGTGCCGCTTGCGGACGAATGGTTGCGGACCGCGTTTGCGGTGCGCAGGCAGAGGCAGTGAAATGACGGCCGTCAATTTAATGCATTTGCCGGCCGCGAGGCGCGGCGGGGGCGAATTAGGTCTGCTCTTGCGTTGCTGCGGGCGCATTGGGGAAGCCGCAAAGCGGCTTGTGATAGCCCGGTACATTCAGCAACTCGGCGACGGTGGTGTTGCCAAACGTGTCCTCCACCGCCTTGGCAGCGTCGTCCAGCTTGCGATGCAGTGGACAGAGATTGATGCCGTGCAGCCCCAGCGGGCATTCGTGAAAGCGGCGCACGGGATCGACCGTGTTGATGATCTCCAGCACCGTCAGCACATCCGGCGAGCGCGCCAGTGTGAAGCCGCCCTGTTTGCCTCGCTGGGCGTGCACCAGCTTCGCGCGGCTCAGTCCCTGCATCACCTTGGCGAGATAGCCGACGGGAATCTGCGTCGCCTCGGCGATCAACGAGTTGGTCTGTGGCTCGTGCTGGTCGGCCAAATAGACGATGGCTCGCAAAGCGTATTCGGCGGTCTGAGAAATCATAGCGCGCTCCGCCTCGGGATCCGAACCTCAAAATGCCTGTTGTGCCCTGCGCAAGGAACGTCGCGCATTCTAACAACGTGAGCAGCCGCAGTGACGGCGGCTAGCTTCATCGAGCCGCGCCCAATGTCGACCTTGCCTGTTGAGCGGCTCGCTGTCAACCCTGACGGACTCACGGGTATTAAGAATACACCTTGCCGGCAATCGGAATGCCCGCTGCGTTCGCCAAATTGCCGTGTCGTGTCATTTGCCATCCAGATGGCTGGGGCAAACAGCTGGACCAGTCGTTACTCGGCGCGGCCAGTATGACCGAATGGCGTCAGAGCAGTTCTCGGATGGGATCCTTTTCCACCAGGCGCTGGGGCCGCCCGGCCTGGTCCATGATCGGCTTGGAGTTCGGATCGATGCCCAGATTGTGATAGAGCGTGGCGATCACCTCTTGGAAATGGATTGGCCGGCTCTCGGCGAACTCACCGAGGCGGTTGGTGGCGCCGATCACCTGCCCGTTTCGCATGCCACCGCCGGCCAGCAGAGCGGCGCTGACCTTGGGCCAGTGATCTCGCCCGCCCGCGTTGTTGACCAATGGCGTGCGGCCGAACTCGCCCCAGGCGACAATCGTCACATCGTCCAGCATCCCGCGCTCGTCGAGATCCTCGATCAATGCGCTGAGGCACTGGTCGAGCTTGCCGCCATGGTCTCGGACGAGGTCGAAGTTCTTGCTGTGGCTGTCCCAGCGGCCGTAGCTGAGCGTCACGCATCGCACGCCGGCCTCCACCAGGCGTCGGGCGAGGAGCAGATGCTCGTTGTTGGTCGGCGCTCCGTCGTACTGGAACTGGAACGGCTTGCCGCTCCCGTATCGCTCGATCACGCGAGGGTCCTCACGGGTCAGGTCGAGCGCCTCGAGCAGCCGGCTGCTGGTCAGCACGTTGAACGCTTGTTGCGTGAACACATCCACGCCATCCATCAGCCCGCTGGCGTCGACCTCCCGCTTCAATTGGTCAAAGCTGGCCAACAGGGCGCGGCGGTCGTTGAGCCGTCCCGGCGTGATGCCGGACAACTTCATGTCAGCCAGCCCCTCGCCGTCCGGTTTGAAGCAACCAAAGGCCGGGCCGAGGAAGCCGGGCGAGCCCGGATCGGACCAGGGCGCGTGGCTGGTTTTGTCGGCCAGTCCGACGAAGGCGGGGACGGAGGGATCGACCGGCCCCTGCACCTTGACCGTCACGGCCCCGAGGCTTGGGCGGCCGCCCAAAAATTGCAGCTCGCGCGCCGGCCAGCCCGTTTGACATTGCCAAGCGTCGTGCTGCCCCACTGAGCCGACGACGGAGCGGAGGATCGAGCAGCGGTCCATCACGTTCGCTAGCTGCGGGAACACTTCGCAGATTTGGATGCCGGGCACGCGGGTCTCGATGGGCCGGAACTCGCCCCGAATCTCCGCGGGCGCGTCCATCTTCAAATCCCACATGTCCTGATGGGGCGGGCCGCCGCCGAGGAAGATGTTGATGACAGACTTATGCGACTTGCCGGCCGATTGCTCGGCGCGGAGCACATCCGCCAAGCCAATCGCCGACGCTCCGAATCCAAGGGCGCCGATCCGGAGGAAATTGCGACGCGAGACCGCGCTGCCGGCGCCACGGCCCGGCTTGCCGAAGATGCTCAACATCCGCTCGACTCCTTTGCGTTCTGCTACTTCTTTTCCTGCTTCTTCTCTGCCGCCTTGACTTCCAGTCGCAGCGCGGCGCTGCCTTGCGTGAAGGATCGGCCATTGAGGCTCACGGCGCCGTTGACGACCACGTTGGCCACGTTCACCGGCGCGCCCGAGGCGGCTCGGAGCTCGACCGTCGTCTCGGTCTCGCCCTTGCCGATCGTCGCCGGCGGCGCCGCCACGCGTGTCGGCAAGCCGTCGAGGGTCAATTGGACGGGAGCATCGAAGCCCTCCGCGCGTTCGACTCGCACCGTCGCCTGGATCGTCTTGCCCGACTCCACCTGCAGCTCACTTGTCGACCAAGTCAATGCGTAAGGCGCCGGCGGCACGATCGAGATCAGCACATCGCGAGTCGGGACGTAGACCCAGTCGTTGATATACCGAATCGGCTCCGTAGCTCCGGCGCTGTGTGACACCTCGCGGCCGTCGATCTGGGCCTTGCCGAACACGTTCAGCGTCTGCACACCGGTGGTCGCGCTAGCGGGAACGCTCAGCGTCAGCAGCTGCTCCGTCTGACCAGCGGCGAGCGTCGCCGCGCTGGCGGTCACGCCCTCGGGCAGGTTGGCCACGGAGAGCTCAATGTCGCCATCGAAGCCGTCACGCCGCTCGGCGCGGACTCGCAGTGCGATGGCGCCGCCGGCCGCAACTCGTGGATTGTCCGGACTGACAGTCAGCGAAAAGTCGGGCCGGGGCGGCCGAGCGCTGATGCGGTAGACATGCCGCGAGCCGCCGAAGCCCGTTGTGTCACTGATGCGAATGAAATACTCGCCATCTGCGGCGAAGGTGTGGTCGATCAGCGAGTCCGTGCCGCCATTGACGTCATCACTCTCCTTCAACCGACGACCGTTGGCGGCGTCGCAAAGCTCCAGTCGAGCGTCTAGCGGGGATCCAAAGGTTGCGCTGGCGGTCTCGAAGATCAGCCGCTCGCCCTTCTTGGCCGCGAATCGGAAGCAATCGCGGTCCGAGTCGGCTTGGATCACCCCGTTCAGAACGGCCGGCAGTTGAAATGTGGGCGCGGCTGCGCCGTCCTCGTTGGGCTCCTGCTCCAGCACTTCGGAGTCGTCGCTCACTTGGAGCGCGATGTCGTTGGAGCGACCGTCTGCGGTGTGGACGATGTGTTGCTCCAACGCGCCGGCCTTGTCGACACTGAACTCCAAGGCGGTCGCATCTCCGAGATGGACGCCTTCCAACGCGATCCGTGTGGTTTCTCCGCGCCGGCCTCCGGCTGGGTATGCGGCCGTCACCAACGGCAGCTCGCCGATCGTCAAGCGGTAGTTGAACTCCGGGCGCGATCGGGACAACTCGTCGCGGACCTCAACCACGTATTCGCCGTCGTGCGGCGCGACGAACACGAGCAGTGGGTCTTGGCGTCCGCCGTAGTCGTGCGCGTAGGCCAGGCTCCGCGAGGGCGCCTTGGGAAGCGCGTCTGCGGAGTCGCGCGCCGCCTGCAGTTGAGAGTTGGCCGCGGTCAGCCGGTCGTTCGCCTGCTTTGCGGCCAACTGAGCCGCGGCCAATTTTGCGCGGCCATCCTTCGCCTGCTGCTCCCATTGAGCAACCGACTTTTGGCTGGCCTCGTGTTCGGATGCGGCACTCTTGGCTTTCGCCTCGGCCGCTTTCAGTTGCTTCGTCGCCTCGGCGGCTTCTGGTGCTGCTCCGTCCGCAGCGGGCCTGCTCAACTTGGCCAACGCTTCGCTCGCTTGTTTCGCGGCGGTCGCTTTGGCGGCAGCCTGTTGCTTGGCCGCCGCGAGCTTCGCGTCTTGAGCTTTCAGGTCCGTGGCGCGGTCCGACACTCGCTTCGCGGCCGACTTGGATGCGGCGGTCTGCTTGGCAACCTCCTCTTGTGCCGCGCGAAGCTCGTCCGCGACCCCGGCGAACTCCGTCACGTCTCGGACGGTCAGCAGGCCCTCGAGCCAACCGGGCCGTTGCCGCGAGACGTAGGGATGCAGGCGTCGGCCGTAGAAGTCGAGCACGATCTGTTGACCGGACTTGGCGGAGAAACGAAAGCAGTCACGGTCCTCGCTGCGGGTGAGTGAGCCGTTGATCACCAGTGGCAGGGAAAGCGGCCTTGCCTCCAGGTCCGTGTCGTTTGGCTCCTGCTCCAATGCTTCCGGCAAGGCGCCGACCACGATGCGGCCGACGTTGGAGGCGCCCGCGTCGGTGATGACTCGCAGCTCTTGCAGCCCCAACTCCGCATCGGCGGCGGCGGTCAGGCGAATGGTCGCTTGCCGCGGATTGGGACGACTGCTTTCGCTCGGCGTCAAGTCCGCCGAGAGGCCGCTGCCGGTGACGCGAATCTCGCGAATCGCTGCGAGGTTGGCGCCGGACACTGTCACTTCCACGCTGGCGCCGCGCGTGACACCTGCCGGTACGATGGCTGTGATGGTCGGCTCGGGCTCGGGCAAGGCCGGCTCCTCGGCTCGGATCGGCACGGCAGCGACGAACGCGAGGGTAGTCGCCACGAAGAGGCTGAGATGCCGCTTGTAGTTAGGCGCAAGGGCGAGTTTGCAGTGGGTCGTGTTCATCGTTGACTACCTTCGCTCACAAAGAAGCACACGCGGGTCCGGCCAGGAGCCCGTTGGGTCTTTTTCAAATTTGCGTTCGTCAGCCGACGTCGGCCAGCTCGGTCAGCATGCCGCCGCTGACGACGCTGGTGCCGAATGGCAGCAAGCGGATATTGCGATCTCGCTCGACATAGGTCTTGTCGTAGGGAATGCCCAGCAAGGTGAACATCGTCGCGCCGATGTCCCAAGGCAACGTCGGCCGGTCCTTGACCTCCTCGCCCTTGTCGGTGCTGGAGCCGATCACGTGGCCGCCCGCGATGCCGCCGCCGCCGATCGCGGCGGAGAACACCTTCGAGTAATGGTGACGTCCGCCTTGCCAACGCGGCGCGTAGTCGATGGTCGGCGTGCGGCCGAACTCGCCCATCCACAGCACGATGGTGCTCTCCAGCAAGCCGCGCTGCTGAAGATCCTCGAGCAGCGCCGAGTAGGCTTGATCGAGCTCGGGGAGCCGCGTGTCGCGGAGGGTGTCGAAGTTTTTCGAGTGCGTGTCCCAGCCGCCGCGGTCGACGTGCACGAACGACACACCGGACTCCACCAACCTGCGAGCCAGCAGGCAGCTTTGGCCCAGCGTGTTGCGGCCGTAGCGGTCGCGGAGCTTGTCGTCCTCGCTGGCCAGATCGAACGCCTTGGTGGCCTCGGGGGCGGCGATCATGTCGTAGGAACGTTGATAGAATCCGTCCAACACCTCGAGCTCGGCATTGTCGTTCATGTCGCGCTTCAGGGTGTCCAATCCCGCGAGCCACTGGCGGCGGTTCTCCAACCGGTCGATCGTCATCCCCGGAGGCAGCCGCAGACTGCGCACTTGAAAGCCTTCGGAGTTGGGGTCGTTGCCAATCGAGAACGGCTTGTAGGTGCCGCCCATGAAGCCGGCTTCGGAGTAGCGATGGCCGTTCGGCACGGCGACATAGGGCGGCAATGAGCCCTCGTAGCCGCGCTCGCGGAACAGCACCGAGCCATAGCTGGGGTTGACGGTGCCGCGGGCCGGCACGTTGCCCGTCAGCATGATGTGACTGGCGATGTCGTGCGACGGCGAAGGATGCGTTACCGCGTTGAGGATGCTGAATTTGTCGGCGTGTTGCGCGAGCATCGGCAGATGCTCGCAGACTCGCATGCCCGGCACGATCGTTTCGATCGGCTTGAAAGTGCCACGGTGGGTCGCCGGCGCGTCGGGCTTGAGATCGAAGGTGTCCATATGCGACGGGCCGCCGCTCATCCAGAGCACGATGCACGCCTTGGCCTTGGCCTCGGTTTGGGGGCTGGCCTCGGCCTTGGATCGCAGCTGGTCGGCCAGGGTCAAGCCGAGCGTGGACAGCGCGCCGACCTTCACGAAGTCTCGCCGTCCCATCTGCCCGCGAGTGGCTTTCATGTCGATGTGTAGCATGGTTGATCCTTGATGTGCGGTGTTTGTTTGGGTCGAACGCCGAGCGAGCTGGCTCAATGGTTGAACAGGAATTCCTTGGTGTTCATCAGCACCCAGGCAAGGTCTTCGAATTTCTCCCGCCGCAGCTTGTCGTCGATGGGCGTGCTGAAGATCAGCTCGCGCTCGCCATCGGTTGGGCGGCGGCCGAGAGCCGTCAGGTAGAGCTCTTCGACGATCTGCTCCGACGTCTTGCCGGAGGCGACGAGCTTGGCGACGCGTCCGCTGTTGTCACGGAGCTTGCGGGCGACATAGTCGGAGCTGATCATCTGCAGGCTCTGGCCGAGATGCGTGTCGCAAGTGCGCTCCGACTCGACGGGCGTGGCCCGCTTGGGGCGCCCGAACAGATCGAGGAACTCGGAACGCATCGAGACGTCGGGCAACTGGGTGGCTCGTGTGCCCAAGGGCAGACCGGGGTACTTCTCATCGACACCCGTCACCTGGGTGATGGCGGTTGCCAGCTGCTCGGCGGTCAGCCGCTTGAGCCGGGCATGGGAGTAGTGAATCTGATCGTGCCTGTTCCACTGGTTCGGTTTGGCCGACAGCTGATAGGTTCGCGAGTTCAGCACGATGCGGAACATCGCCTTCATGTCGTATCCCGACTTGACGAACTGGTCGGCCAGGAAGTCGAGCAGCTCGGGGTTCGAGGCGGGGTTGGTCGAGCGGAAGTCGTCGGGCTCGTCGATAATTCCGCGACCCAGCAGCCAGGTCCAAACTCGGTTGGCCATGTGGCGTGCGAAGTAGGGATTGTCGGGCGAGGTGATCCAGGCGGCGAGCTTGGCGCGGGGATCGCCCTCGTTCTCGGCGGCCAGCAAGGCGGCGGCTGCCTCGCGGGCAGCTCGCGTTTTCACGGCGAGCTCGCGGTCGGCGGCGGCCTTGGCGGCGTTGACCGCCTTCAGCTCCGCGGTGGAGTCGGACTCGGCCTGCTTGGCGGCTCGCTCGGCGTCGGCCTTTTGTGACATGATATTGTCAGCCTTGGCGCGGGCGGCGTCCGCCTCGCGGTTGGCAGCCTCGACGGCGGCCTCTTTCTCCGCCATCTGTTTGGCGGCGGCCTCTTGCTCGGCTTCCGTCTTGCTGGTGGCGTCGGTCGCGAGCGCCGCCTTGGCCGCGGCCAGTTCGCCGGCCGCGCGCTGCGCCGCCTCTTGGGCTCGTTTGACATCCGACATCGCCGTGTTGGCCAAGCCGGCCAGGCGGGCGCTTTCCTTGGCCGCGGCGGCCTTTGCGCTGGCGGCCTTGGCCACCACCGACTTGACCTGGGCGGCCAGCTTCGCCGCCTCGCGATCGGCCGCCGACTGTGCATCAGCAGCCGCCAGCGACGCCGCTCGCTCTTTAGCCGACAGCTCGGGCCCGCTGAGGAATTTGGCGGCGGCGACTTGATTGGTGTCCGGGTTCTTGATCGAGCCGGTGTCGGCCAAGTAGACGATTTCCTCGTCCTGCTCGGACGATCGCTTGGTGCGCACCTTGGTGAAGAACGCCGCCATGCCGAGGTTGTCGTTCAGCGTAAACTGCTCGAAAGGATGATTGTGGCAATGGGCACAGTCCAGCCGCACTCCCAGAAAGGCCGTGGACGCGTGCTCGGCCATGCCCTGGGGCCCCTCGCCGATGCGGAAGAAGTTGGCCGGTCCATTGCGGTAGCCGCTGCCGCGCGCCGTCAGCACGTCGTGGACGAATTGGTCCATCGGCTTGTTCTCGTCCAGCGAGCTCCAGAGCCAGCGGTAGAACGCCCACATGCCTTTGTCTTGCAGGCGAGCCGGCTCCTGCCGATTGATCTGCAGCACGTCGCCCCATTTCAACGCGTAAAAGTCGGCGTATTCGGGACGCTCCAACAGCTGGTCGATCAACTTCGCCCGCTTGTCGGCCGAAGTGTCCGCCAAAAACGCGCGCGTCTCGTCGGCGGTCGGCAAGATGCCGATCACGTCCAAGTAGACGCGTCGCGCGAACTCCTCGTCGCTGCACAGGTCGGACGGAATGATGTTCAGCGACTTCAGCTTGGCGAGCACCAGCTCGTCGACGCGGTTGTCGACCGGAATATTCGGAAACGGCACCTGGGCGGGCTGGGACGAGATCACGCGGCAGGTGGTCAGGCGTCCGCTGTAGCTGACCATCACAACCGCTTCGCCGTAGCCGGTCGCCTCGATGACGCCCGTCGCGTCCGCCGTCGCCACGGCCTCCTCGTCCGATTTGAACGACGCGAGGTCGGTGACGTCGCGCATCGATCCGTCGGAGTAGTGCGCCTCGACCAACAGCCGCTGGCGCTCGCCGGGCAATAGCCGGCGCTCCTGCGGGAAGACTTCGACGCGAACGATCTCCGGGTCGGCGTCGTCGCCCTCGGGCACGCCCTTCTTGATCCAGTCGAGCAACAGGTTGTATTCGGGCGAGCCCTCCTCGGTGAGGTCGCCCCCGCCATGGTCCTCCTCGCAGATCGCCTTCAACAACATCCAGCTGCGATCGGGATGCTCGGGGTCAACCAGCTTCTTCTCCTTGTCGGTCAGCTGCCGATAGTCCTCGTGCGGGTCGGCGCTGAACAGCGACAGCTGCAATCGCTTCTTGCCTTTCGGCGAGCCGTGGCAGCCCATTTGATTGCAGGTCAGGTGTTCGACGACCGGCAACACGTCATTGCGAAAGTTGTAGCTGTTGTCGTCACAACGCTGAATCGTGATCGCAGTGGTCGTCTCCACGCCGTCCAAGGTCGTGATGACTTGGGCGTCGCCGTTGGACTGCGGGGTGATCAGGCCCGTTGCGGAGACCGCCGCGACATTCGGCGCCGAGCTGTGGAACTGACACTGTTCGGTCACGTCTTTGCGAGTCCCGTCCTCGAACACGGCGGTGGCTCGCAGCCCTTGCGTCGTTCGTTGGCCGGCCAGCGTGGCCTGCGACGGAAAGACGCTCAGCTCTTTGAGCTTGGGGCCGTCGGCGGCCACGAGCGTGGCGGCCAGGAGAGCGACCATCGAGAGAGTCGAGAGAGTCGAGAAAGCCAGTGGCAACCGCGCGCCAGCGAGACGCAGCCGAGAAACAGGCATTGCCGTTCTCCTGTTCGGCGAACGACGATCGTCAGCACACGGGCAAGGTGGGGTGAGAAAGCCAGACGGTCTGCCGAAAAGGGCGGCGCCAAATTGAGGCTGTTGGGAGACGCGTGCTGGGTGGAACCCGGGCTGGCGATGTCGTTCGAAGGTGGGGTGGGTCGGAAGGAGGGTGCGGCGCGGGAGGGGCACGGATGTCGCCGCCGCATGCGACTCCGGGCTGCGGGTGACCAACAGGGAATCTGTCGGCCCCCAACAGCCATCAGAAATAAATTATCGATAACTGGATGTCAAGGTCTTTTTGTATTCTAATCGACGAAGAGCCGAAGTTAGCTTTAATGGGCTGTAGAAAAACAGCTGGGCCGCCTGCGCGGCAAAACTTTGGCAGCCCGCCCAAATCCCCTCGCCACATCGCTCCCCCGCCCCACCTGCTGTCGGCACCTCGCGATCCCCTCCTTGCTGCTCTACGGAACCTGCCATGATTCGACGAACGGCTTTTCCCGTATTCGCCCTTGTGATTGCTGTCGCGGCGCCGGTGTGGGCCGAGTCGCCCGCGCCGGTGGACTTCGGTCGCGAGGTCCGACCGCTGTTGGCCGAGAAGTGTTTTATTTGCCACGGACTGGACGCTGCGAAGCGAGAGACCAGCCTGCGGCTCGACACCAAGGAAGGCTTGTTTGCCGAGCTCGAATCCGGAGACGGCGTGGCGATCATGCCGGGCAACGCGGACAAGAGTGTCGTTTATCGGCGGCTGGTGCACGAGGATGCCGAGCAGCGGATGCCGCCTGCCGAGGGCAAGCCGCTAACGGACGCCGAGATTGCCACCATCAAACGCTGGATCGATGAAGGCGCGGTGTGGCAGGAGCATTGGTCGTTCGTGGCGCCAACTCGCCCCGAATTGCCGGAGGTGCAGGACGTCGTTTGGCCGCGCAGCGCCATCGATCGCTTCGTGTTGAAACAGTTGGAAGGCCGGCAGCTAGCGCCGTCACCTCAGGCCGATGCCGTGACGTTGCTGCGCCGCGTGACATACGATTTGACCGGACTGCCGCCGACGCTCGCGGAAGTCGACCGCTTCCTCACCGAAGCGCGCGGCGGCGCGGCGGGCGCCAAATTGACCACGGCCGAGCATGGCGCGCCCCTGCCCCGCTTGGATCAGGCCTACGAAGCCGCAGTCGAGCGGCTGTTGAACTCGCCTCGCTATGGCGAACACATGGCGCGGTATTGGCTCGACGCCGCCCGTTACGGCGACACGCACGGCTTGCACTTGGACAACTTCCGCGAGATTTGGCCCTATCGCGATTGGGTCGTCCGCGCCTTCAATCAGAACAAGCCGTTCGATCAGTTCACGATCGAGCAACTCGCCGGCGACCTGCTGCCCAATCCGACTCGCGACCAATTGATCGCGACCGGCTTCAATCGCTGCAACGTGACGACGAGCGAGGGCGGTGTGATTCCCGAGGAGTACTACGTCCACTACACCAACGACCGCGTGTCGACGATGTCGACGGTCTGGATGGGCGTCTCGATGGGCTGTGTGACGTGCCACGAGCATAAGTTCGACCCGTTCGAGATGAAGGACTTCTACCAACTGTTTGCCTTCTTCAACAGCCTCGACGGCCCGGTGATGGATGGCAACAAAAAGGACACCGCTCCGGTGCTACGCGTCGCCTCCGACCAACAGCAGGCGGAGCTCGACGAACTCGCCGGACGCATTGCCGAACTGGTCAAGTCGATGGAGGCGCCGCAGGAGCAAGTCGATCAGGCTCAGC
>JAGQPF010000398.1 GCA_020426845.1 Planctomycetales bacterium
AAATGCCCGTCGACGCGCTGGCCACGCTCCGCGCAGCTCAACCCAACGTTCACTACGCGGTCAGCGACAAGCCGAACGCGTGGCGCCGCTTTTTGGCGGGGGAGCCCCTAGCGAGTCCGCTGGCCCCAGCGGCGGAGGCGGCGCCAGCGGAGGCGGGGGCGTCGAGAGCACCGGCTGGCATCGCGTCAACGATCGAGCCGTCGATCGCCCGTCGCTTGGCCGATTCGGCGGCGGACGTTTCGCCCGATTTCCAGCGGCATGTGCTGCCAATGCTGGGGCGGCTCGGGTGCAATGGCCGAAGTTGTCACGGCTCCTTCCAGGGTCGCGGCGGGTTTCGACTTTCGATGTTCGGTTACGACTTCGCGGCGGATCTTGAGGCCATGACAGCGGGCGAGGAGCCACGGGTCTCGAAAGACAAGCCGGAGGAGAGTCTGCTGCTGTATAAGCCAACCCACGGCGACGAGCATGGCGGCGGCAAGCGGCTCGAGCAGGAAAGCTGGCAGTACCAGTTGCTGAAACGCTGGATTGCCTCGGGCGCCGAGGGCACGGCAGAGCCCGCCAAGCTGGCGCGGCTGGAAGTGGAGCCGAGCGAGCTGCGGTTTGCTCGCGTCGGCGAGTCGACTCAGCTGCGTTGTATTGCGACCTGGCAGGACGGGCGGCGTGAGGATGTCACCGACCTGACGCGGTTCCAGTCGAATGACCCCGCCGTCTCGACGGTGGAGCCGGGCGGATTGGCGCGGTGCGTCTCGGCCGGCGAGACGCACATCATCGCCTTCTATGACAATGGCGTGACACCTGTGCAGACGTTGCTGCCGATCAGCGACCAGCGCGTCTCCGCGACCGGGGCGCGAACCGAGGTTGATCGACTGGTGCTGGAAAAGCTTGGCAAGCTCGGCATCGCTCCGTCCCCGGCCTGCTCCGACGCGGAGTTCCTGCGGCGCGTGAGCCTGGACATTGCGGGCACGCTGCCAACGCCCGCCGAGGTGAGTGACTTCGTGGCAGACGAAAGCCTTGATAAACGCGACCGCGCGATCGAGCGATTGTTGGAGTCTCCGGCTTACGCCGAGTGGTGGACCGTTTGGCTCAGCGACCTCACCGGCAGCAACTCGCAGTATCTCGGCACCACCGACATGAACCAGCCCGCGTCGGAGCAATGGAATCGCTGGCTGCGGCGCCGTGTGGCCGACAATGTTGGCTGGGACCGGATTGCGGCGGGCATCCTGCTGGCGAAGAGCCGCGAGGACGGCGAGAGCTACGCGTCGTATGCGGCGGGGCAGAGCCGTTATCTGAGCCGCACGGATCCGGCCGACTTCACGGACCACGCCAACGCGATGCATTACTACTGGTTCCGTTCGAATAACCAGCTGTCGGTCGACCGGGCGTTGTCGTTTGGCTACGTGTTTCTCGGCGTGCGGCTGCAGTGCGCCCAGTGCCACAAGCATCCGTTCGATCAATGGTCTCAGCAGGACTTCAATCACTTTGCCGCGTTTTTCGACCGCATCAAGACAGGCGCCGCGCCCGACGCGCTGCCGGCGCAGCAGATGTTGAAAACCAAGCTGGGCGTTCCCGAGCGGCTCAACACCGCCGCGCTGCGGAGGCAGATGTATTTGCGAGTGTCCGCCGAGGGGCTGCCGATTCCTTGGAATGAGGTCTGGATCGAGCCGCCACGCGCCAAGCCCCAGCCGGCCAAGCTGCTTGGCGACGCGATGCTGGATCTGAACGACTACGCAGATCCGCGCGAGCCGCTCGTCAGCTGGCTGCTCTCCCGCGACAACCCCTACTTCGCGCGCGCCATGGTCAATCGGATCTGGAAGCACCATTTCGGCGTTGGCATCGTCGAGCCGCCGGACGATCTGAATCGCGCCAATCCTCCCAGCAACGCGGCGCTGCTGGACCATCTGGCGAGCGAGTTTGTCGAGCAGCAGTTCGATCTGAAATGGCTCCATCGAGAGATTTGCCGCTCTGACGCCTATCAACGCAGCTGGCGCACGAACGCCACGAACCGCGCCGACACTCGGAACTTCAGCCACGCCCTGATTCGGCGTTTGCCCGCGGAAGTTACGGTCGACGCGATTCAGCAGGCGACGAGCGACGAACGAGGCAACTCGAATTGGTCACAGGCGGTGGCCAGCCGCAAGATCGCCCAGCACCCGAAGTCGATTCAAGCGCGCGGCATCGACTACTCGCTGTTGATCTTCGGCAAGCCGTTGCGAACGACCAATTGTGACTGCGAGCGACAGGCCCAGCCGACCCTGCTGCAGTCGCTCTACGTCCGCAACGACCAGGAACTGCTCGAGTGGCTGCAGCGCAAGGACGGCTGGCTCCAGCAAGTCGCCCGCGAGCGGGGCGAGTCGCTGTCTTCCGATACCGTGGCAGGTGAGCCGACGGCAGCGCCCGCCACGGGTGACACGGCCTCGTCGGCCAGTGACGACGAGCTCAAGCCGTTGATTCGCACGGCTTACCTGCGTAGCGTGTCGCGTGCGCCCGATGCCTCGGAGCTGCGAGACGCGCTGGAGCACCTCCGCCGCTCGAACGGGGTCGCGGAGGGACTGCGCGACCTGATGTGGGCCCTGCTCAACACGCAAGAGTTTTTGACAAATCATTGACCAACCTTTGACCAACCATTGACCAACCATTGGCGCGCAAAGCACGCCTCCTTCCTCGATGAAGAGCGACAGGACGATGAGTTCCAGGATTTCTCGACCGGTGACGCAGCTCTCGCGGCGCGACTCGTTGCGCGTCGGCACGTTGGGGCTGTTGGGTTGGAGTTGCAGCGACCTATTTCGCGCGCAGTCAGCGATGGCGGAGCAGGCGGGCCGCCCACCGGCGACGGCCGACTCGGTGTTGTTCGTCAATCTGGCGGGCGGACCCTCGCACCTCGACACGCTCGATATGAAGCCCGAGGCGCCGGTCGACACACGCGGCGAGTTCACGCCGATCGGCACCAAGATTCCCGGGCTGCTGGCGTGTGAGCACCTGCCGAAGCTCGCCGGCATGATCGACCGCTTCACGCTGCTACGAGGCATCAGTCATTCGACGGGCGACCATCCTCAAGGTCAGGCGTACATCGCCACCGGCAACCGGCCGACTCCGGCGCTGCGGCATCCATCCTACGGCTCGATCGTGACCAAAGAGTTGCCTCGCGACCCCGAGCTGCCTTCGTACGTCGCCATTCCTCAAACCGAGTGGGGCGCGGGATTCATGGGCGACGCCTACGCGCCGTTCAAGACGAACGCGACACCCTCGCCCGGCAAGCCGTTCTCCGTGCGAGGCATCTCGCTGCCCGACGGACTGACGCTGGACAAGGTGGAGCGCCGCCAGCAATTGCTGCAAAAGGTCGACCGGGCCTTTCGCGAGGCGGACACCAACAGCACGTTGCTCGAGGCGCTCGATCAGTTCAGCGAGCAAGCCTATCGCATGATCACCTCGACCAAAACTCGCGATGCATTTGACGTCAGCAAGGAGTCGCAGTCCGTGCAGAGTCGGTTCGGCGCTGACGAACTGGCGCAGTCGTTGCTGCTCGCCGTGCGCTTGGTGCAGCAGGGAGTGCGGTTCGTGACGGTCACCAATCAAGGGTGGGACACGCACTTGGACAACTTTGACGGACATCGGAAGCTGATGGGGCCGTTGGACGCGGCACTGCCGGCCATGCTGGAGACGCTCTCCGAAAAGGGGCTGCTCGAGCGAACCCTGGTGGTTGTGATGGGGGAATTTGGCCGCACTCCCAAGATCAACGAGAACGCCGGCCGCGATCACTTTCCTCGAGCCAACTGGTGCCTGCTTGCGGGCGGCGGTGTCCGTGCGGGTCAGTTAATCGGAGCGACCAACAAGGACGGCACGGGGCCCGACGACGCCACGGACATCAAGCCGGACGATATGGGGGCAACGATCTTGCACGCGCTGGGCATTGACCATCACTTGGAGTACTTCACTCGCACGGGTCGGCCCGTGAGCCTGGTGCCGTATGGCCGTGTGCTCCACCAAGTCTTTGGCTGACTTGGCTAAAATGAACTTCGGGCATTGCCACGGCCGATCTATAATGTGGCACAATCGCCATACCCCATCGGCGGCGGAAGAACAGACCCGAAGCGTAATAGCGTAATAGCGTAATCGAGCGATGATTCGCCGCACTCGGTCGGCTATGGCCTCCTGCCACCTCCGCCCCATTCCCACCTCCTCACCCACCGATCTACTCAGGCGACACCATGACGCATTCGCCCAATCATCATTCGCACGCGTTTGAGGATTACTATCCGCTCACGGCCGAGGGGATGGTGGTTCGCAGCCGTCGCAACGTGTTGAAGGCGGGCTTGGCCGGGTTGGCAGGGCTCAGTGTGTCGCAATTGCTTCAACATTCCGCCGAGGCTGCTCGGCGGGGCGAGTCGTCGCCGAGCCGCAAGAGTGTCATTTTGTTGTGGATGACCGGCGGCCCAAGTCACATCGACACGTGGGATCCCAAGCCCGATCGCCCCTTTATGAATCGTGGCCCGTTCTCGCCGATCTCGACGGCCGTTCCGGGGGTGCAGATTTGTGAGCACCTGCCGAAGCAGGCGGCGATGATGGACCAGTTCACCTTGATCCGGTCGGTGGACCCGCGCAAAAGCAGCCATCAACCGAACCAAGTGATTCAAACGGGCAACCGGGAGGCGACGCCTCGCACCAACCCGCTGGGGCATATGTATCCGGCGATCGGCTCGGTGGCGGCAAAGTTTCTCGGCGCCAACGATCCCGCGATGCCGCCCTATGTGGTGTTCATGAAACACCCGACTCACGTGGCGTGGGGCGGCTATCTCGGCAAACGTTACGATCCGTTCGTGGGCAACAAGGCGACTGTCTTGCCCGAATACGATCTGCTCGGCAAGCCGCTGAATCGCACGACGGGAGCGAACATGTTCCAGCTCCCCGTGGACTTGACCATGGAGCGACTGGACGATCGCCGCCAGCTGATGCGGGACTTTGGCCAGTTGCACCGCGCGCTGGATCTCAACGGCTCGAT
>JAGQPF010000041.1 GCA_020426845.1 Planctomycetales bacterium
GCTGCTCGTCCGGCGGCGCCCACGGCGGCGTACTGTGACCGGAGCAACTCCTGAGCCTTGGCGGACCAGGGCATCAGTTCGCAGTCAAAGCAGGCCCAGGAAGTCTGAAACTCGTCCCAGAATTCGGAGGCGGTCATGGCCGCTCGCAACCGTTCGAGGAGTTGCGATTCCAATTCGACATCGTTGAAGAATCGTCTGCCGGTGCGGGTATAGACAATGCCCGTTTCTCCGTCGGTCACACCGAACCGCTCTCGAGCGGCAGCTTCATCTCGACAGACAACAACGACGGCCCTCGATCCCATGTGCTTTTCCTCGCACACCGCCTGTGGAACGCCTTGGCTGCGAAAGTACGAAAACGCTTCGGCCGGATGCTCCAGCAAACCGGGCTCGCTGGAGGTTTCGCAGGGCGACATCGTCGGCGGCAAGTAGATGAGCCACTTGGGATTCGCCGCGAAACGGCTCATGACTTCCAGTGCCGCCGTTGCGTTCTCTTCCCGAATGGTCACGTTGCGTTGCAAGCGAGTCGAGATGATTCGCTTCCCGAGCACATCTTCCGCGTCGAGGACGTCGTCATTCAGCTGCTGAGCGGTCCAAGGGTCGCCTGCGATGGAGGCCCGACCGGTCGGCGTCTGCGGCCCGTCGGTGAGAAATGGCCGTGCCGGCTCGCAGTAGATCTGCTTGGCCGCGACGGAGAGAAAATCCCGTTCGGGATAGCGAAGAGCGGTGAGCTTGCCGCCGAAGACGCAGCCGGAGTCGACGTTGACTGTGCGGTTGAGCCACTCGGGTTCGGGGACGGGAGTATGGCCGTAAACGACCATTGCCGAGCCGCGATACTCCGCGGCCCAGTTGTATCGCACGGGCAATCCGAACTCGTCCGTCTCTCCGGTCGTCTCTCCGTACAGAGCGAACTCTCGGACCTTCCCCGAGCCGCGGCCTTGATACGCTTCTTTCATCCCCGCATGAGCGACGACCAGCTTGCCATCGTCAAGCACATAGTGGCTTACAAGGCCATTGAGAAACTCGGCCAACTGTTGGCAGAAGGTTTCACGAAGGTCGTCTGGAAGGGCTTCGATCTCGCTCCATGACTCGGCCAGGCCGTGCGTCATCTGCGGATTTTTCCCGCGCAGCTTTCGCAGCAACTTCATGTCGTGGTTGCCGGGGACGCAGATGGCGCTGCCGTAAGCGACCATTCCCGCGACGATCCGGACGGTGTCCAAGACCCGAGGCCCTCGATCCACGAGATCGCCGACAAAGACAGCCTTGCGGCCGTCCGGATGAGCGAGAACCGGGCCACTGACAAGTGAAGGGCCTCCCGGGACAAGGATGCTCGGTCGATAGCCAAGCTCGTGCAGCAGGTCTTCAAGCTCGTCACAGCAACCGTGAATGTCGCCGATGATGTCAAACGGACCATGCTCGTTTCGCTTGTCGTTCCAGAGCGGCAGTCGTTCGACGGTCGCCGAGTCGATCGCTTCGATGGAATCCATCACAAAGACGTGTCGGAATCCCTCTCGTTTCAGGGCCCCAATAGAGCGACGAAGCTGCGACCGTTGTTGTCGCACCACGTGAGGACCAAACGCGCGGTCGTCCCGCTCTCGATTGCGCTCGAGGCAAACCGACTCGGGCGGGTTCAGCACAACGGCAACCGGCAAGCAATGGTACTGCCTTGCCAACTGCACCAGTGGCCTCCGCGCTTCCGACTGGACATTAGTGGCGTCAATGACGGTCAAATGCCCGCGAGCAAGCCGCTTGGCGGCGACGAAATGCAAGACCTCGAACGCGTCGTTGGTGGCTGCCTGGTTGTTCTCGTCGTCACTGACGAGTCCACGGCAAACATCCGACGACAGCACCTCGGTCCGCAGAAAGTGCTTCCGGGCGAATGTGCTCTTCCCCGCCCCGCTCGGACCGATGAGAACGACGAGTGAGAGTTTGGGGACGGTAATCTTCACGCTTGCACCTCAGTCATTCGATCCCGTTTTCCGACCACAGCTCGTGTTCCCGAATCCTCGAACACTCCCATCTGTGTTGGCGCTCCGACGGTTTCGTCTTCCGGCCCCACCGGGAGAAAACGGATGGAGTAGCCGTGCTGATCGGCCATTCGACTCGCCCAGTCCTGGAACTCTCGGCGGCTCCACTCGAATCGGTGGTCAGCGTGGCGGAACTGGCCCGCGGGAAGCGAGTCCCACATCACGTTGTACTCACGGTTGGGCGTGGTCACGACGATCGTCTTGGGGCGGGCGAACTCGAACAGCACTCGCTCCATCGCCGACAGCCGCGGTGGATCGAGATGTTCGATCACTTCGACGACGGCCGCCGCATCAAAACCCTCGAGTCGCTTGTCTCGATAGATCAGCGAGCCGTGAATCAGTTTCAGTCGGGCCGCCTGTCGGTCGGGAAGTCGGTCCAGTTTCAATCGCTTTTGCGCCATCTCCAAACAGCGGATAGATACATCCATTCCAACGATCTGATCGAACTGCCGATCTTGCAGCAGTTCACGCAGGAGCTTTCCCTCGCCGCAACCGAGGTCGAGCACTGTGCGAGCGCCGCTGCCCCGCAGCGCGGCGATGACCGCTCCGTGGCGTTGATCATTGAGGCTCAGTGTCTTCTCGAGCACTTCCTCTTGCTGCGCCATGTTCGGCGACTCGTCAGTCGTTGCGTCTTCGTCCGTCTCGACCAGCCGAGCGAGCGCCTCTCGATAGAGACTGGAGCGATGCCTGAGATAGCGGCGAGTGATCTGTTGCTTTTCGGGGTGAGCGGCGAGCCAGCCGCCTCCCTTCGCCAGCAGCTTTTCCAGCTCGTCTTCGCCGACGAAGTAATGCTTTTCGTTGTCAAAGACGGGGATCAACACATACAGGTGAGTGAGCAACTCGGAGAGTGTCTTCGTCCCGTGGATCGACACGGAAAAATAGGGGCTATCACCCCATTCCGGGAATTGCTCGTCGAGCGGTTGCCGAGCAGCTTCGACCGAGTAACCGAGCGGTTCGAACATGCGATGAAGAAACCCCTCGCCGCCTCGCACGGGCAGGACATCGAGCCGGGCGGTCAGAGGGAGCGGAGTTGCAGCCAGTTCCGGCCGATCCTTGCAGCGTCCGCTCATCGCCGTTCCGAAGAGTTGCGAGATCGCCACGCTCATAAATGAGGAGGCAACGTAAGGTCGGTCATTGACGTAGTGCCCAAGCAAATAGCTCTGATCTCGCTGCTTCCCTCGCGCCATGCCCACCGGGTCGACATCGAGCAACAAGCTGACCGTGCAACGATCCTCGGACGCCTCGGGATAGAAGACGTGCGCCCGACCAAAGCTTAGGTCGAAGCTCTGAAACCGATCGGGGTGTTTGTGGAGCAGATACCCGAGGTCGGTGGCCGGTTTGTGCTGTGTGGAAACTGTCAGGAGCATGGGGCTTCGAATATCGGTTCGTAAGGTCGAGCGGCGAACGCCTCGGCAATGTCACGCCTCGCTCCCGTCTCCCATCACAAGGCGGTGACACTCCGTCCACGTCGGTGGCTGGCACTTCTTGGCCAGCTCGCGGATCACCGGCTCGGGAACAGGTTTTTTCCGGTTTTTGTTTTGACGCAGCAGCGTGTCAAACCGGGGTTCGAGGTAGACGATTTCGATGCGGGCATTGTAGTCGCTAAACAGATTGAGCCACCGGCCACGAGTCTGCCGCATTGTGTTGGTGGCATTGACGGCGAACGACGTTTTTGATCGCAGAAACTCTCGGCAGCGTGCTTGGGCCTCCTGCGCTACTCGCCCCTGATTGTCGGTCGGATCGACGCCGAGTTCGCCTCGGATGTCATCCAATGAGACAACCGGAGTATCGCCGCGATTTCCGGCGAGCCATGTGTCCTTACCGCTGCCCGGTAGGCCAGCCATGAGCGTCACGGTGCAGGAGAAGTCTTCGTGGGGGACATAGTGAAGGTTGGGATCCCGCTGCCGAAAGAACGTAAAGCGAGCGTGGTCCGTGGCGAAGGGATACGGTTGGTCGTAGCAATCGTATTCTTCAGCCAGGGCTTTCCAAAAGTGCAGATTCTCTTCGGGCCGAGCCATCGAGTCGGTATCTCGACCACGAGTGTCCGCCAGTGCGAACATGTACAGTAGTCGATTGTTGACCAGCCACGAGAGCCGGACCACTTCATGGGGCGGCTCATCACGTTCGAGCAGAAAGGCAGGTCGTCCGTGGTATCGAACCAATCTGGCAATCTCCTCGCGAGTCTTCAGGTCGCAGCCCAGGTCGCGCAGGACCGCACGAGCGACATGTTCTCCCTTGACGGCGTGCTTGGGAGAGCGAACGCGGCTCGTCACGGAGTCGATTTCCGTGGTCAGCGGCTTGGCGACATCATGGAACAGAGCGGTAAAGGTCAGGAGTGTCTGCTCGTCCGGCGTGAGCGACGGCCACTCGTCGAGTTCGTGCAGTTGCCCGAGGACCATTCTCGTGTGGGTCCAGACATCGCCTTCCGAATGCCACTGGGCGTCCTGAACGCAGTTCGCCATCGCCTGACACCACGTTTGGGTTTCGGCCCAATCCGCGATGTCATCCAGCGAAAATTGTTTGAGTTGCTCCCAGTTCATGGCATTCACTCCGGGCGATACGGTCTTCCGTAGCTGGCCGTCTTGCGGGCCTTCATGCTTTCATCCCATTTCACGGAAGCCATCAACTCTGCGAACAGCATTGCGTGCTGAGGATAGAATTCCTGGTCCAAGCCGATGTTCGGGCCACTTTTCACGGAAATCACCTCCAGATATCCACGTCGTCAGCGAGCAGGTTGGGTACCATCTGCTGATGTTGCCAGTGCGTGCTCTGCTTGATCTTCTCGACGAATTCGGCACGCACCCACTTGGCTCGTCCCGACACCGCGCCCTTCGCCTCCGTCCGAAGATATAGGCCCTCCATCAGGTTGTCGGGCCGCTTGGTGATCGGGTGCTCAAACAGGCTGTCGAACTGTGATGGTCCGATCAGGTCCTCCAGTTCGTCGCGGTTCACCGCGCCCGTGTGAACCACGGGGACGGTCTCAATTCCCGTCCCTGCGAGTAGCGCCAATCGGCGTTCCAAATCGAGAAACTCTGCCTGCTCCTTGTCGTAAATGTCGAACTCGAAGAAGTAGTGTGTCAGCTTCCGGTAATGGATCGAGTGCCGGGCGTAGGCCCATTCTCCGAACAAGATGAAGCGACACTCGAGCTGCTCCTCCAAAACAGGCCGTTTTACTGCGGCCCACTGTTTGAACAGATCATACTGCGGGTGCATCCCTTCGGTGATGAGATGGCCCCGGCATTGGAGGATCAGCTCGCCTGATTTCGAGAAATGGATGCCAACGTTCGTGCCATCGATCTTTTCTTCGACAATCAGCGACTCGTCGGCGATGAGCTCCTGCGATTTCGCTTCGTCGAGATGTTTGTCGTCGTCAGTCCCCTGCGACCCGAACAAATGGGGCGTGCGGGGGTACTTGGTGAATTCACCATAGGAAGCACCCATCGTCAGGCTCCTTATGCTAGGCCGTTAAATTCCCTGGCCCGGTAATCGGCAAGGGTCTTTTGTGAAAGACTGCCGATTGCCGGGGGGGACTCTCAGCCGGTCGTGATGGATGGGGACAGGATCGACCGGACAAGCTGGCCGTATTCGCTCTTCGTCGGCAGGTCGAAGTCGGTGCAAATCCGGCGACGACGCGCGGAGACCACTTGGTTGGTGATCGGATTCACGGATGGCTTGTCGTAGGCTTCCCAGTACAGCCCCACACCGCGTTTCTGCCAGCTGGGGAGAGCATCGAAGTTGATGCCGTAACGGGAAAGCAACTCTCGCTTCCGACCCGCCGATTCGCCGAGCAATCGCTGCGTGGCCTGCTCCTCGTCCAGGCCGTCCTTGCGAAGCGTCCAGTAGCACCATGAGTTTAAGGAGTTGCGTGCCGCGTCCTCGTTGCGCCAGCGGAAGTAGTCCACCACTAGTTCCACTGTGGGCAACTGAGAAATTCGGCAATCAAAGCACGCCGGCCTGCCGAGAGAAAGCGAGAACCGAGCACTGGCTTCGCCCGCGAGGGTCGAGTTGTACTTCCGCAGTTTTCGTCCAAAGAGTTGTTCGGTCGGATCAAAGAGCAGCGAGATCTCGTCGCTCTCGGTGTAACCGTACAGCACGCGAAAGCCGCAAGTCATCAGTGACTCAGTGGTGGACACCATCAGGTCGCGAAATCGCTCGTCGAAGGGAGCCTCAAACTGGCAGACGTCTTTGGTGAGTCGAGTGAAACTACGGCCATCCAGGCGAGCAACCATGAACATGCCCGGCGGCACGCAGAAATCGGCGGAGGTCTCAAAGCTCCGCATCTGCTTGTCGAGTTCGTCAAACCTCATCACTCCACTCCTCGTCAATGGCCGTGCGCGCATCGATTCTGAATCGGACACGAATCGATGGACAAGGTTCGCACGCCAGTGGAGTCTGCAGCGCGCCGCCGCCGATGCTTGCGACTTGTCGTGGTGCAGGCTGCCAGCCTGCATCCTGCGGCTAAA